>PKWB01000206.1:0-14864 GCA_003131685.1 Candidatus Dormiibacterota bacterium
CCCAGGTCATTCGGCGGTGACTCCTTCGATCTCGATGCCGCAGATGCGCCGGGCGGCCTCGATGTAGCGCTGGGTGGTGCCGCGAACGACCTCGTCGGGAAGCGCAGGACCCGGATCGGTCTTGTCCCATCCGAGGGTCTCGACGTAGTCCCGGACGAACTGCTTGTCGAATGAGACCGCGGGCTCGCCCTCGCGCCACTGCGAAATCTCCCAGAAACGTGACGAATCGGGGGTGAAGATCTCGTCGATGAGGGTGAGGTTCCCGTTGATGAAACCGAACTCGAACTTGGTATCGGCCAGATAGATGCCCACGCTCTCGCAGCGCGCGGTGGCGAAATCGAAGAGACGCAGCGAGGCGGACTCCAGCTGGTCGGAGAGTGACTGACCGAGAAGCGCCCGGAGCTCGACCCGCGAGATGTTGATGTCGTGGCCGTCGTCCTTCTTGATCGCCGGTGTGAAGCGCGGCGACGGGAGCCGCGAGGAGTCGCGCAACCCGGGTGGCATGGCCTCGCCGGCCAGCGTTCCCTTGTCGCGATATTCCTTCCAGCCCGACCCGCTGATGAAGCCGCGTACCACGCACTCGACGTCGATGCGCTGCGCGCGAGCGACGTGCATGGACCGGGGCAGCCAGTCGTCGCGGACCGCCTCGGGAATCGCCTCCTCCATGTCGGGGAGCAGGTGGTTCGGCATGATCCCTGCGGTCTGCGCGAACCACCATCGGGACATCTGCGTGAGCACGGTGCCCTTTCCAGGAATCGCAGTCGGCAGCACCACGTCGAAGACGCTCAACCGGTCGGTCGCGATCATCAACAGGGTGCCATCGGCGAGCTGGAAGGTGTCACGGACCTTTCCGCGCCGGAAGAGGTTCAGGTCACCGACATCGGCGGCGCTCATCACTTGCATCAACTCATCCTCCCGCCGGCAAGGCCGGCCTCGATGGCGAGCACGGGTGTTGGAGCATCCGGCTCGGCTCGCTGCGGTGTTGTCGTCGACAGACCGAGGCGACGGTATGTCTCGTCAATGTGGGCCAGGTAGGGCTCGACGTCGAAACAGTGCGCGATGGTCTGCTCGGAAAGTGCGGCAGAGATGTCGGCATCGACCGACACTAGGTCACGGAATGACCCTTCATCGTCACGTGCCCGTGCTGCGAGGGCCTGCACCGCACGGTATGCACGCTCGCGTGGCCACTCGGCTTCGACAATCAACGCGGTGAGCACCTGCTGCGAGAAGACGACGCCGCCGTGCAACTCGATGTTCGCCGCCATGTGTTCGGGCTTGACGCGAAGCCCCTCGACGATGCGTGTGGAGAGCCGCACGATGTAATCACTGAGCGCGCATGCGTCGGGAAAGATCACGCGCTCCGCGGATGAATGCGAGATGTCGCGCTCGTGCCAGAGGGCGACATCCTCCATTGCCGTCATCGCGTACCCGCGGAGCACGCGCGCGAGGCCGCAGATGCGCTCGCACAGAATGGGATTGCGTTTGTGCGGCATCGCCGACGAGCCTTTCTGCCGCTGACCGAAGGGCTCCTCGACCTCATCCACCTCGGTGATCTGGAGCAGCCGGATGGTCGTCGCCAGCCGCTCGAGGACCGCGCCGAGCAGCGCCAGCGCGGTGATGAACGAAGCGTGGCGGTCGCGCGCCAGCACCTGGGTCGCCACCGGCGCGGTCGTGAGCTTCAGATGCTGGCACACGTGTTCCTCGACCTCGGGAGGAACGCTCGCGTGCGTACCGACCGCGCCGGTGATCTGCCCGACCGCGATCTCGGCGGTCGCTGCGGCGAGCCGCTCACGGGATCGACGCACCTCGTCGACGAAGTTGGCGAGCTTGACCCCGAGGGTCAGCGGCTCGGCGTGGACACCGTGGGTGCGGCCCATCATCACGGTGAGGCGGTGGCGTTCGGCCTGGTCGATCAGGGCCCCCACCAGCGACTCGACATCGGCATCGATCACGCCGGCGGCATCGCGAAGCTGGGTCGCCAGGGCCGTGTCGACGACATCGGACGACGTCAGCCCGAGGTGGAAATAGCGGCCGGCGTCGCCGACCGTCTCCTGCACGGCGGCGACGAAGGCTGCGATGTCGTGTCCCTGTTCGGCCTCGAGCTCGGCGATCCGCTCGGCGTCGATCGTGGCCCCCTGCAGTGTGGAGAGCGCCTCGACGGGGATGCGGCCGATCTCCGCCCACCCTTCGCATGCGAGCAACTCGACATCCAGCCAGCGCTGCAGGCGCGATGAGTCACTGAAGATCTCCGCGATCTGGTGCGGGGCGTACCGGGGGATCACGTACGTTCATTCTATCGGGGTGGCCGTTGGGACCTCCCTCCCCCTCGTGATCGCGCACCGAGGCGCCTCACGCGACGCACCGCAGAACACGCCCGCGGCGTTCGAAGCCGCGATCGCGATGGGTGCCGACGCGGTGGAGCTTGACGTGCGCCGGACGTCCGACGGCGTGCTCGTGGTGCACCACAACGCCTCACGCCGCGGCGTGCCGCTGGTGATGCTGACCTACTCCGGCCTGGTGCGCCTGAGCCGCCACGAGCCTCCCACGCTGGACACGGTCCTCGATCTCTGCGCGGGCAGGATCGCGGTCGATATCGAGGTGAAGGAGGTCGGATACGAGGCCGAGGTGATCGAGGAGGCGTCGAGGCGGTTTCCCCGTGATCGGCTGCTGTACACGTCTTTCGAGGAGCCCGTGGTCAGCACCATCAAGCGCCTGGACCCGGATGCGCGGTGCGGCCTGCTGCTCGGGCCCGGCCGGCTGAGAAGCCGGACCCAGCGCTACGAGGGGTTGCCATTCGATCTCGCCGAACGCTGCGGCGCCGATCTCCTCGCCGTCCACCAGTGGCTGGCGCCGGTGCGGCGGCGCGTCCGGCGGGCAGCCGCACCCGACCTGCTCGCCGAGGCGCAGGCACGAGGGTTTCCGATCATGGTCTGGACGGTCGACGGGCCCCAGCGATTGCGCGCATATCTCGCAGATGGGCGAGTGGCGGGGATAATCACTGACCTGCCTGGGCTCGCGGTCGAGACCCGCCACGAGCTGCAGTCCGGGGCCCATCGGGAAGGGACGAAGGTCCGCCGGGGTCCGCAACGCGGAGATCAGGACGATTCCATGCCACCGCACGTAACCGGACCAACTCGGCCCCCGTTGCATGAACAAGTGCGCCCGGTGACCCCGAGATGACGCTCCCTCGGGCGTATGAGGACCAGCTTGTCGAGCGTGCCAAACAAGACGCCGACGCCTTTGGGGAACTGTACGACCACTACTTCGGGCAGATCTACCGCTTCGTTTTCAGCCGACTCCGAGACCAGGAGGCAGCTGAGGACGTTACCTCAGAAGTGTTCTTCAAGGCACTCCGTGCAATCGGGCGATACAAACCCTCGGGCCATCCCTTCAGCGCCTGGCTCTATCAAATCAGCGTCAACGCCATCAATGATCATTACCGCAGCCGTAAACCGACCACGAGCCTCGACAGCGCCATCGCTGTCGCGGACCCGGCACGCCCTGTCGACGACCGCGTCGTTGACAGCGCCGAGGCTGCGCGCGTCTGGGCCGCGATCGACGATCTCCCGGCGCAGCAGAGGGCAGCGATGACTCTGAAGCTCGGTGAGGACATGAAGCTCGCCCAGATCGGCGAGATCCTCGGGAAGAGCGAGGGTGCGGTGAAGCTGCTCATCCATCGCGGGATGATCGGCGTCCGTGCGCGCCTCGGTGTCGTCGTCGCGGTCGAGGAGCAGGGCTGATGTCCTGGATGGGCGGCTGGTTCGATCCCGAGCTCGAGGATCTGTTCCACGACGAACCCGAACTCCTCGAGACAGCGCAACAGGTGCGGGCGTCCCGTCCTCGCGTTGAGGCGGACCCACGCTTCCAGAACCGTCTGCGCGCCCAGCTCGTCGCCGAGGCTTCGCGCGGCCGCGCCGCCCTTGGCGTGCGCCGCTGGTGGCGTCTCGGCCCTGCCGGGTTCGCATGGGGCGGAGCGGTGGTCGGGGCCGCATTGATCACGGCGACGGTCCTTACGTTTGTCTCGAACAACCCGCAATCGCAGACGGTGACCGGCATCTCGCAGCTCACCGCCCAGCACTCGGTCAGCCCGAACCAGGTGATCACGGTCGCGTTCAACCAGCCCATGAATGAGAAGGCCGTGCAGGACGGCGTCCACATCCAGCCGGCGGTCAAGGTCTCGTTCTCGTGGAAGGACAACAACCTCGTGATCTCGCCGGTCTATCACCTCGCCGCGAACACCCCGTACACGGTGACCATCGCCCGGACCGCCATCCGCGCCGCCTCGGGGGCTTCCGCGGCGGCACCGATCTACATCCCCTTCGGGACCGCTCCGACACCGACCCCCGTGCCGGTCGCGCCCCCCACGCTCACGCCAGTCGCCCTCGGGACGAACGGGACCGGTGGCTCGCTGCTCTACGCACCGGATGGTTCGCAGCTGCTCAGCACCGTCGGTCTGGTCCCCGGATCATCGACCGCATCCCCGTCCGCGTCAGCGTCTCCATCTCCGACCCCCACACCCGCAAGCTCCACGCCGACCCCTGAAGGAGCGATCTCGGCGGCGCCTGAGGTTCCCGGCGGATTGGTCGAGTACACATCTTCGGGGACAGCGACATCGATTGGATCGTCGCCGAGTGCGATCGCCTACTCGCCTAACGGCGGCAGGTACCTGGCGATGGCGGTCGACGACGGCAATGGCGGGTCGCGGATCGTCACCAGCCTGAGCAACGGATCGCAGCGCGCGAGGCTCACCGACTCGCCCACGCAGGTCACCGATCTGACCTGGGCCACGAACGACCGAATCATCTATACCGACGGCACCACCATCGACTCGGTCGACCTCTCCCATCGGACGGCAGTGCTGTACACGCTTCCCGCCGGGTCGGGGACGATCACGGAGCTCGCCCCCGGTGGCGCGTATGCGTACGTCTCGCCGGCGACCGGCACCGGCGGCTCACTGGTCAACGTCAACACCGGGTCGGGCCCGGTGCTCCACGGCGCCGCAAGCGACGTCGCATTCAGCGGCGATGGCGCCAGCGTGGCGTGGGTCGATGAATCCACGCAACCGGGGCGTCTCTTCACCGAGCCGTTGGGACAGAACGCGGCGGCGCCGGTCTCGATGCCTGATGCCACCGCCACGCCGAGCGACGTCGCACTCGACTACCGTGGCGACGAGATCACCTACATCAGCACCGGTTCGACGGGGGTCGCCGACCTCGTGGTTGCTCAACTGGCGAACGCCACGCCGCTTGCGGTGACGCCGATCTCGAACGCGTCGCAGCTCACGCTGTCCCCGGCCGGCGATGAGGTCGCCTTCGTCTCCACCGCCGCGGCCGGCGCGACCATCGAACAGGCCACCGTGCCGGGAACCGCCAAGATCCAGGTGAACGGTCCGCGCATTCCCGACGGCGCCAACGACACCCTGCAGCAATTCGTTCAGGCGCAGGTCGGAGCGAACGGCCAGCCCGATCTCGCCACGCTGGCCGTGCTCAGCACACCCACTGCCAATGCCGCAGCCAACACACCGCAGAACCTCAGCCGGGCCTACGTCATCAGCGCATACCTCAAGGCCCCGGGCGTCGTCCAGGCGAGCATCGAGCTGATCGTTGATCCGGATGCGCAACACACCAACGCACGGGTCGCCAGCGAGACCGTCCTTCTTGCACAGTCAACCAGTGGATACCTGGTCAACTCGGTGGACACATCCGCGCTTCGCGACGAATCCGCGGGTCCCCACATCGTGCAGGTGACATCGAGCACCGCAGCCGGAGTCACCACGCTCGTGGTGACGTTCGACAGCGACCTGAAGTCCAACACCGTCGCAGCCGCGATCTCGGCGATGTCGGCGTCGGGCGCCACCCTCACATCAACAACGATCTACGACCTCGACACGCGCACCGCCACGGTCACGATCGCCAACGCACCCGCCGGTACGCTGACCCTCGACATCGCGACGACACTCACCGACGTCGAGGGGCAGGCGCTCGCGAACAGCTTCGACACGACGTTCGAAGCCAGCTCCTAAGCGCCGCCTTCGGGCCGGGAGCACCACAGCCTCGCGCTCACCGGTATGCGCATGGTTCCGTCGGCGGCGGTCGAGGGCAACAGCGCTCGCTGACAGGCGTCGCGCACCGCGGCAATGACGCCGTCGGCTTGGTCCTCAAGGTCGCGGACCAGCGGTCGCTCGACAACCATCGCCGTCCAGTACTCGGCGATGCCGTCGAAGCGCACCACGTCGTGAACAGCGACGGCATCCCATCGCTGCGACCGCTCTGCCTCGGGGGACGCGAGGCAGCGGGTCAGGAAGGGCGACTCGATTCCGGCGACATCGCGAAGCGCCTCGACGAGCACGGCCTCGTGCGCGGGGGGATGGGCAACGTCCCAGGTGAGCACCGCAGCGCGACCAGCCGGACACATCGCGCGTTTCGCGGCGTCGAGCATTGAGCCGCCATCCCAGAAGCCGTAGGTGCACAGCGACGCGACGCGGTCGAACGACGCGTCGTCGAGCGTCGAGACAGCCCCCGCCGCCGCCAGGTGCGTTGAAACCTTGCACCCGGTGGCCGATACCTCGGCCATCGCCGCGGTGAGCAATTCCGCGTCGGTGTCGACGAGCACGACCCGCCCCGTGCCTCCGACCGCGGAACCGAGCGCCAGGCCCAGCGTCCCGCCGTCACACATCAGATCGCAGGCGGTCTCGCCCTGATGCACGTCGAGCGCATCCACGACCTGCTCGGCGAGCGGCCGCAGCACCGCGCTCGCGTACAGCCGCCCATATCGCGGCTCCACGGCGGTTATCCGGAGACGGCGATTGCGGCGGCGATGGCCGCGGTGCGTGCCGGATCGCGCACCACGCGGCGCAACGGCTCCTGACGCTTCGCCCATTCGTCTGCCACCGCAACCAGCTCCGGGTGCTCCTCGATGAACGCGGTGCTGTAATCGCCGGCGCGAAAGTCGGGATCGTCGATCACCGCGAGGTGGTACGCGATGTTGGTGTGGATCCCGGTGATGACGTACTCGAGCAGCGCGCGGCGCATGCGGTCGAGCGCCATGTCACGCGTGGGCGCGTACGTGATCAGCTTGGCGATCATCGGGTCGTAGTTGGGGGAGACGAGACCCGGGCTCACCAGCGAGCTGTCAACCCGCACACCCGGGCCGGCCGGTTCGTGGTACCCGGTGACCTGTCCCGGCGACGGGAGGAATCCGCGCGCGTAGTTCTCCGCATTGATCCGGCACTCGACCGCGTGACCGCGGGGAATCACGTCGTCCTGGGTCAGCGAGAGTCGCTCGCCGGAGGCGATGCGCAACTGCTCGGCCACGAGGTCGATACCGTAGACGAGCTCGGTGATCGGGTGCTCGACCTGCAGGCGCGTGTTCATCTCCAGGAAGTAGAACTCGCCGTTGCGATAGATGAATTCGACGGTGCCCGCATTGACGTATCCGACGGCCTTTGCGGCGGTCACCGCCGCATCACCCATGCGCGCGCGGGTCGCGGCGTCAATCACCGGCGAGGGCGCCTCTTCGACGATCTTCTGGTGCCGGCGCTGGACCGAGCACTCGCGCTCGCCGAGGTGAATGACGTTCCCATGCATGTCCGCGAGCACCTGGATCTCGATGTGACGCGGCTGCTCGAGGTAGCGCTCGAGAAAGATCGTGTCGTTGCCGAAGGCGCGCTGTGCGGTGCTCTTCGCGGTATCGAAGGAGGCGCGGAGCTCCTCCTCGTCGCGGGCTACTCGCATCCCGATGCCACCGCCGCCTGCGCTCGCCTTGATCAGCACCGGGTACCCGATCTGTGCGACCGACGCGACGGTTTCTTCGATGCCCCCGAGCGCATCCGTCCCCGGCACGACCGGGACGCCCGAATTGCGCATCCGCTCGCGCGCGGGCACCTTCTCGCCCATCGCCGCCATCGCACCGGGCGGCGGGCCGACGAACACGATGCCGTTCTCCTCGCACGCGCGGGCGAGCTGCTGGTTCTCGCTGAGGAACCCGTATCCGGGATGGATCGCCTGCGCCCCCGTCGAGCGCGCCGCGTCGATGATGCGGTCGATCACGAGGTACGACTGCGCCGCCGGCGCCGGACCGATCTCCACCGCCTCGTCGGCGAGCAGCACGAATGCGGCGGTGCGGTCGACGTCGCTGTGCACCGCCACGGTGCTCACGCCCAGGTCGCGGCACCCGCGGATGATGCGGAGCGCGATCTCGCCACGGTTGGCGATCAGCACCTTGTTAAACATGGCGCGTGTCAACTCGCGCTCATACGCCGATCTGGATCAGCGGGGCGCGCGGAGCCACGACGGTTCCCTCGGTCACGTACACCTCGGTGACCGTGCCCGCGCGCGTCGCGGTGATGTCGTTCTGCATCTTCATCGCCTCGAGCACGCAGACGACGTCACCGAGTGCGACGTGGTCGCCGACCTTCACGTTCACCTTGAGCAGCAACCCCTGCATCGGCGACACGACCGTGCCCTCGCGAACGGTCGGCGCAGCCGGCTTGGCCTGGGAGGCCGCAACGCCGCCGGGATCGACCCCGCCGATGATCCGTACCGCATAGCTCTGCCCATCCACCTCGATGGTGAGCTCCCGAACCGGGAGGGCCTCCGGCTCCTCGCCCTTCGGCTCGCCGGCAGCGGTGTCGGCCTCGGCGACCGGTTCGGATGCCGCCGGAGGAGCGGGAAGGTCGGGCTCGTCCCCGAGGCGCTCGGCAACCGCATCACCGCGGACCAGGTTGAGATATGCATTCGGAAAGAGCGCGTACGTGACCATCGCGGCGGCGTCCGGCGTCGGATAGCCCTCGCGAATGAGCTCGCGACGGGTCGCCTCCATCACCGGCTCGAGCAGGTCGGCGGGCCGGCAGGTGATCGGTTCCTCGCGACCGTTGACAAGGCGGCGCACCTCGCGGTCGATGGGCTCCGGCGGCTCACCGTACAGACCGAGGCAGTAGTCCTTGATCTCCTGGCTGATGGTCGCGTAGCGATCGCCCTCGACCACGTTGTAGACGGCCTGCGTCGCCATGATCTCGGTGAGCGGCGTGATCAGCGGCGGGTATCCGAGCTCAGCCCGGACCTGGACGACGTCCGCCTCCACCTCCGCAAGCCGGCCGAGCGCAGTGCGCTCGCGCAGCTCGGCGATCGCGTGTCCCATCGCCGACGGCGGGAGCAGTCCGCGCAGCGCCGAGGTGTCGAGACGGGCCGCGAGCGGATCGATGACATCGGTGTAATGCACCAATTCGTGCTCGAGAACGAGTGCGGCTGCGGCGACCCGCTCGAGGTCGAGGCCGCAATCGATCTCGGTACCCGAGAACCCGGCGATGAGCGCCTCGGCGCCCGGCATCGACGCCCCGCCGGCCAGCGGGGACAGCGCGCAGTCCGCTCGGTACGCTCCCGCTCCGGCGGCGGAGTAGCACGCCAGGGCAGACATCCCCGTCTGCGCCGAGATCGACACCGCCACCGGGACGCCCGCCGCTTCCCGGATGACCTTGACCGCCTTCGCGGCTGCTGATGCGCCGAGGACCCCGAGCGGATCGTGGAGGCAGATGGTCGGGTACCCGGCATCGACGAGCCGGCGAGCCACGTCACCGAGCCCGTCCAGGCCCCGGCCCGGCACCTCGTTGTAGACGATGACCCCCTCCGGCTGCTTCCCGGTCGCGGCGATCGCGATGGCGCAGCGCTCGAGGTTGCGGACGTCGTTCAGGGGGTCGTAACAGCGAAAGATGTCGACACCGGCGGCAGCCGACATCTCGATGAATGCGTCGACGAGGTCGTCGGGCACCTGGCGATGGCCGACCAGTGATTGGCCGGCGATCACCGCGAGAAATGGCGTGATCGGCGCCGCGGCCCGGATCGCCCGGAGTCGCTCGAATGGGTCCTCAGCGAGGAAACGCAGGGACGCCTCGAACGTCGATCCTCCGAAGACCTCGAGAGCGGCAAAGCCGCAGTGATCGAGGGTCTCGGCGACCGGCAGAGCATGGCGGAGGCGCAGCCTGCTGACCATCAGGGACTGCTGCCCATGGCGGAGCGACGTCTCCACCAACTCGAGGCGGGGCACAGCGGGCCATTCTAGTCGCTACTTGAAGGTGAATCCCTCGGGCAGCTGCACCTTCGAGCGCATCCGCGCGCGCTCCTCGTTGATACGGGCGGCGACATCGTCATCGAACAGGCCGATGATCTCGGCAGCGAGGTGCCCCGCGTTGCGGGCACCCATCGGGCCGACGGCGACGGTCGCCACCGGAATCCCGGGTGGCATCTGGACGATCGAGAGCAGCGAGTCGAAGCCGGCGAGCGGGGTCGCCGCGAGAGGAACGCCGATCACCGGCAGCGTGGTCAGCGAGGCGAGCACGCCGGGAAGGTGCGCGGCGGCGCCGGCTCCGGCGATGAGGACCCGCAGGCCGCGCTCCGGAGCGGCGAGCGCGTAGGCACGCACCACGTCGCCGGCGCGGTGCGCCGACATGACGCCGATCTCCCATCCGATCCCGTAACCATCGAGCACCTCACCGCAGGTGTTCATCACCGGCAGGTCGGACTCGCTGCCCACGACGATACCGACGCGCACCGGTGCGGTCACGAGCGCGCACCCGCGGCAACGGGTCGCCCGATATCGCTGCGCGCCTGCAGACCGTCGAAGTGCACGCGCGCAAGATTGCCATACGCGCGTGCTCGTGCGGCCTCCACATCAGGTCCGATCGCGGTCACGCAGAGCACCCGGCCGCCGGCGGTCCGCAGCGTCCCACCGGCATCCCGTGCGGTCCCCGCGTGAAAACACAGGACATCGTCGTCGAGCGCGTCGGTGCCCGTGATGGCGTCGCCCCGGCGCACGTCGCCGGGGTATCCGGCGGCTGCGGCAACGACGCCCACCGCGGCCCCAGGTCGGGCGCGCGCGACGCCGGCGGAGACCTCGCCCCGGACACATGCGGTGACGATGTCGAGCAGCGATTCGTCGAGCAGCGGCAGCACCACCTGCGTCTCCGGGTCGCCGAAACGAGCATTGAACTCGAGGACGCGCACACCGTCGGGGGTGAGCATCAGCCCCGCGTAGAGACAGCCGACAAATGGAGTCCCCTGCTCGCGCAACGTTGCGATGCAGGGGTCGAGCACGGTGCGCGACACCTCGCCGAGCAACGCGTCCGGGGCGGTATCCGGCGGCGGCGCCACCGCTCCCATGCCACCCGTGTTGGGACCGCGATCCCCATCGAAGATGCGCTTGTGGTCGCGGGCGGGGACCAAGGTGCGAACGCGGCGTCCGTCGCTGAGACCGAAGACGCTGACCTCAGGGCCGGTGAGCAATTCCTCGACGACGACCTGGCGTCCCGCATCGCCGAAGCGCAGCTCCCCGAAGCATTCGTCGAGCGCCCGCTCCGCCTCGGCGACATCCGCACACACCATCACGCCCTTGCCCAGGGCGAGGCCGTCGGCCTTCACCACGCACGCCCCGCCGAGTTCGGCGATGAATCCGCTGAGGCGCGTGCGGTCCGCGGCGTCACCGGCGCACCAGCGCGCCGTGGGGATCCCCGCCGCCTCCATCACCCGCTTCGCAAACGTCTTCGACGATTCGATACGCGCCGCGGCGGCAGTCGGCCCGAAAACCGGGATGCCTCGCGCATCGCACGCGTCCGCAACCCCGGCCGCGGCGGCGGCGTCAGGCCCGATGATCACCAGGTCGACCTCGCGCTCGGCCGCGAGCCGAGCGACCGCCTGCGCGTCGATCACATCGACGGCGATGTTCTCGGCGATCCCGGCGGTGCCACCGTTGCCCGGCGCGACGATCACCGACAGTTCAGGCGCGTCGCGCAGGCACGCCCATGCCAGCGCGTGCTCGCGTCCCCCGGATCCGACGATGAGGACTCGCGCTATTCCCATTCGATGGTCGACGGCGGCTTGCTCGAGATGTCGTACACGACCCGGTTGATTCCCGGCACCTCATTGACGATGCGCCGGCTCATCAACCCGAGAACCTCGTACGGGACTCGCGCCCAGTCCGCGGTCATCCCATCCTCGCTCTCGACGATGCGGACGGCGACGACGTTCCCGTACGTCCGGAAGTCGCCCATGACACCGACCGACGAGATCGGCGTCAGGATCGCGAACGACTGCCACACCTTGCGGTAGAGGCCGCTGCGCTTGATCTCGTCGATGACCACCCAGTCCGCGGCGCGGAGTGTCTCGAGGCGCTCGCGGGTGACCGCGCCGATGATCCGGATCGCGAGCCCGGGGCCCGGGAACGGCTGGCGGTACACCATGTCCTCAGGAAGCCCGAGCGCCAGACCGACATTGCGAACCTCGTCCTTGAACAGGTACCGCAACGGCTCGACAAGCTCGAACCGGAGGTTCTCCGGAAGCCCGCCGACGTTGTGATGGGTCTTGATCTTGGTCGCGTTGTGGGTGTCGTGCGAGGTCGACTCGATGACGTCGGGGTAGAGGGTGCCCTGCGCCAGGAAGTCGATGTTGCCGAGGCGCGCCGCCTGCTCCTCGAACACCCTGATGAAGGTCGCGCCGATGCGCCGGCGTTTCTCCTCGGGGTCGATGACCCCGTCGAGCGCGTCGAGGAACTGATCGGTTGCGTCGACGTGCACGAGGTGGATGTGGCGCTGGGTGCGCAGCACATCGACGACCCGGTCGCCCTCACCGCGACGGAGCAGACCGTTGTCGACGAATACGCAGGTGAGCTGATCGCCGACCGCGCGATGCACGAGCGTGGCGGCGACCGCCGAGTCCACCCCGCCGCTGAGCGCGCAGATGACCTTGCCGTCGCCGATCTGGTGACGCAGCGCGTTGATGGTCATGTCGATGAACGACGCCGCCTGCCAGGTCCCCGCGCAGCCGCAGACATCGAGGAGGAAGTTGCGCAGGATGTCGCGCCCGAGCGGCGTGTGCGCCACCTCGGGATGGAATTGGATGCCGTAACGGCGGCGAGGACCGACGAACGCCGCGCACGACGAGTTGAGCGAGTGCGCGATCGCCCGGAAACCGAGGGGAAGCTCGGTGACGACGTCACCGTGCGACATCCACACCGCCAGCTCCGACGGCAGCTTGGCGAAGAGCCCCGCTTCCTCGTCCACGGTCACCGACGCATGCCCGTACTCACGGCGCTCCGCGGGCGCAACCGCGCCGCCCAGGTTCGCCGCGAGGAGCTGCATGCCGTAGCAGATACCGAGGATCGGAATGTCGAGGTCGTAGAGCGCCGGGTCCGGTTGTGGAGCCCCGGGCTCGAACACCGACGCCGGTCCGCCGCTGAAGATGAGGCCGCGCGGATCCCGGCGGCGAATCTCCTCGGCGCTGATGGTGCCGGGAACCAGCTCGCAGTAGACCTTCGCCTCGCGCACGCGTCGCGCGATCAACTGGCTGTACTGGCTCCCGAAGTCGAGGACGAGGATCGTGTCCTGGGCGACCAGAGCTCGCGAGCGCGCCACCGCGCCTGCATCGGTCGCGACAGTCATCACCTTCCTCCCACCGCTCCTCAGACCCCCATCCCGACACGCTGCTCGCGCTGCTGCACCTTGCCTTCGGTCTTGATCGACGGGGCGATCACCATCTCGGTTTCCTGGAATTCGGCGATCGTCCGTGCGCCGCACACGCCCATGGCAGCCTTCAGCGCTCCGACGAGGTTCATGCTGCCGTCGTCGACGTGCGCCGGTCCGAAGAGGATCTCGCGCAGCGTCCCCTTGATGCCGGTGCGGATGCGCGTGCCGCGGGGAAGGTTGGGGTCCGGCGTCGCCATCCCCCAGTGGTTGCCGTGTCCCGCGGCCTCGGCGGCGGCCGCGAAGATCGAACCGATCATCACCGCGTCAGCGCCGCTGGCGAATGCCTTGGCGACGTCGCCGCCGAGACGCATCCCGCCGTCGGTGATGATCGCGACGCGCTCTCCACTGCGGCGGAAGTGGTCGTCACGCGCGGCCGCGCAGTCGCTGGTGGCGGTCACCTGCGGCACGCCGACGCCGAGGACCGCGCGCGTCGTGCAGGCGGCTCCCGGACCGACGCCGACGAGCAGTCCCTTGATGCCCGTGTCCATCAGTTCGAGGGCCGTCGCGTAGTCGACGCAGTTGCCGGCGACCACCGGGATGTCGACGGAATGCGTCAACTCGGAGAACGAGAGGTGCTTGTACGACTTGCTCACGTGCCGGGCGGTGAGCACGGTTCCCTGCACCACGAGCATGTGCGCGCCGGCTTCCTGGACGATCGGCGCGCGGCGCTCGGCGTGCGCCGGAACGGTCGAGACCGCGCAGGAGACCCCGGCACGGGTGACCTCCTCGATGCGCTGACCGATCAGGCCATCCTGCACTGGCGCGGTGTAGATCTTCTGCAGCAGCGTGTTGATCTGGTCGACCGGCGACTCGGCGATGGCCGCCAGCACCTCGGCCGGGTCCTCATAACGCGTCTGCACGCCATCGAGGTTCAGGACCGCAAGCCNNTCGACGACGCCATCCATCGCGGCGGCGAGGAAAGGGATCTCCAGCGTGGTCCCGTTGACCGCGAACGACACGTCGATTTCCGCGGGGTTGACCGTCACGCGACCGGGGACCAGGGCAACCTCGTCGAACCCATATGCACGCCGGGCCCGCTTGCCTCTGCCCAACTCGAACTCCATCTGGAGATTCTACAGGAGNNGTCCGGCCTTGGGATCGCACCATCTTGTGGACCTGTCGCAGGGTACCCACCACATCTGGTGGTCGATTACGGATAGATGCCTCGGACCTTGGTGGCTTCGGCGACCTTGGTCACCGCGATGCGGAACGCGGCGTTGCGGAGCGTGATGTCGTGTGACTGTGCCTCGGAGCGCACCTGCTGGTAGCTCCGGGTCATTACCTCGCGGAGCCGCGAGTTCACCTCACCCGAGCCCCAGAAGTACGCCTGGATGTCCTGCACCCACTCGAAGTA
>PKWB01000206.1:14942-50370 GCA_003131685.1 Candidatus Dormiibacterota bacterium
CCACCCTCCTCCTTGAGGTGGCGCAGTGCAGTCAGGTCGATCCCGTCAGCGTGGTACAGACCACAGGTGCTGTCCGAGACCGCGACGACGGTCATTCCCTCGGCCGACATGAGCTCGGCGCACACGCCGCCGACCTTGCCGAAGCCCTGGATCGCGANNCCGACGTTGCCGAAGCCCTGGATCGCGACACGCGCACCGGACGGATCCATGCCCGCGTCGCGCATCGCGAGCACGGTGATCATGGTGATGCCGCGCCCCGGTCCGGTGAAGCGACCTTCCGAACCACCGATCGCCTGCGGTTTGCCGGTGACCGACGCCGGCACCGAGAAACCGGCATGCATTGAGAGCGTGTCCATGATCCATGCCATCACCTGCGGACCGGTGCCGAGGTCGGGCGCCGGGATGTCGCGGTCAGGACCGACGATGAGCGAGATCTCCGTGGTGAACCGCCTGGTCAGCCGCTCGAGCTCCGCGATGGTGAGCTCGTGCGGGTCGCAGATGACACCCCCTTTTGCGCCGCCAAACGGGACGTCGACAACCGCCGTCTTCCAGGTCATATACATCGCCAGGGCTCGCGCATCGTCGAGGGTCACCGACGGGTGGTAGCGCAGGCCTCCTTTTGCGGGGCCACGAGCGATGTTGTGCTGGACGCGAAAGCCCGTGAACACTCGGAAGGATCCGTCGTCCATCTCCACCGGGAAGTGCACCACCAACTCGCGTTTGACCTCGCGAAGCACCGCCCGCACGGAGTCGTCAAGGCCGATGGCGTCGGCGGTTGCGTCGAACTGCCTCTGAGCAATGGTCAGGGCGGAGCGCTGATTGGACCCGGACATGCGCAGGCCGCACTATACGCAACAAGGCAGCGGTTTAGGACGGTCCGGACACCCCGGATTAGGACTCCGACACGACGTGTAGTTGCCTGCCCTGGCAGCAACGCTGTGCACAATCATTGACAATCGCGATCACAACCAGCATGCTATGCGCGATCGACAAGGAGGTTTTGGACACCTCCTGTCACAAACAACAAGGAGGCCCATAGGATATGGCCAGGACCAGACGTAGGAGAGGCGGCGTCGAGAAGGCCGTCAAACGCACCGTGAGGCGCGTAGGGACGACCGCTCGCCGTCGCGCACCCGCCGCTGGTGGCGATCTCGTGAAGGCAGTGCAGAACCTCGTGAAGGCATTGCCCGTCGGCGAGCTGGAAAAGCGACTTGCGGGCCTCGAGAAGACTGTCGCGCGGCTCGAAGTGAGCCTCCGCGGTGCAGCCAAGCGCGCGTCGACCGCAGTTCGCGGTAGCAAGCGCACCACCGCCAAACGCGCAACCGCAAAACGCGGCACCGCCAAGCGGGCGACCGCCAAGCGGGCCACTGCGAAGCGCGCGACCGCGAAGCGGGCCACTGCGAAGCGCGCGAGCGCAAAGCGGGCAACTGCGAAGCGGGCAACTGCGAAGCGGGCCACTGCGAAGCGCGCGACCGCAAAGCGGGCAACTGCGAAGCGAGCCACTGCGAAGCGCGCGACCGCGAAGCGGGCCACCGCAAAGCGCGCCGGCGCCAAGAAGACCACGGCACGGAAGACCACCGCGCGCAAGACCACGGCCCGTAAGACCACGACGCGCAAGACCACGGCCCGCAAGCCGGCCGCGCGCAAGACCACGGCCCGTAAGACCACCGCGCGCAAGACCACGGCTCGCAAGCCGACTGCGCGCAAGACCACGGCCCGTAAGACCACGGCGCGCAAGACCACGGCCCGCAAGCCGGCGGCTGCTCGCAAGACCACCGCGCGTAAGCCGGTAACCCGTCGCGCGAAGCCCGTCGCCGCCGCTCCCGCTGCGGCGCCTATGGCCACCACGCCGAGCTGAGCCGGCAAGACTCAGCTTCCAACCTTTCGTAGTTCGAAGGCCTCCGGCTCGTGCCGGGGGCCTTCTTCACGTCAGGCCAACGCGACGCTGAGGACCCGGCGCGGAGCGATGGCGCGAGCTGCCGGCTCAGTCCCTCAACACGCGGGCGACCACGGCGGCGGCATGGCGAGCGCCGGCCGCATCGACGTTCAGGTGGGTGACGCAACGCATCGTGTGCGGACCCATCGTGCTGACCAGGACGTTCTCGTCGCGCATGCGGGCCGCCAACGCGGCGGCGGGAGCCCGGGTATCGAACAGAACGATATTGGTGGGAACTGCCGGCTTGCGCAGCGTCGCGCCGGAGGTCCCCTCGACGCCTTCGGCGATGACCCTGGCGTTGGCGTGGTCCTCTTCGAGCCGCTCGAGGTTGTGTTCGAGCGCATACAGTCCCGCCGCAGCGATCACGCCGGCCTGGCGCATTCCCCCGCCGAGACGTTTGCGCCACCGCCGCACCTCTTGGATCGTCGGCGTGTCGCCGGAGACGACCGATCCGACCGGCGCGCCGAGACCCTTGCTCACGCAGACGGTCACGGTGTCGCACTCGTCGACTAGCTCGGCAGGCGTCACCCCGAGCGCGACCGCGGCATTGAACAGCCGCGCTCCGTCGCAGTGCACCCGGAGTCCCAGGTGGTGGGCCGCTCGGGCCGCGGCGCGGACCCGGTCCGCATCGACGGCACCGCCGCCCCGGCGGTTGTGCGTGTTCTCGATGCACAGCAGTGTGGAGACCGGCTGATGGATGTCGGCCATGCGCACCGCCTCGGTGACCGCCGGCGCATCGGGAACGCCGTCGATGCTGTCGAGGATGCGGAGCTGGACACCGGCCACGATCGCGGTGCCGCCGACCTCGTAGAGGACGAGGTGCGCCTGCGCGTCGGCGATGACCTCGTCGCCCGGCCGGGTCTGCGCGGCGACACACGCCAGGTTGCCCATGGTCCCGCTCGGCACGAAGACGGCGGCCTCCTTCCCGAGGCGCCGCGCCATGTCCTCCTCGAGGCGTGTGACCGTCGGATCCTCGCCCAAGACATCGTCACCGACCTCGGCGCGCGCCATCGCCACGCGCATTCCCTCGTCGGGAACGGTCAGCGTGTCACTCCGAAGATCGATGATGCCTGGCACCGACACTGCTCTCGCTGTTGGTCACCCGTGCATCCTGAACCATCGACAGGCGGGCTCGCGACGCGAGGCATGTCCGATCGCGACCCATGCGTTTCGCCTCGTACAGGGCTTCGTCGGCAAGCCCGAAGAGCTCGGCCGCGCTGTCCGTGTCCTGCGGGTACGCGGCGACGCCGACGCTGACGGTGAGGCGCACCCGCGCGCGCTCGGAAAGCTCGACCTCGGTCGCCGCCACCGCGGCACGGATCTTCTCGGCGACCACGAATGCGTCCTCGGCTGAGGTGTTCGGCATCAGCACCACGAACTCCTCACCGCCGTAGCGCGCGGCCAGGTCCGCACGCCGGACGTTGTTGAACACCGTCTGCGCGAAGGTGGTGAGCGCCACATCGCCGGCGTGATGACCGTGCGTGTCGTTGAGCGCCTTGAAGTGGTCGATGTCGAGCATGAGGATGGCAAGCGACGTGCCCAACCGCTCGGCCAGCGCCACCTGCTGGCCGAGCGAATCGATGAGGAAGCGATGGTTGTAGAGGCCGGTGAGGTCGTCCACGCTTGCCTGGCGTTGCACCACGGCGAGAAAGCGGTAGCGCTCGAGCGCCAGCGAGATCTGCTCAGCCGTCGATGCGACCAGGTCGGCGTCCCCGGCGGTGAACGCGCTGTCCTGACCGGCAACCGCGAGGACGCCGTGGACGTGCTTGCCGAGACGAAGCGGAGCAGCGCAGAACTCGCGCACCAGGAGCCTCGCCTCGGGTGCGGCAGCAGTTGCGCCGAGCATGATCGCCCCGACGCCGGCGTACCGATACGCCTCGCCAAGTGGCCCGCGACCTTCGAGGAAGCCATCGAAGGTGATGCGGCGGCCGCCGTCGGCGACCGCGAACGGATCGCTCATCTCCGAACCGCTGACCACGATCATCGCCATGTCGACCTCGATCGCGCGACGCAGCTCCGCGCAGACGTTGGCGAGCGCTCCTTCCAATGGTTGCGCGAGGCTGAGCTCCATCGCAACCGCGGCTCGTGTCGCGGCCACGCGCACGGTCGATCGGACCTGCGTTCGCATCGCCTCGAAACTCGAGCCGAGCCTGCCGATCTCGTCCACGGAATCCGTGTGCACGGGACGGTCGAAGTCTCCGCTTCCCAGGGCCGCAACCGCGGCGTCGAGCCGCCGGAGCGGACGGCGCAGGTCGATCTGCACGACGATCACGATGAAGAGCATCGCGACCAGGATCACCGCCACCAGCAGCAGGATCGACTGCCATGCGATCGGCGGACCCGCGAACGGCGTCGCCACCGCGAGCGTGAGTCCCGAGCCGATCGACGTCGATGCGACGGCGAACTGGCGCGAGTCAAGCGACACAACGTCCGGCACCGGCTTCGCAATCGCGACGGCGAGTGCCGGGGTGAGCGACGTCACGCTGCCGGTTGCGGCGAGCGTGCGGTTGCCGTCGAGCAGGAGGATGCCGACCGGGTCGGCCGCGGTCGCGATGTTGTGGGCGATGGCGGTGATGAACCCGGCCGTCAGGGGACGGGCGACGAAGGCGGTTGCGTCGGTTTCGGGAATTGTCGATGCGGCGACGAGCCATGCCTGGCCGCCGGTCCTCACCGCGGTGGTGGCTCTCGCAGACACCGCGCTGACGATGGGAGACGACGATGGCGTGGAGAGCGCGCTCGATCCCTGCACAGCGACAACCTCGCCATCAGACAGCACGACGCCGAGCACGTCCCCGGTTCCGATCACCGATGTATCCGCGATCAGCGTCGCCCGAAGAGCCTGGGGTGTGGCGACATCGTGGTCGCTCGCGAGCTGCCGACCGACCCCGGCGATGAAGCCGGCCAGTGACGAACGCTGACCGTCGATCAGGTTGGCCGCGATGAACGCCCTGTCGGCAGCGCTGTTCTCAGCCTGCGTGCGGGCGCTCGCTTCCGCGAGCATCAGGGGCACGACTGCGATGGTCATCCCGGCAACGAGAATCACCGTGGCGAACTTCGACGAGAACGAGGCACCGCGCCAGATGCCCTTCAACCATCGGACCCCTCGCATCGATGTCCCTCAGCCCGATCGGCGCAACAACACGAGGGAGACGGCCGCAACGATCGCGGCAACCAGGACGGCGGAGAGCGCGATCACCGCCACCGCACCCACACCCGCCGGGCCACTCGCACTCACCGGCGTCACGGGAGGAATCGTGAGCTCGGATGGCGCGAGCACCGGCGACCTCGAGCCGGGCGCGGGCTGCCGGTCGGGCGCCGGCACCGCCGAGGGGTGCCGCGTGGTGACGCCGATGGGGCGCGGCCCGGTCACCGGAGCGGACGGCGGCGGCATGTGCGGCGTCGGCGAGGGGGCTCTCTTCGGGTGCGACGTCGGTGCAGGTGAGGCGGTCGGCTCCGGTGTCGACGCGGGCGACTTGGCGGGTCGTGGCGAAGGCGCCGGCGCGCAGCAGTGCTGCTCGCAACAGTGGTCGTCGTCGCCCCGGTCGTCGGACCCCCGGCCGTGACAACGATGCCCGGGGTCATGCCCGGGGTCGGGCGCACCGTTCAGGCGCGCGGAATGTGATGAGCCGTCGAGATGCGAGGTCAGGCCTGCCGCCGCTGCAGGGACAGCCAGCGCTCCGAACAGGATCCAGAACACCGAAGCGCCGGCGACCGTCATCAAGAGAGCGCGTCTGATCAGCAAGGCACCTCCGGGACGATGCTACGACCGCCCTCGGTTGGACTTGTGACCGAAATGTGACACTTTCCCGGTGCCCGTCGTCGTCATCAATTTCATCGACGGTGAGGTCGTTCTCGCCGATGCACCCGAGATCACGTTTGATCTCGCAATCCTCGACGCCGAGCTGCGATCGATCAACCAGAACAGCGAGCGGGCGCTCTTCCCGGTGACCGCGATCCGGCAGATCCTTGTCGGCGATCCGGAACCGGCTCCGCCGGAGGCCGAGGTGGCGACCTGGGACCGCGCGGCATTCCACTTCATCGATGGTCCGGTCCTCCGCGCCTCGATCCGCTCCGACGCGCATCTCGGCCGGTATGGCGGCGTCTGGCGGATCGTCGAACCTGGGTCCACCGAGATGCGCACCATCGCGCTCCCCTACGCAGCGCTCAAGGGCGTGTACCAGATCCGTCAGTGGGACAGCCGTCCGGCGAGCGAGCGCGACGAGCATGCCGAGCTGGATCAGCTCGCGCGAGTGCTCGCCGAGCGCGAGCGGACCCTCGCCGGAGGTGGCACCGTCCCGACGATGCGACCGCTGCTGTCGCGGATGCGACGCCCGCCGGGTTCGGCCTGATCTCGGACCTGTCGCGCGTCCGTCATCGGCGCAGAACCGGTTCGGACCTCGTGCTACCGTCGGCGCTGTGACCACCACGCTGGTGCGTGGCGAGCCCGAGATCAGCGAAGCGCCCCCCTCGCTGACAAGCCGCCTCCTCACCCCCCGAACCATCGCGTCCATCGGCATCGCCGTCGTCGTCGTCGGCATCGCCATCTGGCGCGCGCCCATCGACTGGGCCTCGGCATGGGACAACATCCGTCATGCCAACCCGTTCCTGTACCTGGCGGCCCTCGCGGTGTATTACGCGTCCTTCGCCATGCGTTCGATTCGGTGGCACGTGCTCCTCAAGAACGCGGGCGAGGACCGGCCCGCCGGGTCGCTCATCGGCATCGTGATCACGTCGTTCTTCGTCAATTGCGTNNGGCACGATCATCGCCGAGCGCCTCATCGACCTCATCGTGCTGATGGCGCTGCTGCTCGCGGCAGGTGCCGTGGTGTTCCGCACCAAGGCGCCCGGGATCCTCATCCCCTACGTGGTCATCGGCGTGGTCGTCTGTCTCGCCGGGGTCGGCGTGATCCTCGTGATGCGCGCAGGCCGCGGACAGCGAGTCCTGCGCCATCTTCCCGAGGCTGTCTTTCACCGCTACGAAAGCCTCCGCATGGGCACCGTGGACTCGTTTGCCCGGCTGCCCACCCTGCTGATGCTCACCGTGTTGGTCTGGGCAGCCGAGGGCGCACGGCTCGGACTCGTCGTCTTCTCGCTTCACCTGGTGGGGGTTCACCTCGGCCCCTCGCAGTTCCTGCTGATCGCGCTGGTTGCGGCACTGCTCACCACCGTCCCGTTCCTCCCCGGCGGTCTCGGGCTCGTCGAGGCGGGCATGATCGGCGTGCTCATCACCGTCGGCGGCGTCACCAACTCTGCGGCAGCATCGATCACGCTGCTCGATCGAAGCATCAGCTATGGCAGCCTGGTGGTGATCGGCTTCGTCATCTTCGTGGTCACCCACGTGCACGCTCCCAGGACACACCGGGTCGCAACCCAGGGGTGAGAGCGCTCGTCACCGGCGGCGCCGGGTTCATCGGCTCGCACATCACCGATGCGCTCATCAATGCGGGTCACGGCGTGACCGTGATCGACGATCTGTCTCGCGGCAGGCGCGAGCAGGTCAATGCGGGAGCGAGCTTCATTGCGTTGAACATCACCTCGCCGGAACTGGGTGCGGCGTTTGCGGAGGCACGTCCCGACGTCGTCTTCCACGCCGCCGCGCAGATCGATGTCCGCGAGTCGGTGCGCGACCCATTGCACGACGCCGACGTCAACGTGGTCGGCACCGTGAATGTCCTTCGCGCTGCTGTCGACGCGGGGACGCGCCGCGTCGTCTTCGCCTCCAGCGGGGGCGCGATCTACGGCGACACCGAGGTCATCCCGACACCCGAGGATCATCCCTGCCGGCCGGAATCGCCGTACGGGACGGCGAAGCTCTGCGCGGAGGGGTATGGCGGGACGTTCAGCCGTCAGGCGGGTCTGGAATTCGTGGCGCTGCGCTACGCCAACGTCTACGGACCGCGTCAGGATCCGCACGGTGAGGCGGGCGTGGTCGCCATCTTCGCCACCCGCCTGGTGCATGGAGAACCGGTGGTCATCAACGGCGACGGCACGCAGACTCGCGACTACGTCCACGTCCATGACGTGGTTCGCGCTAATCTCGCGGCGGTTGACGGGCCGGCGGGCATCTACAACATCGGCACCGGCATCGAGACCGACGTCAACACGCTCTACCGGATGCTGGCGCAGGCAACCGGCGCCACCGTTGCGGCAGAGCACGGCCCGGCGAAACCCGGTGAGCAATGGCGCTCGTGCCTGGATCCGACCGGGACACGCGAGCGTCTCGGCTGGAGCGCCTCGATCACGTTCGAGGACGGGGTGCGCTCGACGGTCGACTACTTCAGGACGGCGGGCTAGCCGTCGAGCTGCGCCCGGGCGCGTTCGAGGTTGGCCGAACCGCGACTTCGCAAGCTCGTGCCCGCATCGCGGAGCGCGTTGTCCCTCGCGTAGCCGGGTGCTTCCGCAAGTCGCGCTGACCAGCTCAGCTCATCGACGGCGAGCTCGAGGACGGTGCGCGCCTCGTCAAGGGTCGCATCGACGGGGATGCCGGCGATCCGCTCCAGCGCCTGCGCGCATCCGTCCAGCCGGCGCCTGACGGCATGGGGCGAGCTGGCCTCGTCACCGGTGCCGGGTGTCCCGTCGAGCACCTCGGCGGCCTCGGTCGCGGTGCCGAGCACCGCAACGAGCACGGCGCGGGGGTCTTCTTCGACGGTCGCACCCGCCCCCATCATCCGATACGCGCCGTACAGGAAGAGCACCAACACCAGCGCGGCGATGACGTAGATCGCCGTCACAGCCGGGTCCCGCCGGTTACTTGTAGCGGAAGGTGATGCGCCCGCGCGAGAGGTCGTATGGGCTCAGCTCGACACGCACCCGATCCCCGATGAGGATGCGGATGTAGAACTTGCGCATCTTCCCCGACGTGTACGCGAGCACATCCTGACCCGTCTGCAAGCGCACCTTGAACATCGCGTTGGGCAGCGGCTCGACAACCGTCGCATCCATCTCGATGGTCTCTTCCTTGACCTCGACCTTGGGAGTGCCGTCGGCAACGTCCCGTCGACGGACGGGGCCGCGCCTGCGGGTACTGCCGGGACGGGGTGGGCGTCGTGCCAAACAGGGTCTCCTCTAATCGAATCAGGCGGTTCGCGAGCGTATCACGGAGCCGTTCCCTGATAACGTGATCTCGATGGCTGCCCAGGTTCGATCTCCATTCCTCGATGCGCTGCGCGACCGCGTGCTCGTCTTTGACGGGGCCATGGGCACCAGCCTCCATGCCGAGAACCCCGGCATGGACGACTTCGGCGGGGCCAGGCTGGAGGGCTGGATGGACGGTCTCTCCATCCACGCACCGCAGATCGTCGAGCGGGTGCACCGCGGGTTTCTCGACGCGGGGTGCGACGTCATCGAGACCTGCACGTTCCAGGCAACGCGCCCACGCCTCGAGGAGTGGGGCCAGGGCGACGTGACCATCGACCTGAACGTCTCGGCCGCGCGCCTCGCCCGGCGGATCGCCGACGAGTACGCGGCCGACGGTCGTCCGCGCTTCGTCGCCGGGAGCATGGGCCCCACTGGCTTCCTGCCCGCGTCGAGCGATCCGTCGATGAGCCGGCTGGGATTCGCCGACCTGGTGCCGGTGTATCGCGAGCAGGCGGCCTCGCTCATCGAGGGCGGCGTCGACGTCCTGATCATCGAGACGCAGCAGGACATTCTCGAGACCAAGGCGGCCGTGTTCGGAGCCCGCGAAGCCGCTGCCGCGGCCGGACGCCCGGTCGCGATCATGACCACGGTCTCGCTCGACGTCACCGGCCGCATGCTGCTCGGCACCGATGCGGCGGCGGTGCTCGCCGTTCTCGAATCGCTGCACGTCGACGTCGTCGGCTTCAACTGCTCCACCGGTCCCGAGCACATGCGCGAACCCATCCGCTACATCACCTCGCACACCACGCTGCCGGTCGCATGCATTCCCAATGCGGGATTGCCGATCAACGTCGACGGCCAGGCGCACTACCCGCTGCAGCCGGTACCCATGGCCACCGAGCTCGCGAGCTTTGTCAGCGAGTACGGCGTCAGCGTCGTGGGCGGCTGTTGCGGATCGACGCCTGAGCACATTCGCGAGCTGGTGACACACGTCCGCGCGGCTTCGCGGGCACAGGTGTCGCCGGACGTGGAACCGCGTCTGGCGAGCAGCATGCACGCGATCGAGCTGCGCCAGCAGCCGGCGCCGTTGCTGATCGGTGAGCGGGTCAATGCACAGGGGTCGCGCGCGATCAAGCGTTTGCTCCTCGCCGACGATTACGACGGCATCCTGGGCATCGCCAGGACGCAGGTGGAAGGTGGCGCGCATGCGCTCGACCTCTGCGTCGCAGTCACCGAACGCAGCGATGAGGCGGATCAGATGCGGTCGGTCGTCAAGACGCTGCAGATGAGCATCGACGCGCCGCTGGTCATCGACAGCACCGATGCCGACGTCATCAAGGCGGCGCTCGAGGTCTATCCGGGACGCGGCATCGTCAACAGCGTCAACCTCGAGAATGGACGCGTCCGCTGCGACGCCGTCCTGCCGTCTGTGCGCGACCACGGCGCCTGCGTGATCGCGTTGACCATCGATGAGCAGGGCATGGCGCGGACGGCGGATCGCAAGGTCGAGATCGCCCGCCGGATCCACGACCTCGCCCGTGATGACTTCTCGCTGACCCCGGACCAGCTGATCTTCGATGCCCTCACCTTCACGCTCGCGACCGGTGAGGCCGAGTGGATCGACTCCGCGCACGAGACCATCGACGGGATTCGAGCCATCAAGCGCGAGTTGCCCGGCGTGCTCACGGTCCTCGGTGTGTCCAACGTCTCGTTCGGTCTCGCGCCGCATACGCGTCCGATCCTCAACAGCGTGTTCCTCCATCACTGTGTCGAGGCCGGCCTCGACGCGGCGATCATCAACCCGACGCACGTCGTCCCCTATGGGGAGATCGATCCCCAGGCGCGACGGCTCGCCGAGGAATTGGTCTTCAACAGCGCGCCCGACGCGCTCACGAAGTTCATCGCTCACTTCGACGACGGTGCCTCCACCGGCGCCGGGCTGCCCGAGACTGCGGACCCCTACGAGGGCATGTCGACCGTGGAGCGCATCCACGCGCAGATCCTGCACCGGCGCAAGGACGGCATCGAGGAGCAGATCGACCTCGCGTTGCAGGACCTCGATGCGGTGACCGTCCTGAACACAGTGCTCCTGCCCGCCATGAAGGATGTCGGCGATCGGTTCGGTTCGGGCGAGCTCATCCTGCCGTTCGTGCTGCAGAGCGCCGAGGTGATGAAGCGCGCGGTCAAGCACCTCGAGCAATATCTCGAGAAGCGCGAGGGATACACCAAGGGCAAGGTCGTGCTCGCCACCGTGTACGGAGATGTGCACGACATTGGCAAGAACCTGGTCAACACCATCCTCAGCAACAACGGCTACACCGTGTTCGACCTCGGCAAGCAGGTGCCGCTCAACACCATCATCGACAAGGCGCTCGAGGTCGACGCCGATGCGATCGGCCTCTCGGCGCTGCTGGTCAGCACCAGTAAGCAGATGCCCGCGTGCGTCAAGGAGCTCGACGAGCGCGGCCTCAGCTATCCGCTGATCATCGGTGGCGCGGCGATCAATCGCGGATTCGGCAGACGGATCCTCTACCTGGACCAGGATCGGGCATACGGGCCCGGCGTCTTCTATTGCAAGGATGCGTTCGAAGGACTGGAAACCGTTGACCAGCTGCTCGATCCGGACCGGCATGACGCCTTGCTGACCCGCGTCGTCGAAGAGGCGCGTGTGCATCGCGTGCGCGAGCACGAGAAGCTCGAGCGCCGCAATGCGGCGGCCGCCGGGGCCGCGGCGGTGCCCACGCACAGCGCGGTGCGGCGGAATGCACCGATCCCCAGCGTCCCGTTCTGGGGAGGCCGGGTGCTGCGCAGCATTCCCATCTGGGACGTGTACCCGTTCATCGATCGCAACTCGCTCTACAAGATGAGCTGGCAGTTCCGTGGCGTCCGCGATCCCGCGATGTGGGAAGAGCTGCTTCGCAGCGAGCTCGAGCCGCGCCTGCAACGCTCGATGGAGGAGGCGGTGCGCGACGGCTGGCTGCAGCTCGAGGCCGTCTACGGCTACTGGCCGGCGCTTGCCGATGGCAACACGGTGGTGGTGTACGACCCGGGCGACATCGATGCCGAGCTGGGACGGTTCACGTTCCCGCGCCAGTCCGAGCAGAACCGGCTCTGCCTCGCCGACTACATCCGCCCGGCCGAGGATGCTGCCGACGGTGAGCGAGACGTGATCGCGCTCCAGGTGGTCACGACAGGTCCGGGCGCGTCCGAGCTGTCCAACCGCCTGCAGGTCGATGGCGCCTACGACGACATGCTCCGGATTCATGGCTTCGCCACCCAGATGGCGGAGGCCACCGCCGAGTACGTGCACCACAGGATCCGTCGCGAGCTGCGCCTCGGCGAGGACCAGGGCCGCCGCTATTCCTGGGGCTACCCGTCATGCCCCGACCTCGAGGACCACGAGATCCTCATGCGAATCGTCCCCGCCTCCGAGATCGGCGTGACCCTCACCGAGGGCTACCAGTTCGTGCCTGAGCAGTCGACGGGCGCGATCGTCATGCACCATCCGGAGGCGCGGTACTTCGCCGTGTATGGCGGGGCGACGATCGAGGAGGACGCGCCGGGTGCGCCGGAACCGGTACTCGTGGCCCCGGGAGCCTAAAACGGTCTGATCCGGGGCCTGTCACCCGGATCAGTTATTTATGGATCCCAGCGCCAGGCCTCAGATGTCCGCGAGCGACAGCCCGGCGAAGCGTCGACGTTGACTGATCAAATGCAGCGATCAGGTCAAACGCATCATCTCGTCCCACCGCCATGCATGTCAAGTGCGACGTTTTGGTGGTGATCCCGGTACGGGTCGCCGAATGAGCTGGAGGGTTGGACTTTTCGGAGGCCCTCACCCAGCCCCCGTCAACCCGTGAGTTGGTCAGGGGCCGGCTCGACTACGTGACACTCGTCGACGCCGACCGCCTAGGGAGACCCCTGTCCCTACTCGACGTAGCGCCGGATCCGATCGTCCTCCTCGCCGTGCTCCGCCTGATACAGACCGCACGATTCAGGCTCGGAGACACACGGCGGCACCGGGTGGCGACCGGTGAACTTGTGGGTCCGGCGGTCGACATGGCAGTCAGCCTTGTAGCGGGTCAGCAGACCGAACGGTCCGGCGCTTTCCCGGATGATCTGCTCGAGGTACGGGCAACGCCGACCATGCGAGCGGGGCGGCGCCGACTGGCGCTGCGGCTCTGGCCGGCCTCGAGGCGGCGGTGGTGGTTCTGCTCGCATCGACCCCCCGAGTGTAGAACTCCTTACGGGGCGAGCATCGACTGGATGCGCGAGGCGAGTTCCTTGATCTTGAAAGGTTTCGCGAGCGTCTGGACGTTTCCGTACGCCTCGAGCTTCGGCGCGGTCGACGCATTCACCAGGGCGCTGACCACCAGGACCTTGGGGTCGCTGCCGTGGTCGGACCGGATCCGCTCGAGCACCTGGGTTCCGGAGAGGTCCCCGGGGAGCATCAGGTCGAGCAGCACCAGGTCCGGCTCGAACTCCACGAAGGCTGCGAGGCCTTCGTCGCCGCTCTTCGCCACCTTCACCTCGTAGCCCTCCATCGTGCAGAGCAGAGATTCGATGTCGGCGAGCGCGTAATAGTCCTCGATGATCAGGACTTTCTTCATGGCGGTACTCGTCGCTGGGCTCATTTTGGGGTCTGGCCGAATATAGCACGGGGGTTTCCGGCACTCCCCGGGGGTGTGACCAACCCGTCACCACACGGCGCACCGCCGACACAGCGGCGCCATCCGGCGCCGCCTCGATCAGATCGTGCGGTCGATGAGGGTCCCGGTTCCGAGGCCACCGCCGCAGCACATCGTCACGAAGCCGATCTCCTTGTCCGAGCGCTCGAGCTCGTGCAGGAGCGTCGTGATCAGCCGCGCGCCGGTGGAACCGAGGGGATGCCCCAGCGCCATCGCGCCGCCGTTGACGTTGACGCGGTCCATATCCGGGTTGTGCTCGCGGCGCCAGGCCGCCACCACGGGGGCGAAGGCCTCGTTGATCTCGATCAGGTCGATGTCCTCGATCGACATCTTGGCCTTCTCCAGAATGGCGCGGGTGGCCGGGATGGGACCGGTCAGCATGGTGACGGGGTCGACGCCGGCCAGGGCGAAAGCGTGGAAGCGGGCCCGGGGCGTGAGACCGAGGGCGGCCGCCTTCTCCTCGCTCATGATGAGGACGGCCGACGCACCGTCGGAGATCTGTGACGAGTTCCCGGCGGTGACCTTGCCGTCGGGCTTGAAGGCGGGCTTCAGGTTGGCCAGGACCTCGGCGGTGGTGTCGGGCCGGATGCCCTCGTCCTGCGTCAGCATCTCGTCGGTCGTCTTGCCTTCGTCGTCCTTCACGTGGACGGGCACGATCTCGTTCTCGAAGCGCCCCTCGGCGGCAGCCCGGGCGGCGTACTGCTGGCTGCGGGCCGCGTAGTTGTCGAGGTCCTCACGGGAGACCCCCCACTGATCGGCGATCATCTCGGCCGAGATGCCCTGGGAGACGAGGCCACCGCGCTCGGCGTAGCGGGCCATCATCTCGGGACCGAAGGGGAAACCCAGGTCGCGGACGACCGAGGAGCCCATGGGGGTGTGGGTCATGCTCTCGATGCCGGCGGCGATGACCACGTCGTAGGCACCGGCCATCACGCCCTGGGCGGCGAAGTGCAGTGCCTGCTGGGAGGACCCGCACTGGCGGTCGATGGTGGNNACCTGCATGACGCAGCCCATGATGACGTCGTCGATCAGCTCGGGGTCGAGGTTGTTGCGGGTGACGAGGGCCTTCAGGGGCTCGGCGGCCAGGTCCACGGCATGCCAGCCGCGGAGCTTCCCGTTGCGGCGACCGCCGGCGGTCCTGACGGCGTCCACGATTACGGCGGTGGTCATGGGGGCTCCTTCCACAGCTTCCCGAGTGCCTGACTCAGCGAAGCCTACCGGGCGAAACTGACCGATCGGTCAAGTGATTCGGTCCAGAGTCTGGCCGCTCGTGGAGTGGGCGTCAATGGGCTCGCCTGGCCACCGCGGGCCGGGCCCTTGCACAAAGGAGCGGACCACGGACGGTGGCGTGTCCGACACTTCAAGGGCTAACGTCACTCCACGGCCGCTGGGCCCGACTGTCCGCTGTACGGTCGAGAATTATTGAGTTTCCCAGATGTACCCGGAGGGAACCTCCGTCGGACGGGACCACCCATCTGGCCAAGACGTGCCGGACCGAGGGTCTGTGGTTCGGCAGGGACAACGACGGCTCCTGGTCCATCCCGCTCACGCCAACAAGCCGCGGCTGATCTCGGGCCATGCCTCGGGGGAGAATGATCATCGCCGCCGCCACCCGATTCCAACGGGCCTGGGACAGGGCCATGGCTCATGACGGTGAAGGTTTGATCGTGGTCGATCTCGACATCGTCGAGGTGCACGAGGCGGCCCTGGAACTGATCCGGGCCACGGCGACGAACAGTCTCCAGGAAGCGCTCGACGTCGTCCACCAATTCGACACCTGACACGTCGTCGGCGCCCGGGACAGCGGTGGGTCGGCACTACGGTGGCGCCGATGGCCGGACGGGTGAAGGACATGGACCGCTGGCTCGGAAACGGCGGCATGGAGGTCATCGGCCTGGTGGGCGCCAGCTTCGAGGACTACGGCGTCGACGGTGAAGACCTCGGGTGGGTGTGCGGAACCTGGACACCGACGGCGCTCGCCTGCAATCCCCACGGGACGGCCCAGGCGGGGATCCACTCCCTGCTTCTCGACGCCGCCATGAACTTCGCCATCAACTCGGCCCTGCCCGGAAAGGCACGCACCCGGGGCACCCTCGAGATGAAGACCGAAACCATGCGCCCCGCCGTTCTCGGAGTCCCTTTCCAGATGCGGGGCGAGGTCGTGCGCATGGCCAAGCAGGTCGCCTACGGCGAGGCCACCGTGCGCGACGAATCCGGACTCCTCGTCAGCCGGGCCACCGGGACCTTTCTGCTGCACCGGCCCGACTCGGGATAAAAGCAGTGCACTTCGGCATCGCCTTGGGCCGGATGCATCCGAGCATGTTCGTCGAGGCTGCCGTCGCCGCCGACGAGCTGGGATATGCGTCCCTGTGGTTTCCCGAGCACCTGGTTCTGCCCGGGGAGATGGCCGGGTCCCCGTTCGCCGGGGCCGACCNNCATCCCCCCCGCCACTGCGGTCTACGACGTCTTCGCCTACCTCGGTTTTCTGGCCGCGCGCACCAGCCGGATCCGGTTGGGCACCCACGTCTACAACTTGGCTCTGCGCCATCCGTTCGTGTCCGCCCGGGCCATCCAGACTGTCGACGTGGTGTCGGGGGGCCGCCTCGAGGTCGGGATCGGCGCCGGTTGGCTGCAGGCCGAATGGCTGGCTGCCGGCCTCGACTTCGCCAGCCGGGGCGCCCGGCTCGATGAGGCCCTCGAGGTGTGCCGCCGGCTGTGGACCGAAGAGGTCGTCGAGCACCACGGGGAGTTCTTCGATTTCGACGCCGTCATGTTCGAGCCCAAGCCGATCCAGTCGCCCCATCCCCCGGTGATCATCGGTGGGGAGTCACCGGCGGCGCTGCGACGGGCATCGCGTCACGACGGATGGATCGGACTGAGCCACACGCCTGCGTCGGTGCGCCCGGCGGTGGCGACGTTGCGCCGGCTGCGTGAGGCCAACGGGCGCGGGGGCGCGCCTTTCTCCGTCACCATCGGCGGCCCGGTGACCGACGACTCCGATGTCGAGGCTTTTGCCGCTGCCGGCGTCGACCGCCTGATCGTGAGTCCGTGGGCCCGGACGCGTGATGTGGCTGACGGTCTGGCTGACTTCGCCCGGCGTTTCCTCGACTGACGTCAGTGCGACGCCTTGGTCGTGGGCGTCGTCGGCGAGGTGGTCGTCGTTCCTCCGGGTGAGGTGGTGGACGAGCCCGGGGAACCCGGTGTCGTCGACGTCGACGTGCTCGTGGTCGACGTGCTCGACGTCGGGGCTGTGCTTGACGTCGATCCGGAGGACGACGTCGTGGCCGTCGTCGACGGCTGGTGGCGCACTGTGGTCGTGGACGTGGTCGTGGTGGGTGCCATCGTGGTGGTCGGCACCGGCACCACCGACTGCGTCACCGTGACCGTCTGCTCGGGAGCGGGGCGTACCAGGATATAGGTGGCCAACGCGGCCAGGAAGATGCCGAGTGTCACCACGGTGGAGACACGCAGGCGCAGTCTCTTCACGCGGTGGGCTTCTGCTCGGTCTCGGGGCCCGACGTCTCCACAACGGTGGGAACCATGATCCCGACCTGGCGCAGGGCAACGGCCACCTGCTGGCGTAACACCCGGCTCACGTCGAACTGCTTGCCCGGCAGCGTGCGGGCCACCATGCGGATGACGAGCTGGTCCACGGCAATCGACTCGATGCCCATCACCGAGGGCGGGTCGAGCAGAAGTGGTCGGAGCTGGCTGTCACTGAAGGCGTTCTCGCCTATCTCGCGCAGCGCAGCGGTCACTGCGCTCACGTCGGCGGTGACCGGTATCGGCACGTCGATGACGGCCCGGGCCCAGTCCCGCGACAGGTTGGTGACCTGAACGATTTGGCCGTTGGGGACGAAGACGACCTCGCCGCTCATGGTCCGCAAGCGGGTGACGCGCAAGGTGACCTCTTCCACCACCCCGGTGACGCCGGTCGTGACCCCGAGCGGAGAGATGCGGACGGAGTCACCGAATCCGTACTGGCGCTCGGCCACGATGAAAAAGCCGGCCAGGACATCCTGGACGATCCGCTGGGCCCCGAAACCCAACGCCACGCCGGCCACCGTCGCCGGCGCCACGAGGCTCGTGAGCGGTACCCCCAGTCGCTGGATCACGAGCACGCCGGTGATGAAGTACACCAGGGCCAAGAAGGTCCACGTGACCACGGCGATGACGGCGTGGCGGTGCTTGGCCGCTTCGGAGCGCACGAGTGCATCCCCGCCCAGGGCGCGTCGGTCGATCCGCCCCGTCACCCTTTGGCTTATCCACCCGGCGAACCGGGTGATGAGGATGGCGCCCGTCACGTACAGGACGATCTCGAGGGCGCCGGTGCGGGCCCAGCGGTCGAAGTCGGACAGCGGGGTGATGGCGGCCAGCATGACCGCATCATTCTGGCTCAGCCGACGGTGGGTCGGTCGAGGAATGAAAAGTCCGACTTTTGGGAAGTGTCAGTCAAAGAAACGAGAGCAGGACGAGATGTCGTTGCCGGCCAGCGATACTCCCCGCAGTGCCGAAAAGGGGGGGCCGCGGGGTACTGCTGATCACCAGCTCCCCGCTCTTTCCATGCCGGAGTGCTCGACCCGGACGGCGTGTTCGTGGCTCATCTTCGCTTCGGCGGTGACGTCGTCGCCGTCGCCCCACCTGTCCAACTTCACCGGCGCTCCCCGATTTCCGGCGGTACGGGCTGCCGCCCTCCGAAACGCTCGTCGACCCGTCGCACCAGCGGCCGGGCCCGGTCGGCCCGCCGCCAGACGGTCTCAGGCTGAGCGACGGGCCTCCACCAGGGAGCGGGTCCGGTGATGGCGCGGCGCCTCGAGGATCCGGGCCGCTGGTCCGGACTCGATGACCTCGCCCTCGTCGAGGACCACGATGTCGTCGGCCAGAGCCCGCGCCACCTCGGCGTCGCGGCTGGCCACGACCACGGCCGTCCCCGTCTCGGTGCGCAGGCGCTGGAGCAGCTCCAGAATGCGCAGCCGCACGCCGTGCTCCACTCCCACCAAGGGCTCGTCGAGGAGCAGGACNNCCCGGACGCCGGCCGGAGCCGGTGGGTGGACGAGCTCGATGGACCGGGCCCGCAGCTGCCGGCGCCGCTCGCTCGTCGCTCCCGTGACGTCGACACCCTGCACGAGAACCGAACCCGTCACCGGGGGGAAGTCGAGCCCGATGCAGCGCAACAATTGGGACTTGCCCGCCCCTTCGCCACCGAGGACGCAGAGGACCTTGCCCGCCTCCACGGCGAAGCTGATGTCGCGGCACGCGGCCGTTCCACCATTGTCCACGCTCAAACGACGAACTTCGAGGACGGGCCTCGCCACGATCCAGCTCCTGTCTTTGTTGTCCCGACCTGTGTCAGGGGACGTGAGTTACTAAGACTGAAGGTTACAAGGCGGTTGTTAACCTCCGGCGACGGCCCTGTGTCCGGCAGGCGAAATCGACCGGGGACTCAAGGACTCCCGCCTCGGAGTCGATATTGCGGATATGACAGTCTCAGCCCACGAATCCTCGGTGATTCCTTGGCCTGACCTGGGCATTGATGGTGAGCCCGAACTCCTGTTCCAGCCCGCCGTCGACCTGGCTACCGGCCGCCTGCTCGGCTTCGAAGCACTCCTGCGGTGGAACGACCCCGTCCAGGGACGGATCTCCCCCAAGGAACTGATCCCCTGGGCCGAGGCCAACGGCTATATGACGGCTCTGAACGGCTGGGTCCTGTCCGAGGCCTGTGCCAACGCCGTGAGGTGGCGGGCCGACATCCAGCTGGCCGTGAACTGCTCGGTGTTCCAGCTCCGGCGCAAAGAGGCGGCCGTCGCCGCCGCCGCCGCCTTGGAGGAGTCGGGTCTGCACCCGGACCGCCTGACCATCGAGGTCACCGAGACCACCCTGGCCGACGACGGGGCCGCCGCCGACCTGCGGGCCATCTCACGGCTGGGCATCCAGCTCACCGTGGACGACATGGGATCGGACTGGTCGTCTCTCGAGAACCTCCAGCACTTCGCCGTCAACACCATGAAGATCGACGGATCGCTCATCGACGGCATCGACCACGCCGGCGGGGTGAACCGGGCCATCGTCGAGACCATCGTCAAGGTGTGCCACTCGCTCGATCTCTGCACCGTGGCCGAAGCCGTCGAGACCGCCGCCCAGGTCGCCATCCTGCGCGAGGTCGGAGCCGATGTCGGCCAGGGCTACTTCTTCGCACCGCCCCTCGGGGCCGACGAAGCCCTGGCCCTCACGAGCCTGGAGGCCCTTCCTCTGTTCTCCCTGTCGATCTCCGCTCCCCACGATGACGCGTCATCGGACCCGTCGGGCTCGGACATCTCCGACGCGGTAGCCACGGCCACCGATCACACCCATGACACAGAACAGGGCTCTGCCGACGATCACGGCTCTGCCCGTGCGAGCGGCACGACCGGTCAGGACATCCAGGCGGCCACGGTGGCCGGATCGGCCACCGCCCACAGCGCCGGCGCCCGGAGCCAACGCGACAGTTCTCCGCGCCCCCACGCCGTCTGACGACGTCATCGGGACCGGTCGGCCACCAGCCGGCCGAGCGTGGCCATCTGTTGCTCCGTGGTCTCGTTCCAGGGGAAGCCCGTGTTCAGGCGGATGAAATTCCGGTAGCCGTGCGACGGCGAGAACATCGGTCCCGGAGCGATGCGGATGCCGGCACCGTAGGCGTCGTCGTAGAGATCCATGGCGTCGACACCTTGCGGGAGCTGCACCCACAAAACGTGTCCACCCTGCGGCCTCGTCAGCCTTGTCGAGTCGGGAAAATGCCGTTCGACGGCGTCGATCATGGACGCCATCTGGTCCCTGTACATGCGCCGTACCCGTCGCATGTGCCGGTCGCACCCTCCCGAGTCGAGGAAGGCGGCCAGCGCCAATTGGGGAGCGACGGCCGTGGCCTGGTTCACGACCAGCTTCAACAGCTCGACCTCGTTCTGGTAGCGGCCGGGGATGGCCCAGCCCACCCGGAGCCCCGGTGAGAGCGTCTTGCTGTAGGAGGAGCAGTAGAGGACGAGGCCCCGCCGGTCGAAGGCCTTGATGGCGCTCGGCCGGGGTCCTTCGTAGACGAGCTCGCCGTAGACGTCGTCTTCGATCAGCGGGACGTCGTGGGTGTCGAGGAGATCCACGAGCCGCCGCTTGGCCGCGTCGGTCATGCACGAACCGGTGGGGTTGGAGAAGTTCGACACCAGGGCCACGGCCGCCACCGGTTGGCTCTCGAGGGCGCGGGCCAGGTCGTCGACGTTGATCCCGTGGCGCGGGTGCGAGGAGATCTCGAGGGCCCGGAGCCCGAGAGAGGAGACNNGGAGAGGACCTCGAGGAGCGCGTAGTAAGCGGGGGACTCGATGGCCACCGTGTCACCGGCCCGCGTCACGGCCTTGATGGAGAGGTAGACGGCCTCCTTGGCCCCGCTCGTGATCACGATGTCGTCGGCCGTCACCGAGTAGCCGGCGTCGCCCCCGCGCTGGGCCACCGAACGGCGCAGCACGGCGCTGCCCGGTGGCGCGTCATAGGAGTGGCAGGCCGCCGGCTGATGACGCAGCACATGACCGAGCAACCGGTTGAGCGCGGCGATGGGCATGAGCTCCGTACCCTGGACGGCCGCTCCCAGGGTCGGTTCCTGGGGGTTCCCGATACCGAGGTTCAGTTTCACGGCCAGGGAGGCGTCCACCCGCTTGGCTCCGCTCGACGGCCGCGACTCCTCCGGTTCGAAGCGCAGGCTCAGGGGCTCGGACCGCACGTAGTGCCCCGACTGGGCCCGGGCCCGGATGAGGCCGCGGTCCTCCAGGAGCCGGCAGGCTTGGAGCACCGTGCTGAGGCTGACCCCGAACTGGTCCCGGAGCTTGCGCACCGACGGGATCCGCTCACCGCTCTGGTAGGTCCCGGCCTCGATCTGGGCCGTCAGGACGTCGGCCAGCTGGAGGTAGAGGCTCCGGGGACCCCGCGGATCGAGCAGCACGGCCCAAACTGTATACCGGAACAATTCAAGAAATAATGCAGATTCTGCGAACTGTACCGGTCTGAAAGCACAGGAGGTGTCCCTTCCCGGTCGGGCCCGCCCGCCCTAGCGTGGCCGCATGGCCCGCTCCATGAACCTGGGCATGCCCCGCATCGGACCCCGTCGCCAGCTCAAACGGGCCGTCGAGGGCTACTGGGCGGGCACCGTCGATGCCGCCGCCTTGAGCGACGTTGCCCGGGCCCGACGGGCCGAGGCCTGGCGCCAACAGGCCGACGCCGGTATCGACAGCATCCCCTCGAACGACTTCTCCCTCTACGACCAGGTTCTCGACACGACCTGTCTGGTGGGGGCCGTTCCCGAGCGTTTCGGCCACGACGGCGGCCCGGTCGATCTCGACACCTACTTCACCCTGGCCCGGGGCACGACCCACGGCGCCGGTGACGGCACCCGGGTGGTGGCGCCGCTCGAGATGACCAAGTGGTTCGACACGAACTACCACTACCTGGTGCCCGAGCTCGGGCCCACCACCGGGTTCGCCCTGTCCTCGACCAAGCCCGTCGACGAGTTCAACGAGGCCCTCGCCCTCGGCATCGTGACCCGACCGGTGCTCGTCGGTCCCGTCACCTACCTCCTGTTGAGCAAGGCCACGGTGCCCGGATTCTCCACCCTCGAGCTCCTCCCCGCCCTGCTCGAGGTGTACACCCGGGTCCTCGACGCCCTGGCCGCCGCCGGGGCCCGCTGGGTCCAGCTCGACGAACCCTGTCTGGGAACCGATCTCGACGACGAGGCCCGCAGGGCCATCGACGTCGCTTACGCCGAGCTCTCCCGGCGGACCTTGAAGATCCTCGTCGCCACCTACTTCAGTGGCCTCGGCGACAACCTCGAGCTGGCCACCGAGCTCCCCGTGGCCGGCCTCCACGTCGACCTCGTCCGCCACCCCGACCAACTGCCGCGCCTGCTCGACCACCTCGACGCCGACACCGTCTTATCGGCCGGGGTGGTCGACGGCCGCAACGTCTGGCGCAGCGACATCGGCCGCACCCTTCGTCTTCTGGGCCCGGCCCAGGATCGCCTGGGCGACCGGCTCTGGGTGGGTCCGTCCTGCTCCCTCCAGCACGTGCCCCACGACCTCGACTCCGAGACCTCTCTGCCCGCCCACCTCGTGCCGTGGTTGGCCTTCGCCCGACAGAAGCTGGACGAGACGACGCTTCTCACCCGGGGCCTCGTCGAGGGACCCGACGCCATCGCCGACGCGCTGGCCGCCAGTGACGCCGCCGTCGCCACGCGGCTGGCGTCGCCGCTCATCGCCCACCCCGGTGTGCAGGAGCGGGTGACGGCGTTGACTCGGACGAACGCCGCCCGCCACTCGCCCTACGAGCGGCGCCGGGAGATCCAGCGCCAGTCGATCCCGCTGCCGCCGCTTCCCACCACGACCATCGGATCGTTTCCCCAGACGCCCGAGATCCGCGCCGCCCGCCAACGTCACGCCTCGGGCCAGTTGAGCGACGACGCCTACCGGGAGTTCTGCCAGAGCGAGATCGCCCACGTGATCGCCCAACAGCGAGACCTCGGCCTCGACGTCCTCGTCCACGGCGAGCCCGAACGAAACGACATGGTCCAGTACTTCGGTGAGCAGCTCGACGGCTTCGCCTGCACCACCGGGGGCTGGGTCCAGAGCTACGGCACCCGCTATGTCCGCCCCCCCATCCTCTATGGCGACGTGACCCGGCCGAAACCGATGACCGTCTCCTGGTCCCGCTACGCCCAGTCCCTCACCGATCTCCCCGTGAAGGGCATGCTGACCGGTCCCGTCACCATTCTCCAGTGGTCCTTCGTCCGCGACGACCAACCGCGATCGGAAACCTGTCGGCAGATCGCCCTGGCCGTGCGCGACGAGGTCCTCGATCTCGAAGCGGCCGGCATCCGCATCATCCAGGTCGACGAACCGGCGCTACGCGAGGGCCTTCCCATCCGACATCGAGAGCGCGCCGCCTATCTGGACTGGGCCTCGGAGTGTTTCAAGGTGGCCACGGCGGCGGTGGCCGACGGCACCCAGATCCATACCCACATGTGTTACGCCGAATTCGGCGACATCATGGACGCCGTGGTCGCCCTCGACGTCGACGTCATCTCCATCGAGGCGGCCCGCAGCCAGATGGATCTCTTGAACGACCTCGCCGCCGTTCACTACCAGGCCGGCATCGGCCTCGGTGTCTATGACATCCACTCACCGACGGTCCCTTCCACCGATGAGATCACCCGCTTCATCAGCCAGGCCTTGAAGGTCCTGCCCGCCGCCCAGCTGTGGGTGAACCCGGACTGCGGATTGAAGACCCGGCGCGCGCCCGAGGTGGCCGCCGCCCTGCGCCACATGGTCGACGCCGCCCACCACGCCCGCCAACCGGCCTGATTCGAGTCCGCTCTCTCCGGGTATCGGGTTACCATGTTCTTGCGCGCTCAACGAGACCCCTCTCGCTGAGTATCGGCCCGCCCGCTGACATCGGCGCACGAGACCCCCGAGGACAGGACGACCCCCTATGAAGCTCAGCCATATTCCCCTGCGCGTCGTCACCGGCGCCTACATCCTCCACGCCGGACTCGAGAAGTGGGGCGGCGACGAGGACACGGCCAAGATGATCCACGGCATGGCGGCCGGCACCTACCCCGTTTTCGAATCGATGCCCCCCACCCGCTTTCTCCGGCTCCTGGCCGCCGGTGAGATCGCCACCGGCGCCGCCCTGCTCACACCCATGGTGTCGACGGCCAAAGCCGGCGCCGCGCTCACCGGATTCTCCGGAGCGCTCGTCGGCCTCTACGCCAAGACCCCCGGGATGCGCAAGCCCGGCAGCGTCTGGCCCACTCGGCAGGGCACCGGGATCAGCAAGGACGTCTGGATGCTCGGCATCGGCCTGGCCCTCCTGGCCGACGCCATGACCAACCGCAAGCGCAGCTGATCACTTCACCTTGAAGACCTTGGGGCTGGTGGCGGTTCCACCGGCCGTGGTCACCTGAAGAAAACCGGTCGTGGCCCCCGTCAGGTTGCTGCCGAAGATCAGCACCTTGCCCCCGTTGTCGTAGTAACCGATGGCCGTGCTGCCACGAGATGAGACGACCAAGAGTGTCAGGGCTGCCCCTTTCCCATCGGTGCCGGCGGGGCGACCCTGTCTATGCCAGCAATCCGAAGGAGGGCATCGACATGCGAAAGACGATCGTCGGGACGTTGGTCTGTGCTGCGGTCCTGTGGGCCGGTGTGGTTCCGGCCGGCGCCCTGACCGGCCCTGTCCAGGTCACCCGCATCTCCCAGCCCTGCGCCAACGAACACACCGCGTCGGTGAACGTGGCCGCTACCTACCGCCTGCACGTCCATGGCGTGGATCGCTGGGGCACCGTCACCCTCAAGGCCTCGAACGGCAACAGCGTGCACTACGAGGTGTTCTTCCAGCAGTACCTGAACCGGGAGATCGGCACCGAGGTGGTGGCCGGAGATCCCCTCTTCCCCGGCAACTGGTACTACGTCGTGGGCGAGGTGGATCAGTCGGCCGGTGGCTACATCATCGGAGTCCCTCCCGGCGCCACCGATGTCTGTCGGGTGCTCGGGGCCGACAACGCCTGATGGTCCGACGTTCCCACGGGGCCGGTGGCCGGTGTCCGGTGTCCGGTGTCCGGTGGCCGGTGTCCGGTGGCCGGTGGTGATGTCCCGGCAGTGTCAGGTATGGCCCGGGAACGATTGCCGGACAGTTGACCGCTGATTGTCGGCGTAGTGATCCGGCGGGGTCATCATTCGTCACAACGACGACGAGCGTGGCCGACCCTGATTCAGGCGAAACCGCAGGGGAGCAGGAGATGGTGACAGACACGTACGAAGGTTCCGACGGACACGACCGTCCGGTGAAAGTCTGGGAGCCGATGTGCCGGGATCTGGCGCTGGCTCTCGTCACCGCTCGCTCCGAGCGATTCTCGGACTGGGATGTCGATCACGTCGTCCCCGTCGCCCCCCGAGTCGACGTCTGAAGATCCGTAAAAGCTCAGCCGCCCTTGCCCTTGCCCTTGCCTTTGCCCGGTCCCGGCCCGGGTCCGGGTCCTGGCTGGGTGGTGGGCGACGTGTCGGCCACGGACAGACTCAGTGCGCCGGCGAGCGTCGACAGGTCGGCCTGAAGGGTGTCTCCCTCGCTCTGGGCGATCGTCCCGTTTCGCACTCCGTTGGTGACGGCTCTGGCCGCTTGTTGGAGATCGTTGGTGGCGATGTCCGTCATGCCCGCAGCCTCGTCGGTGACCGCTTGCTCAGCCGGGGTGGAAATGGAAAGCCCGGTTTCGGGAGTGATGTCTCCGGCGGACACGCCCGTGTTGATGTCACCCGTGAGGGCGGCCAGCACGGTGGAACCGGTGGCGACGGTCGATGTGGTCGTTGACGATGTGGACGTTGTCGTCGATGGCCGGGTGGTGGTGCTCGCACCGATGTGACGGGGGGAAGCCGGGTTCGACGGGAAAGCGAGAAGCAGGCCCACCGTTAGGGCGGCGGCGGCAGCGGCGACACCGCCGAGCGCCATGACCCCTCTGCGCCCGGTCCGACGCGAGGGGACAAACGGTGCCGACGACGCGATGCGGGTGTCGTCGGGAACAAGCAGAGACGTGGCCGCCGCGCCGGGGATCAGGGCCGTGAGGTCCGGGGACGCCGCCTGGGACCGAGGATCTTTGGCCGAGCCCGGTGAGGGCTCCCAGGACGCCCGGAACGGCGAGGTGGCCAGGAGGGCCGCCACTTGGGACCCGTCGAGGCGCTGATCGGGACGGTGATCGAGCATCCCGCTCAGAATGAGCCTCCAGGGGACGGGGAGGTCCGCGGGAAACGGCACCGGCCCGGCCAACCGCCGGGCCACGACCTCGCCCGGGGAGCCTTCGTAGACCCGTCGGCCCGTCAGGCATTCGAGCAGGACCATCCCGAGGGACCACACATCTGCGCTCACCCCCACCTGATGGTCTTCGAGCTGTTCCGGTGCCATGTAGGCCGCCGTCCCGAGCGTGGTCCCGGCGATGGTGAGGGTCGACGCGTCGAGGAGTCGGGCGATGCCGAAGTCGCCCAGCCGCGCCCCGCCGTCGGCGCTCAACAAGATGTTGGACGGTTTCACGTCGCGGTGGACGATGCCCTGACCATGGACGTAGGCCAAGGCCCCGGCGAGCTCCGAGCCCAGGGTGGCCGCGCGCCCGGGTCCGAGGGGGCCACGCCGCAGCGCTTCGGCCAACGTCGTACCGTCGACCAGTTCCATGACCAGGTAGGCCCGGCCGTCGGTCAGACCGGTATCGAGCAGTCGTACGAGACCTCGGTGCTCGACGCGTGCGAGCGCCCGAACCTCTTGGGCCAGCCGACGGGCCAGGTCGGGATCGGTGGCGCGGACGACTTTGACGGCAACGGCGCTGTCGTTGCGCTGGTCGACGGCCTCGTAGACGTCGGACATCCCGCCCTGACCGAGCAGACGGACAATGCGGTAGCGCCCACCGAGTACGTCGGTCATCGAGGTCATGGTCTCAGGCGATGCGGTCGAGGAACTCGGTCAGTGCCGTCCACCATCCGTCGGGATTCTCGAACTGGGGGCTGTGACCGGCGTCGCCGATGACGGCCATGACGGCACCGGGTATGGCCGCCGTCATCCGCTCGGAGGCGGCGATGAAGGGTCGGTCCTGATCTCCCACCATGACCAGGGCCGGAAGACCGGCGGGCAGGTGGCGCAGCCCGTCGAGGCGGTCCGCCGATGCCACGAAGAGACCGGTCATGGCCGCGTAGAGATGAGGAGAGGTGGCCCGCATCTTGGCCTCACCGAACTCTTCGTATCCCGGGCGTTCCGCCAGCAGGCGCCGATGGGCCGGGGTCTCGAGCGGAGCGGCGTGCTCCTTCATGATCTCGATCAACCCGTCCATGCCCCGTTGGCGGACGATGGCCACGGCGGCGGCGGCCAGGTCGGGGTCGAGTCCCTCCACCGGTCCGGTGCCGGTGTCCATGAGGATGAGTCCGGTGAGTCGTGACGGGGCCTCGATAGCCATCAACTGGGCCACCATGCCGCCCATGGAGTGACCGAGCAGGGCGAACCGCTCCCATCCGAGCGCGTCGGCCAGGGCCAGAGTGTCGTCGGCCAGGATGGCGAAGGAGTAGGCCTCGTCGGAGGCGGGCTGGGCGCTGCTCCCGTGACCCCGGTGGTCGGGGGCCACCGCATGCCATCCCCGGGCGGCCAGGGGATCGAGCCATTCGGTGAAATCCTCTTTGGCCCCGGTGAATCCGTGGAGTAGGAGCAAGGGCCGTCCGCCCACCCCGGCTTCGGCCACCACCAGATCGACGTCGCCCACGGCGAGGGTGCGTTGCTGCATCAGATGGGCCGGCGCATCAGAGGAGAGTCAGACCGCCGTCGACGGCCAGGACCTGGCCGGTGATGTAACCGGCGGCGTGGGAGAGCAGGAACACGACGGGCTCGGCCACCTCCCAGGCGGTGCCCTGGCGACCGAGCGGCACCGGGGTACGTCCCCGGCTCGGGCGGCCCCGGGTGGCCAGCCGACCGAGCGGGGTGTCGATGAGGCCGGGAGCGACCACGTTGGCCCGGATACGGCGCGGCGCCAGTTCCAGAGCCACATGGCGGCAGAGCCCGATGAGCCCGGCCTTCGACGCGTCGTAAGCGGGCAGGCGGCTGCCGGGGGTGAGCCCGGCCACCGATCCCACGAAGACGATGGACGCCCCGTCGGCCAGCCGGTCGGCGACCATGCTGACAATCAGGAAGTGGGCCCGCAGGTTGACGGCGAAGGTGCGGTCCCAGTCGGTGGCGCTCGTGCCGGCGAGCCCTGTCCCCGATGCGATGCCGACGTTCAGAACCAGGCCGTCGAGTGAGTCGCCCGCTTCCTCGACGATGGCCCGACAGCCGTCCTCGTGGGCCACGTCACCGACCACGACGGTGGCCGACCCTCCCAGGGCCTCGATCAACCGTGCCGTCTCGGCCGCCGCCTCGCCGTCCATGTCGGCACAGATCACGGTGGCACCCTCCCGGGCGGCGGCGACGGCGATGGCCCGCCCGTTACCCATGGGCGGATCCTCTTCATCGCTCGGGCGTGTCCCGGCCCCGACCACGAGCACCCGGCGACCGTCGAGGCTACGGTCGGTCATGTCACCCCATGGACAAGCGCCCGGTTTCTGGAGGAGAATTGTGGCTTCAGCCGGTGGTCGGTAGACCCTGCTGAACGGGGGAGTGGGATCGTGGGGGGGCAGGGGAGAAAGACAGGACACGAGCGCGCCACCTGCCGGCGCGTCGGCGTTCGGGCTCTGGTCATCGTCGTCGGCGCCCTGCTCACGATCCTGACGAGCCTAGTGGTCGTGCCCGTGGGAACGGCGTCCGCGCAAACGGTGACGGGCTGGACGGTGAACCACGAGTACCCGGCCGTCCCGGGCACGTGGGCCGTCGCCTGCCCGTCGACCACGACCTGTTACGCCGTCGGGCACAACAGCACGTCCTCGGCTGACATCCTGGCCACCACGGACGGGGGCGCCACGTGGACGAACCAGACCGTCCCGAGCGGCGTGGCGTCGCTCGACGCCGTGGCCTGTCCCTCTCCGGCCACGTGTTACGCCGTCGGTTTCGGAGGTGGGTCCTACGACGGCGTCATCGTGGCCACGACTGACGGCGGGACGACCTGGCGCAGCCAATCGACGCCCGTCGGCGGGGACGACACATCCGGCTACCTGTCCGGTGTCGCCTGCCCCTCGACCACGACCTGTTACGCGGTGGGGTCGGACGAGGGCACCTCTACAGCCGACATCCTGGCCACGACGAACGGCGGTGCCACGTGGATGGCCCAGGTGCCGGCGGCCCAAGAAGTCAACCAAGCCCGTTCCCTGGCCGCCGTGGCCTGTTCGTCGGTGGCCGACTGCCTGGCCGTGGGCTCCGACGGGCTCCTGTCCACGACCGACGGCGGGACGACATGGAACAATGAGGACGATCTTCTCGGCGTGGCGCTCGGCGGCGAGCCCGACGGCGTCGCCTGTCCGTCGGCCACGACCTGTTACGTCGTGGCCGGGGGCACGTCGAAGAACATCGTCGTCACGACCGACGGGGGGACGACCTGGACGGTCCGGACCCTGTCCAGCCCGACCTCCCTCACCGGCGTGGCCTGCCCTTCGACCACCGAGTGCTTCGCCGTGGCGGGGACCGGGAGCATCGCATCTCCGCACAGTGCCTTCCTCGCTGCCACCACCGACGGCGCCACCACCTGGGACACCGCCACTCTTCCCGGGGGGCTCGACGGCCTCTTCGGTGTGGCGTGCGCCTCGACCGACGAATGTGACGCCGTGGGAGTGACCTCGCCATCGGGTGATGGTGTCGTGATCGCCACCACCGACGCCGGCGCCACGTGGACCGATGAGACGTTGCCCGCCGGGGTGGCTCACCTCTTCGGCATCACCTGCCCGTCGGCCAGCCACTGCTATGCCCTCGGCTACAACTCCTTCGACTACTCGGATTTCAGCTCGACCCAGGACACCGTCATCCTTGGATCCACCGATGGAGGTGAGACGTGGACACGCCAAGGCGTGCCCCCCGGTACGGACGCGCTCCAGGGCATCGCCTGCCCCTCGGCCACCACCTGTTTCGGCGTCGGCTACAACCAAGCACTGGGTGATGCGAGTGTCATCACCACCTCCGACGCAGGAGCGACATGGACGAGTCAGACGGTTCCGGCGGGGATCGGCGATCTCGACAGCATCGCCTGCCCGTCGACCACGACNNAACTTCTCACCGAGCAGTGTCGCTGTCATCGTGGCCACCACCGACGGCGGAGTCACATGGAGCAACCAATCCGTGCCTGCCTTCACGGCCCAACTCAATGGTGTGGCCTGTCCCTCGACCACGATGTGCGTGGCCGTCGGGACGCCGGCATCGTTCTACGGGCAAGGCGTGATGGTGGTGACCACCGACGGGGGGACAACCTGGAACAGCCAGACCACGACCGGTACCCGCCTCGCCGCCGTGGCCTGCGTTTCTCCGAGCACCTGTGACGCCGTCGGCAACGGGATCGCTCTGGGCACGACGGACAGCGGGGCATCGTGGAGCGACGAGACCGTGCCGGCCGGCGGCCTGGCCCTCTCCGGCATCGCCTGCGTCTCGGTGGGCCACTGCCTGGCCGTCGGTGTCGGCACCGGTGGTGTCGGTGGCGTCATTCTCGCCGGTCCGCATCCGCTCATCGAGACCACCACGGCCGTCTCCGCCACTCCGTCCACGGTGGCCGGTGGCCAGAGCGTCAGCTATTCGGCCACGGTGGCATCGACCTCGGGGACGGGAACCCCGAGCGGTACCGTCACCTTCACCATCGGCACCACCGACATCTGCACAGCCACCCTCTCGGCCGGATCCGGGTCGTGTACCTCGACCCAGGCCCCCCTCGGAACCGACTCCGTGACGGGTACGTACACCGGGGACTCGAGTTTCGCGGCGTCATCGGCCGGTACCACGGAGGTGGTCGGCACCACGGCCACCGTGGTCTCGGTCAATCCTTCGACGGCCACGGCCGGTCAGGTCGTCACCTATTCGGTGGCCGTGGTGTCGGGCTCGGGTTCGGGCACCCCCACCGGCACCGTGGCCATCACCATCGGATCGACCGCCATCTGCACGGCCACTTTGTCGGGCGGTACCGGCTCCTGTACGTCGGGCGCCGCCCCCTTCGGCTCTGACATCGTGACCGGGAGCTACTCACCAGACGTTGACTTCCTGGCCTCCTCGGGCACCACCGATCTGACGGTGGCGCCCACGACCACCACCGTCTCGGTCAACCCAACGGATGTGAGCGCCGGTCAGAGCGTCACCTACTCGGCCACGGTGGCATCGACCCTGGGGTCGGGAACCCCGACCGGCACCGTGGTCTTCACCATCGGGGAGTTCACGCTGTGCACGGCGACGATGTCGGGAGGTACCGGCTCGTGCACGTCGAGCTCGGCTGGCGGCGGTACCGACACGGTGACGGGGACCTACTCGGGCGATTCGGACTTCGCCTCCTCCTCGGCCTCGGCGCCTCTGACCGTGACCGCCATTGCGTCGGTGACCACCGTCTCGGTCAACCCCTCCCCGGTGGCCGCCGGTGAGTCGGTCACCTACGTCGCCGCCGTGACGCCGAACGCGGCCACGGTCACCGCCTTCGGCACGGTGGCCTTCACCATCGGGTCCACGGCGATCTGCACGGCCCGGCTCTCGGCCGGTGCCGGCTCGTGCACATCGGACCAGGCGCCCCAGGGCTCCGACACGGTGACGGGGAGCTACTCCGGAGACGCCAGTGTCCTGGCATCGTCGGGAACGGCGCCGCTCACGGTGGCGCCCACCGTGACCACCACCGTCGCCGCCGACCCTGCGCCGGCCGTCTTCGGCCAGACCGTCACCTATTCGGCCACCGAGGCCCCCGTCTCGGGCCCGGGCACGCCCACGGGCACCGTGGCCTTCACCATCGGGTACACCGTGCTGTGCACGGCCACACTGGCCGGCGGCACCGGTTCGTGCACGGCCACGGCGGCTCCGGTGGGAAGTGACACGGTGACGGGGACCTACGGGGGCGACGCGAACTTCGCCGCCTCGTTCGGTACCACCGCTCTCACGGTGACACCGGCGCCCACCACCGTGGCCCTGCAGGTCAACCCGTCGGCGGCGGAACGGGGCCAGACCGTCATCTACTCGACGACGGTGTCGACGACGACGGGCTCGGGAACCCCGACGGGGACGCTGACCTTCTCCATCGGAGCCACGACGATCTGCAGCGCCACCCTCTCGGGAGGCGGCGGCGCCTGTCAGACGGCGGCGTCCCCGGTGGGCATGGACACGGTGACAGCCACTTACTCGGGAGACCCCACCCACGCCGGATCCTCGGCCGATGCCGATCTCACGGTGTGGACGCCGGGTGGAACGGTGATCCAGTCGAACGCCGGACTGGTCGGCAACGACGTCGAACACGTGTCGGGGACGGGTTGGACCGGTGGCGCTGACACCTCGGTCAAGATCTATGAATGCGCCGCCACCGTCTTCACGCCCACGGCACCGTGCCGGGCCGTCCTGGCCACCGCCACCGTGCACACGGCCGGGGCCCGTACCGGTGACTTTTCCGCCTCGGTGACAGTGACGGTGGGTGCCATCGGCACCTCCGGTGTCACCTGCGGTCTGGCGCTGTCGGGTACGTGCGACCTCGTGGTACTCGGCTCCTCGGGTGACTCGACGGCCGGGCGGCTGTCCTTCAACCTTCCGAGCGCGGGGGCGGCCAGGACCACGGGCGTCGTCGACAACGAGGTCGACAGGATCACGACCCGGGGATTCCCGGCCGGCGACCCGGTCCAAGCCGAGGAGTGCGACGGCGGCGTCGTGTCGTCCAACCTGAGCGCCGATTGTGACGCCGCCACGGCCATCGTGGGGCATGCAGGGGCGGACGGGACGGTGAGGTTCGTACCCCGGGGGGTCGAGATGCTCGTCGGCCCCGGCTACTCGGACACGGCTCTCGGCACCTGTGCCCCGGGCGGCATCTGCGACGTGGTGGTCACCGACCAGACCAATGCGGCGATCGTCCTCAAGATCCCCGTCTCATTGGCCCCCATCGCCCACGGGCACTCCGATCATCGGGGACGACGGTAACGACCCACGGCGCCACACGTGGTGATCACCAATGGTTGGCCGGATGTTGGCCCAGTCGTCGCCTGGCGTTCACCTCGGCTCTCTCCATTGCGTCATGTGAGGGTGGTCGACCCGCAGCCCGCCGGACCCCTGTCGGATGCCCGGCCGTGGCACCCGTCGAAGGGTGGTCGCCCACCCGTCGTCCTGTCGTCGCGTGGCGTGCCGCCGTCCCGTGTCGTGGCGCGCCTGCTCTGTGCTCGAGGCGACCCCATGGAGCCAAGGCCATGACGCGAAGAGAGACCGGCCCTGGGAACCGGTCTCACTTCAGCGGTCACCGCACCGGCCAAGAGCTCACCCGGGGTTCGCTATGGCTGGCGAGGCTGATGATACGAAAGTGTCTGCGGGGGCGCAAGAGGCTCCTGGGGAACGGTCGGTCGTTCTCGACCGTGAAGTCCCAGATCGCCATAGGAACGCCCCCCCGGTGACCCACGGATGCTGCCGGCGCCGGTCGCCATGACCTGCCGTAATTGGGAACGAGACCGTCCCCCGTCGGGGGGCCAGCGTGGGCGGTGTCGCGCCGATGAAGGCATGGGGAAAATAGAACTTCCCCCTTTCCGTCGACGAGCTCGAAGTCGACAGCGCGAATGGGGACCGTGCCTGACGGGTGACTCATGGTGATCGTGACTGTGGCGGATGTGACCGGAGGGGGCGGCGTCACGAAGGCAGGCACTGTCACAGTTCGAACCCGTTCGCAGATTTCCGCAGGTCGAGATGAGGAGAAGAGCGGGACAACGGGTGGCAATGGGCACGACCCAAAGTGAACGGCTCGTGACGGATACGTGACAGCTCGACCAACTTACGATGAGGAACGGAACCGACTCGTTCACGACCGCGCAACCGGGCCATGCTGGGCGGTGAGCGAATTGCCAATTCGACGGTTCACACGGGTAAAAATCCAGCTGGCAATGTTGGGGGCAATGGCCTCGTCCGTCGCCATGCTGCCCAACCACGTCCTGCCGCGTAGGAACACGCGCTAATGGCTCCGACGAAGAACCCGATGGGCAGGTTCGAGGTGAAGGAAAGGGCAATGGCGGCCCAGACGGTGCCGAGGGCGAAGCCGACGGACAACCCCATTGCGTGGAGAGGCTTATTCGTAAACGAGCGGGCCGCGGCCGGCGGACCGATGAGGAGGCTGAAGATGAGGAGGGAGCCGACCACTGGGACCGCCATAGTCGTGGCCAGAGCTATCAAGATCAGGAAGGCAAGGTCCATCTGTCGGCCCTTGACCCCGCGTGCTTCGGCCGCGTCCGGCATGACCGAAGAGAGCAAGAGAGGCCGGTAGAGGAGGAAGACGACCCCGATGCACACCATGCCGATCCCGGCCGTGGGGAGGAGTTCGTTGCTACTGACGCCGAGGACCTCGCCGAAAAGCAAGGAGTAGATCTCCGGGGCGTACTCAGTGGTCATGGACAAGAAGAGCGCTCCGAGCCCGAGCATCATGACGATGGCCAGCGCGGTGGCCACGTCCTGGCGGGCTCGGCGGCCCAGTCCTGCGATCGTGAGCGCCCCCAGGAGAGCGAAGACGCCGAGGCCGATGATGACATTGACACCGACGAGACTGGCACCGGCGGCACCGGCGAACGCACCGTTCGGAAGGGCGTGGGCGGCGAAGGCTGAGCCTCTCAGCACCGTGAAGAATCCGACGACACCGGCCACCACTGCCACGATCGTCGCCGCTTCCCACGCATTGACCATGAAGCCCGAGAACATCAGGCCGCCCCCGCGCTCACGGGGTTGGGTCGGTGCCCGCCTGCCCGCCTGACGGACAGGTGGATGACGATATAGAAGGCGAAGACGAGGGTGACGACAAAGAAGCTGACGGGCCACCCCTGGTGTCTCGGNNTTGACCGACCGGCGGCCAGTCGTAGCTGTCGTAGGCAAGGAGAATCCCGAGCCAGGTCGCCGCTACACCGACCCCGGCGGCGATGGCCATGGCCAGCGGAGCCCGTTTGGTGAGCCGGAGCGCTGCTGCGGCAGGTCCGATGAGGAGAGCGGTGGAAAGAATGGCGCCGATGGTCACGGCCGAAAGCGACACGGCGACGGCCAAGGCAATCAGATAGCCGATACCGACAAGGCGGACCGGGACGCCGCGGGTGGCGGC
>PKWB01000114.1 GCA_003131685.1 Candidatus Dormiibacterota bacterium
TACCAGAGCACGAGCAGGATCGCTGCCCGCAAGCCGGCGTGGGCACTGTTCACCCCGACGATCGCGGCGCCTCCGAGCACGATCCCACCGACAAGAAGCGCGGAGAAGATGGTCGCGGGGATGGTGAGGCGCTCGGTGCGGAGCCCGTCGAGGCTCACCAGGAAGGCCACGGCGAACACCGCTCCGAGGCGCAGGCGCATCGGCAGCGTCGGTGAGACGCCGCCGAGCAGGACCGGAGCCAGGNNCTGTGCAGCGTCCTCGCGCTCGAGGCCGAGCAGGACCGGAGCCAGGACGGCGATTCCCGAGACATCGCGGATCAGCCTGGTGAACCACCCCTCCTTGCCCAGGGCGCGCCGCCCGGCGAGGCGCGGCACCCCCCCGATCACGACCGCGGCGATGACCCCGCCCGCGATCCGGATCGGGAGCGGGAGGACCGCAATCGCGAGCAGCGTCCCGAAGGAGAGGACCGCGGCCATCGGGAGCGCGGCGCCCACCGGCCCGGGCCTCGAATCCGAGGGGTAGATCAGAAAGTCGTAGGCGACCAGGATGAGTCCCGTGAGGATCGCCAGCCCAGCGTCGGCGGCGGCGCTGCGATTGAGCCCGACAGTCTCGGGCCGGAGCGCCACCTCGGCCGCCGCGACCGCGAGCCCGAACGCGGTGTGCACCATCGGCAGGGGGATATCGGCGAGCACCCGCACCTCGCCGGTGATGCCCAGGGCGCTTCGTGCCTGGTCGGCAAGGTAGCCGTGACCGCGACGGCGAAAGCCTGTTCGATTATCCACGTCGGCCTGTGGAAACGGTGGAGAACTCGGCGAGGCTCAGCTCAGGGAGCCGAGGTGCCGGCCCGTCCATAGATGTCGTCGATGCGCACCACATCATCGATCTCCGGCGACGAGACCTCGAAGAGGTCGGTGTCCTCGACGGCGACGAATCGGTGTCGACGACCCGCCCGGACGTGTGCGCTCATGCCAGGAGCCAGTCTGTGCGTGTGCATCTCCCCGTTTTCGTCCTCGAGCTGGAGATCCAGGAGTCCGGACTCCAGGTAGATGCACTCGTCCTTTTGCACGTGGTACTGGAGGCTCAGCGAATGACCCTTATCGACGTGGAGAAGTTTGCCCAGGTAGCGATCCGTGATCGCCCAGCGGAGTTCGTAACCCCAGGGCTTGTCCACCCGCCCCGAACCGGGCGCACGGATGGAATCTGATGCATCGACGATCTCGGTCATTCGCTGGCTCCGACTGCGACCCGCTCGGACACACCGCTCTGGTTCTCGAGAGCTGCGATGAGGTCCTCCACACGCGCGCGCGTTGTTGCCTCTGCATATACCCGCATGAGTGGCTCTGTGCCACTCATGCGCATGAGCACCCACGACCCGTCGTCCAGGTAGAACTTGAATCCATCGTCATCGCGAGTTCGGACGACCTTGCTTCCGGCCAGATCGTGAGTTTCGTTCTGCTTCATCCGTGCGTAGATCTGCGACTTGCGCTCCTCATAGCCCTCACGTGGAAACCGTATGTCGTGGCGGTCATACGCGTGCGGTCCGACCAAGTCTTCGAGATGGACGAGAATCCCTGAAAGCGGCATGCCATAGTCAACGATCATCGCGGCCATCATCAGACCGGACAGGATGCCGTCGCGCTCGGGGATGTGACCCCGGAATGCGTACCCGCCGGATTCCTCACCGCCCATGATCGCGTCGGTCTCCATCATCTTGGTGCCGATGTACTTGAAACCAACCGGTAGCTCGTGCACGGTGACGCCAAATCGCTCGCCCAGGGCGTCGATCATTCCCGAAGTTGTGATCGAACGCACAATGTCGCCACGGAGCCCGCGCTTCTCGAGCAGATACATCGCGAACAGCGCCATCACCTGGAGTTGGTTGATATAGCGGCCGTTCTCGTCGATGATGCCGACACGGTCGGCATCGCCGTCGTTTGCAATGCCCAGGTCGAATTCACCCGACTTCATGCGCTCCATCGCCTCCGGCATGTATCGATCGATGGGCTCGGGATGCATCCCCCCAAAACCTGGATTCCGCTCTCCGTGCAACTCGACGACGGTGGTGGATCCGCCGCTGAGTGCCCGCGCGATGAGCCCGGCGCCGGCCCCGTACATGGCCTCGTGGAGCACACGCAGGCCGTGATTACGAAGTCTGTCGATGTCAACCATCTTGCTCAGTTGATCGAAGTAGTCTGGAAGTGGGTCGATCGACTGCAGCCGTCCGGTCGCGACCGCCGCGTTGTAGGGCATCGTGGTCACGCCGGACTCGACTGCCGCGGCTGTGTGATGCTCGATCTCGGTGACGACCTCCGGCGGCGCGGATCCGCCGAAGTCCGGTTTGTACTTGATCCCGTTGAATTCAGCCGAGTTGTGGCTCGCAGTGACTACGATCCCACCGGCCGCGTGGTGCCGGGTTATCGCCCAGGATACCGCCGGGGTGGGAGTCACACGGTCGAGGAGTGTCACGCTTCGCCCATTCGCGACGAGAACCTGGGCGACCTCCCGGGCAAACAACTCGGCACAGAAACGCGAGTCATGTCCAACGATCACAGTCCGTGCCTCACTTGCGAGGTACGACGCGACGCCCTGGGCGACGGCGCGCACGTTAGCGTATGTGAAGTCATCCGCGACCACGGCCCGCCACCCGTCGGTCCCGAAACGGATCGGGCTCGGCATCATTGGGTGCATTCTAAGCGCACCGATCCTGGGTCTCTCGCATCTGAGTCAGAGGACCTCATCCCTGCCTGCTGCCCGGAGCTGCTCGACGACCTCCTTGACGAGCTGCGACTGGAGCGCGGGGACCACCAGCACGGCGTCGGGAGTGTCAACCACAACAACACCGTCGATACCGGCGACAGCAACAATCCTCCCGGATCGCGAGATCACCGTGCAGCCGTGCGCTGCAGTGATGGACACAAGTCCCTCGAGCACGTTCCCATCCGCGTCAACGTCGCCCTCGGCAACCNNCGTGGACGTCCGTCCACGACCCAAGGTCGGACCAACCGAACGTCGCTTCGACGACCGTGAGACGTGGTGTGTGCTCGAGGACAAGCGGTTCCACCGCCCGAGCCAGCAGCGAGCCATAGATTCGTATGACCTCACTCTCGTCGCCCCGGATGCGGGCAGCAACTGTTTCGTCGAGGGCTGAGCTGAGTTCGGGATCGGCGATTCGCAGCTCATCGAGAAATCGACGAGCGGTCCAGGCGAAGAGGCCCAGGTTCCACAGATGCCTTCCCCCCCTGACGTAGGCCTGCGCCACCTCCGCTGACGGCTTCTCCGTGAATCCCGGTGAGTCGAATGCAGGCAGCGCCGCAGCCGCCGCCGCGACGCTGGATGGGCTCGGGGGTGCGGTCCACAGATCGGAGGGCCGACGCTCACCGACCTCGACATATCCGAATCCAGTGACGGGCGCTACGGGAACGAGGCCGACGGTCGCAAGTCCGTCGGTGGCCTGTGCCCATCCGGCCGATGCCAGCACGGCGGCGCGATATGCCGCCGGATCGCTAACCCGATGGTCCGCATGGACGCTTGCGATCAGCGCGCCGGGATCCTCGCGAGCAATGAGGCCGACGGCGAGTCCTAGAGCGGGGCCCGTCCCACGAGCGAGCGGCTCCGCGATGAACGCGTCATTTGGCAGCTTGAGATCGGCAAGCGCAGCTGCGCAGGCCTCGACCTGATCGACGGCCGTCACGATCCGGACGCTGACGCCAAGCCCGATGACGCGGTCCACGGTGGCTCGAAGCAATGTCTCCCCTCCGCGAGCGAGCGGGAGCAGATGCTTGGGTGTCGACCGCCGACTCAGCGGCCAGAGCCGGGTGCCGCTGCCGCCGGCGAGCACGACGATGTGTAGGCCCACGCCCTGCAACCAATCCTGAGCTAAGCGATGGCCGCGGTCAGGAGTGGTTCGGTCCCGGCATCCTCGGCCCACTGATCGGCGAGGGTCGTCCGCTCCCAGGGGAGGTCGAGGTCGCTCCGCCCGAAATGGCCGTACGCGGCGACCTGCCGGTAGATGGGCCGGCGCAGTTCGAGGGCGCTCATGATCCCGAAGGGCGACAGATCGATGTACTCATCGATCAGCGAGGCGATCATGTCGTTGGGCACCTTCTCGGTCCCGAATGTCTCGACCAGCACTGAGACCGGCTTGGCGACACCGATCGCGTAGGCCACCTGGATCTCGCATTTCGTTGCCATGCCCGCCGCGACCACGTTCTTGGCCGCCCAGCGTGCGCCGTAGGCGGCGCTGCGGTCGACCTTGGACGGATCCTTGCCGCTGAAGGCGCCGCCGCCGTGCCGGGCGTACCCGCCATACGTGTCGACGATGATCTTCCGTCCGGTGAGACCGGCATCTGCCTGCGGGCCTCCGATGACGAAGCGCCCGGTGGGGTTCACGTAGCGCTTGGTGCCCGCATCAAGCCATTCCGCGGGGATGATCTTCTCGACCACGTGGTGCTGGACGTCCTCGAAGATCTGCTCCTGGGTGACCTCCTCGCCGTGCTGCACGCTCACCAGGACGGTGTCGACTCGCCTCGGACGCCCATCGGCGTCGTATTCGATGGAAACCTGGGTCTTGCCGTCGGGGCGAGCCCAGCGCAGGGTCCCATCGCGCCGCAGGACTGCAAGCCGGCGTGCCAATTGATGAGCCATCTGGATTGGTGCCGGCATCAACTCCGGGGTCTCGTCGCAGGCAAAGCCGAACATCATTCCCTGGTCGCCGGCGCCGCCGTGATTGACGCCCTGCGAGATGTCCGGGGACTGCTCGTCGATCCCGACCAGCACACCGCAGGTCTCCCAGTCGATCCCGTATTTGGCCCGGGTGTACCCGATCTCCTTGATGGTCTGGCGAACCAGCCCGGCAATATCGACATACGCCTCGGTGGTGATCTCGCCGAAGACGATGACCGTCCCGGTGCTCAGCGCGGTCTCGCAGGCGACGCGGCCGAGCGGGTCCTTGCTGAGCACGGCGTCGAGGACGGCATCGCTGATCTGGTCTGCGACCTTGTCGGGGTGCCCCTCGGTCACCGATTCAGAGGTGAAGAGACGGTGGCGCGTTGGTGGCATTGGAGCTGCCCTCCACCCTACCGGCAGCCACCGAGACGCCCTGTGCGTCTCCGGCCTGCTCCTGTCCAGGGATCGCAAGATCGTAACAGCGCGATGGAAGCCCTGGGCTGTGACGGATTTGTCCCTTTGCGAGGACCCTCTCGACCGTGTACTGTTACCCGGTAACTATCACCAACCCGGGCGCCGTATCACAACGCGCCGGACGGAGGAACAAGGCGCGTGTCGGTAGACCAGACTCTACGTTGCCGCGATTGCGGCGTCGACTTCATTTGGACTGAGGGCGAGCAGGACTTTTTTGCCTCTCGTGGCCTCACAAACCCCCCTTCTCGCTGCCCCAGCTGCAGAGCGGCTCGTCGTCAGAGCGGCGGTGGTGGTGGCGGCGGCGGCGGCTTCGGCGGTAGTGGCGGTGGCGGCGGTGGATACCGCAGCAACGGCCCTCGCCAGATGTACGAGGTCCCCTGTGCTGGGTGCGGTGGCGTGGCGCGCGTCCCTTTCCAGCCTCGCGGAGACAAGCCCGTTTACTGCAGCGACTGCTTCCGCGCAGCGCCTCGGTGAGTGACGGCGGCCCAATCGCGGTAGGGACGAGGGTCAGCTTTCCCTATGGCGGCAGCCGGCGTACCGGCACCGTCGCTGACGTCTCCATGATTCCCGACCAGTCGGGCGGCCAGTCGCTTGCGTACCTGATCGACGTCGGCTCTCGCAAAGTGTTTGTGCAGGGCGAGGGCATCACCCCGGCCACCGGGCCGGGGGCTGCCTTCGATCCGGTCGCTGAAGGTGTCGCCTACGGCCGCAAGCGGCCGCGGAATCCGCGCAACCGGTAGCCGGATTCGGGGCTCCTTGCTCCGACGCCCCGTCGCTCGGTCGTGACCGCGGGACCATGGGATGCTGGCTATCCTGTGAGTGATGGCTTCTGATCTCACTGCGGATGGCGCCCAGGGGACACGCACGCCTGCTCGCAGGCCGATCCGCATCTGGATGGTCCTGCTTGCCCTCGGCGTCGCATCGATCATCGCCGGCGGCGCGCTGATCGCCGGACCGCTGATCGGCGTGTTCCAGCGCGGCGCCGTCGATTCGACAGCGCTCAAGCACTGGAAGGGCGGCGCCGTCAAACCCGCCGTGGCCCCGGCTCCGGTCGCATCCAGGCCACCTGCCTGCGGCACCAGCTCAGCGACCGACTACGCGCTCGTGAACTTCGGTGCGCCCGCGCAGTATCACTACGCGGCGGTGGCCGGAAACGGCACCTGGGCATTGCTGGACTCGCGGTCGATGGTCCACTACGCAGGCACACCGAATCCCGGTCAGCAGGGCAACGTGATCATCGCCTTCCACCGCGAGCCCGACTTTCAGTACATCAATGAGCTCAACGTCGGCGGCACCATCACGATCGAGAACCGAGCTTGCCAGACCTTCGTCTACAAGGTCACGCGGCGCTGGGACCTGGCGCCCGCGAAGGTCACGCAGCTTGTCCCGACCTCTGGCCACGAGTTGACCATGATCACCTGCGATCCCTGGTGGCAGGACTACAACCGCTTCGTCTGGCGCGCCGAGCTGATCTCCGCGCCGGCGCCAAGCTCGCCTGGCACAGCCGGAGGATCGGTGGCCAACCCGGCCTTCTAGCGGTCTGACTCTCCGGCCGGCTCCTCCGGCTTCGGCTTCGCGGAGAATCCCTCGAGTGGACCGGGAAGGGCTTCCTCGGCGACGGCCTCGAGTCGCTTGATGTTCTTCCGCACGAAGAAGCCGGCGAGCACGATCACGACCACGGCGAGCGCGGCGAATCCGATCTCGACAGGCGCATTGAGCTTCGCGATCACACTGCTGGCCGAATAGGCTCCGACTCCATACAGCACTGCCCAGACGATGGCGCCGGACGCATTGGCGATCAGGAAGCGTGACCAGTGCATCCGGTTGGTGCCGGCCAGGAAGGCTGCGTAGGTTCGCAGCACCGAGACGAACCGGCCGAAGAAGACGACCTTGGCGCCATGGCGCATGAAGATGTACCGCCCCACCTTCAGCTTGGCCTCGTCGAGCCGGACGTATTTGCCGAAGCGACGCAGCAGCGGATACCCGCCAAACCACCCGATGCCGAAGCCGATGTTGTCACCGAGCACCGCGCCGATGATCGCCGCCGCGATGACTCCCGCGATCGACAGGTGCCCCGTCGCGGCGGCGAACACGGCCGCCGTGATGAGCATCGTCTCTCCGGGAAGCGGCACCCCAAGGCTCTCGATGCCGACGAACAGTGCTACCGCAAGGTAGCCGATGCTCTGCAGCCAGCCGTCCAGCCCCGCATTCGCCATCTCGTCGCCGCCCTCCGCTCAGACAGGCGAAACGGGATGGTGTCGCGAAACATCGGCGCGCTGTCTGGTGCGGTATGCAGCAAAACGGCGGACCAGCTCCCCGCGCAGCTCCTCTGGCGGCACGACAGCATCGACGATCAACTCGGATGCGAGACGGAAAACGTCGATGTCGTCGCGGTAGTCATCCTGCAGCCGCTGCACGAATGCCTCCCGGTCGGCTTCGGGCGTGTCCTGGATCTTGTTGTAGTACACGGCGTTGATCGCCGCCTCCGGACCCATCACCGCGATCTGTGCGGTGGGCAGCGCCAGGGTGCAATCGGGTTCGAACGCCGGGCCGCTCATCGCGTACAGCCCGGCCCCGTATGCCTTGCGCAGGATCACCGAGATGCGCGGGACCTGAGCCTGCGCCAGCGCGGCGATCATCTTGGCGCCGTGGCGGATGATCCCCTGACGCTCGACCGCCGTGCCGATCATGAAGCCGGGCACATCCGCAAGGAAGAGCAGTGGCACGTTGAAGGCGTCGCAGCACGTGATGAAACGGGTTGCCTTGTCGGCGGAGTCCACGAAGAGCACACCGCCCTTGAAGCGCGGCTGCGACGCGAGGATGCCAACCGCGTGGCCGTCGATGCGCGCGAAACCGCAGACGATCTCGCGCGCGAACAAACGCTTGATCTCGAAGAACGTGCCGTCATCGATGATCCCGCGGATGAACGCCATGACGTCGTATCCCTTGGACGCCTCAACGGGGATCACGTCGGTGATGTCCTCGCATCCCGCCTCCACCCCGCGGGATGCCGCGACCGGCGGTATGTCATGCCAGGATTGAGGCAGGTACTCGAGGTAGCGCTGCGCCGCCACAATCCCCGCATCCTCGTCGGCGACAAGCACATCGCCGCAGCCGCTCACGGTGCAGTGCATGCGGGCACCACCCATCTCCTCGAGCGTCACCTTCTCGCCAACCACGACCTCGGCCATGCGCGGCGAGCCCAGGTACATCGACGCGTTCCCCTCGACCATGATGACGATGTCGCAGAACGCGGGGATGTAGGCGCCTCCCGCCGCGCTTGGTCCGAAGAGCACGCACACCTGGGGCACCTGGCCCGAAAGCCGAACCTGCATATGGAAGATGCGGCCGGCGTGGCGCCGCCCGGGAAACATCGCAACCTGCTCGGTGATACGCGCGCCGGCTGAATCCACGAGGTACACCAGGGGAATCTGCAGACGCTGTGCGGTCTCCTGGATGCGCACGATCTTCTCAACCGTCCGCGGACCCCAGGACCCGGCTTTGACGGTCGGATCGTTCGCCATCACCGCGCATGTCCTGCCGTGCATGAGACCGATACCGGTGACGACTCCCTCCGCGGCAAGCTCCGGATCCTCCGTGCCTGCGAGCAGCCCGTCCTCGACGAAGTCGCTGCCGGAGTCGAAGAGGCGCCTGATTCGTTCGCGCACCGGCAGCTTGTTCTGGGTCGCCAGCTTGTCCCGATGGCGCTGCGGTCCACCGGCACGCGCCCTTTCCAGGCGCTCGTCGACGGCTTCAGCCAACGCTGGTCTCCACGCCGGCTTCCTGGGGTGCGCGACTCCAGATTCCGGCGCGGTAGAGCTTGCCGGGGAGGTCGCGGCGGAGGTCGCCGGCGAGCGTCTCAGCGACGGCGCACATCGCGGCGATGTCGATGCCGGTGACTGCGCCGAGGGCGTGCAGCGCCTGGAGCGCGTCCTCCGTGCAGACGTTGCCGGTGGAGCGCGGAGCGAAAGGACAACCGCCGATACCGCCAACCGAACCGTCGAAGCGGCGTATGCCGGCGGCGAAGCCCGCGGCGACGTTGGCAACGCCGAGTCCACGCGTGTCATGCACGTGCAGGGAAAGACGATCGATGGGCACCGCGGCGGCGACCAGCGCGCACATCGCTGTGACGTCGACCGGTGTTGCCACGCCGATCGTGTCTGCGATGCCCACCTCGACCACACCGCGGGTGACCAGGTCGGCGCAGAGTTCGACAACCCGAGCCGGTGCGACCTCGCCCTCGAACGGACACCCGAAGCTCACCGACACCGCAACATCGACGGTGCACGCGCGCTCGCCGGCCATCTCGACGATGTGCGAGATCTCGTCGAGCGACTCGTCAACGCCCCGATTGACGTTGCGCCGGTTGAAGGAGTCGGTTGCAGCGATGGTGACCAGCACATTGCGTATGCCGTGCGCGAGCGCAAGCTCCAGGCCGCGGAGATTGGGGATGAGCACGCGCAACCGCGGCAGGTCGTTCTGCAGTCCCGCGAGCACGGCGGGTGCATCCGCCAGTTGCGGAACCCACACCGGGGAGACGAACGACGTTGCTTCGACACGCGGCACGCCCGCGTCGAGCAGCCCGCGGACGAGCCGGATCTTCGCTTCGGTGCTGATCGTGTCGGCGATGTTCTGGAGCCCATCGCGTGGAGCGACGTCAGTCCAGAGCACCTCGTTCAACGCCAGATTCCTCCCGGGGGTGGCCACTTCCCGTCACCGTAGCAAACCCGAGGGCTACACTCTCACCAGCCGATGCCGCGGTTCCGCGTTCCCGACTACATCCGAACCACCTTCGCGGTCAGCGATTGGCGCGCTTTCCGGCTGTGCGGAATGGACGAGGTTGGTCGCGGCGCCTATGCGGGCCCGCTCGTCGCCGCCGCGGTGGTGTTGCCCCAGCGCTTCCGACATCCCCTGCTCCGCGACAGCAAACTGCTGACCGCAAAACAGCGCGAGCTGGTCGGAGCCGTGCTCCGGGAGCGGGCGGTGGCGTGGGCGGTCGCGGAGGTGAGCGTCGAGGAGATCAACGCGCGCGGCCTCGGGTGGGCGAACGTCGACATCTTCCGCAGGCTTGTCGAAGCCGTCGATGCTGACGGCTACTGCTGCGACGGCAACCTGCGAATCCCCGTGTCGCGTCCCCTCCACTCGCTCGTCGCCGGTGATCGCAAGGTCCCGGCCGTCTCGGCGGCCTCGATCATCGCCAAGGTTCATCGCGACGCGCTGATGACCCGGATGCACGATGAGGCGCCCCACTACAACTGGGCGAGCAACAAGGGATATGGCGCTCCCGAACATCGTGCCGCGATCCGCGAGTACGGCCCGCATCCCGCGCACCGGCGGGTATTCCTTGCGTCGGTCCTGCAGACGGAGCTGGACCTGACCGGAACCGTCGCTCAGCGAGTGGTCGCCATCCCGGTTGTGGGAGCCGGCTGAACCTCGGTCAGTTGGCGCCGCAGCCGCAGCTGCCGCCGCAACAACCACCGCCGCCGCCGCCACCGCCCATCGATGGCGAAGCATCGGAGACGGATCCGGCGTGGACGGCCACCCGGCTGATCAGCGGCATGCTCGCCCGGCTCTCGCAGCTCGGGCACACCGCGGCGACTTCGCGATCGGCCATCGGGCGGAGCAGCTCGAACACGGCCGAGCAGTCGTTGCAGCGGTATTCGTAGAGAGGCATTGGGGCAAGCGTACTCATGATCAGGACGATTTGACAAGTCGAACATCTGTTCGGTAGACTCAGTCCATGCCAATTCGAACGATCGAGCTCCAGCTCCCGCTCGACGCCGATGAGGCCGGATCGCTCGCCCGGCGCCGGGTCAGCCATCTCGCCGCGGTCGACGGGCTCGATCCGGCCGCATTTGTGAAGCTGATTCGATCGTTCCCGTCCCTGCGGGCCATCTATACCGCGTCCGAGCCTGAGCTCGCCCGGCTCGTCGGGCCGGTGGCTGCGGCGCGCATCCGGTGGTTTCTCGACGCGCCCCTGGACACGGCGCTCGCTCGCGAAGCGTCCGCGATAAGCCTTCGCGATATCGCACCCCCGCTTTCCTCCGCCGCCTGAGCGTCGCCCGCGCGGCGCGTGCGCAGTGTTGTGGGGAACGTTTAACCGTGCAACCAACGTAGAATCAATCCTTCGGTGCCAGTTCAATTGTTTGGCGCCATTCATGGCAGGTGAGAACGGAGGTTTGTTGCAACATGCGGAGTCGACGTTCCAGAGCCGCCGTGCTTGACCGCGGTCGCGCGGCCGATACGATCAGTGACCTCGCGGATCATGCGGTCACGCTCGCGCGCGGCGCGGGGAGCGCAGCGCTCCCGACCGTTCAGCGCGGTGCTGAAGGTTTGAGCCAGGTATTGCAGACTGCCGCCACCACACTGGCGGAGACGGCTGAAACCATTGCCGCAGACAGCAGGGTCAGCGCAGCCGGCAATGCCGCACGCGAGCGGATCGCCGACGCGTCGGGCAAGCTGAGCACCGCCATCCGTCCGAAGAAGAAAACACATCGCGTCCGCAATCTCTTGATCGGAGCGGCAGTCGTCGGCGGCGTCTTCGCGCTCGTCCAGTCGCCACTCCGCGCCAAGATCCAGGAGCGCCTCTTCGGACCGCCCCCGTCCGACGACGACGACCTTCCCCAGATCACCCTGCCGGACGACGACCGTCATGTCGAGATCACCGATCTGACCAGGGCCGCGAAGGCCGAGGCCGATCCCGCCGCCGATGTGGTCGGCACCCCCGTGGCCGTCGAGCCGGCGCCGCAGGGCGGCCGGAGCCGCGGTCACAACCACGACGAACCCACAGACAACCAGGAGACCAATGCCTGACGACCGCCCATATCAGGGACGCCCCTCTTCGGACCGTCCCTCGTTCTCCGGCCCCCGGCAGTTCTCGGGCCCACGACCCAGCTTCAACAACGATTCTCGGAACGATTCTCGGCCGCCCTTCCGCCCCGCGCCACGGGTGGAGGTACCCGCCGCGCCGATGTCGCACTCGTTGCGCCTTCGGGACGGTGAGCGCGAGATCGAGGTCAGCGGCTCCGCAGCGTTCGTGCGCCAGGTCCTCGACGACCTCCCCGCGATGTGGACCCGCCTCCATGGCGAGGGGTCGACCCGGCCCGCCCGGATCGACCTTCCCGCCCACGCCGAGGCGCCCGCACCGGTGGTCGCCGAGCATGTGAACCGCGTGCCCGAGAGCGCACCCGAGCCCGCGCGCACAGCCGCACCGGCCGCACCGGCCGCGGCTTCGAATGGCAAGCACACCAGCACGCGCAGCACCCCCGATGACAAGGTGCTCGCGGTCCTCAAGGAATCGACGCGACCCCTTGCGGTGGCGGCGATCCGGAAGCGCCTCGGCGGCAGCTTCACGCCGCAGCAGGTCCGGCGCATCCTGGAGCGGAACGCCCCAAAGGTCACGGTCACCGACGAGCGCCCGGCCACGTACCGGCTGCGCTGACCTCGCGGCGGACCCTCAGCAAGGCTGAAGCCCAGGCCATCTGTGGTCTGGCGGCAGGGGAAGGGGGGCACTCTGCTCAGCTTGTCCGCTCCCTCGTTCGCGCAATCCAATTATCGCGCTCGCTCAGTCGCTGCCAAATTCGCTGAGTTCCCCCCGCCCCTGCCGCCCTACACCCGTTGAGCCATCCCGTTGCTGAATCCTCTTCGGGTGGCGCTGCGCATAATGGGCTGGGCAGGGAACTGAACAATGCGACGTCTTCTCCTCGTCCTCCTGACCTCACTGCTCGTCGTTCTGACGGCATGCAGCTCGGCAACGGCTGACGGGCCTTCGGGCACGCCGGCTCCGACGCCATACCCAACTCCGGTGGGCGGGCTTGGCCATCGCCCGTCAACCCCGGTGAAGATCACCCTGCTCTTCCCGACCAGCGGAGAGGTCGTCCACGGGACCGCGCTGGTCGTCAGGGTGTCGATCACCGGCGGTACGGTCACCACCGTGACGACCAGCGACATCACACCCACCAAGGGTCATGTCCACCTGTACCTCAACAACCAGCTCATCTATATGAGCTACACGCTGTCGCAGCCGATCACCGTGAAACCCGGACTGCCGTACTCGATGTATGCGGAGTTCGTGGCGCAGGACCACTTCCCCTTTTCGCCTCGCGACGTCACGCCGACGATCTTCTTCACCGTCGCGCCGGCCTGACCGGGGGCGAGCGTGATCGCGCACATCGTCAGCAGCCTCCCGCTGCCACTGCAGTGGGGCCTGGCGCTCCTGATCTTTGGTGGTGGCCTCCTGGTCTTCGCGGTCCGGAGAAGTGCCCTGCGCATCGCGGGAGGGGTCGCGGCCCTCTGTGGCGCCGGCGGCCTTGTGGCCAGCTGGGTGTTCAGCCCCGCGCTGCTGGTGGCGGCGCCGTACCCTGTGCGCATCGTGTCGCCCGTACCCGGTGCCGACGTCGGTGCGCCCCTCACGCTCACGGTGTGCGGGGTCCAGGCGTCCGGCAGGCTGATCCCAGCGACGTCTTCGCAGTACTACCTCGCGGTGATCATCGATGGTGTCCAGGCACCGACTGTCGATGTCTGGCACGTGCCGGTCGATCTCTCGTCGGGACGGCACACTGTCCAGGTCGAGCTTGTCTCACCAAGCCACCAGTCGTTCAATCCACCTGCGACCTTCACGGAGACGATCACGGTCGCCGCGGGCGCGGCGCCGGCCGGTCCGGGGAGCTGTTGAGCGACGAGCACCGGGCTCGCATCCTGGTCGTCGAGGACGACGCTGCGCTGCGCGAAATCCTTGCCGGCGCGCTCGACTCTGCCGGCTACGAGACCTCGATTGCCACCCATGGGATCACCGCGTCGCAGATGCTTCGAGACCCGGAGGCGATCGACATCGTCCTCCTTGATATCGGCCTCCCCTTCGTCGACGGCTGGCAGATCCTCGAGCACATGGACAATCAGCAGCGCCCGGCGGTCATCGTGATCAGCGCGCGGGGCGAGGAGACCGACAAGGTTCGCGCCCTCGACCTTGGGGCCGACGACTACCTGGCCAAGCCCTTCGGGGCCGACGAGCTGCTGGCCCGCGTGCGCGCGGTGCTCCGTCGCGTCCGACCACCCGACGGCACGGGCGGCGTCGTCGTACGGGGCAGCGTCCGCGTCGATCTCGGCGCCCGTTCGGTCACGCGCGGCGGCGTCGAGGTTCGGCTTTCGCCGACCGAGTGGCTGCTGCTCGCCGAGCTGGCGCGCAATGCCGGCGCCACGCTCGACCACCGCACCCTGCTCCAGCGCGTGTGGGGGCCGCAGTATGCAGACGAGCGCAACTATCTCCGGACCTTCGCCCAGCGCCTGCGGGTCAAGCTCGAGGATGACCCTGCGCACCCAGAGATCGTGGTGACCGTCGGGCGCCAGGGGTACCGATTCGGGCCACCTCGTTGATCCTCCGTTGACGGCCTCATTGGGATGCTGTGCAATGCGATGGGGTCGAATCTGAACAGGGAGCCTGAGATGATGTCAACGCCCTGGAGGCCGCGGTCGTTGAACGTCCATCCGGAGGCGGCATCTCAGCCAGCGTGGTGACCATAGTGCCGAGCGCGACGCCCACCGACCCCGGCGGTCCCCGCCAGACCATGGCCGCCACGATCCGGCCGGTGGTGGTGCTTGTCGCTGCGGTCGTCGTGCCCGTTGGACTCGCACTCGCACTCCTTCCGTTCCGCAGCCAGGCGCCAGCCGCGACTGTTGCGCTCGGCTTCGCCGTCCTGGTTTCGTTGCTCGCTGCCACCGGGACGCGCCTCTCCGCACTCATTGCGGCCGTGTCAGCGGCACTCTGCTACGACATCGGCTTCACCCAGCCGTATGGATCACTTGTGATCTCGCATCCACAGGACATCGAGACGACAGCGCTTCTGCTCGTCGGCGGCCTCATCGTCGGCCAGCTCTCGGCTCGAAATCGCTCTCACCGAACACTCGCCGTGCAGCAGCGCGAGGACCTTTCGCACGTCCAGGCAATCGCGGAGCTCATGGCCGCCGGCGCCGGACCCGACGAGGTTGTCGAAGCCGTCGCCAACGAGCTGCGCAGCCTGCTCGGTTTGCGTAAGTGCTGGTTCGACACGTCGCGCCCGGAGCGACCCGGACCAACCATCGACAGGAACGGCAACGTGAGCTGGGGGCGAATCTGGTGGGGCGTTGACACGCTCGGACTCCCCGGCAAGGAGATCACGATCGAGGTCGAGCACGATGTTCGACGCCTCGGCCGTTTTGTGCTGGTCGCCGAAGCCGGCACCAAAGTGCGGCGCGATCAGCTGCTCGCCGCCGTGACACTCGCCGACCAGGCCGGAGCGTCGCTGGGTGCCGGTCCAATGCCCGTAGCGCTCGCGCATCGCTGAGCGCAGCCGGTCGAAGGTCATTGACCGATTGTTGACAGAGACGCCTCCATAGTGAGAGGTAGTTCGTTGGCCCGTTTATCGGTAGAGGCAATGTACACAACAATTCTGGTCGCTTCAGACGGCTCCGACACAGCTGATCAGCTCGTCGCGGTAGCGCAGTCGCTCGCAACGCAGGACCGGTCAAAGGTTGTCGTCGCGCACGTCAATGAATTGATGGTCATGCGTGGGGGCGCGCAGCCAGTTCATCTCGATGAGGATCGTCTCCAGCGCAGGGTACGTCTGCAGGTGGCCGATCTGAAGGCCGCCGGACTTGACGCGGAAATCCACATGCAATCGACGGTCGGCAAGGCCGCCAAGTCCATCGCGGAAATGGCACGAGAATGCCACGCAGATCTCATCGTCGCGGGAGCCAGCCGGCATGGCCCTCTCGCAGACTTTGTGTTCGGCACGGCCGGTCAGCGGATGATCCGGCTCGCACCGTGCCCGGTTCTGGTCGTCCCGCCGCACAACTAGGCTCCTCACGAGGCCGCGGGACCCCTCCAGTCCCGCGGCCTCTTTTTTGTGTGCGCCTGACTGCATTGGCGCGCTCGCTCAGCATGACCACGCCCGCCCGTCACGATGCGCCCCACCTCGAGGTACGCCGCTGGTGACAGCCTGCGCAGGGAGCTCCGGGCGGACCGTTGACGCAGCGTTGACGCAACCGATTCAATACTCAAACCGTGCCACTTGACCTGCTGGTGCTGCTCTGCTTCGCCGGAATGATTGTCGCCGCGTTCCTCATGTCCGAAGGCATGGTGAGGATCTGAGATGGGGACTGAACTGACCGGCTACATCGTCTCAGCGGTCGTAGCGCTGCTGGCCGCCATCTACCTGATCATCGCCCTGGTCGCCCCGGAGCGATTCTGATGGTTCTCGACATCATTGCGGCGGTCCTCACGTACGCCGCCGTCGGCGTTGGCGCCTGGTTCATCGGCGGCTACATGGTCAAGGTGTTCAAGGGCGAACGCGTCTGGTTGAGCCGCGTCATTGCCCCTGTTGAGCGTCTCACCTACAGGATCATCGGTATCGACCCGGACCACGAGCAGGGCTGGGTCTCATACCTCGTCTCGATTCTCTCGGTGACCGTGATCAGCATCGCCTTCACCTACGTCGTCCTTCGCTTCCAGGACCATCTCCCGCTCAATCCCGAGAACCTCCCGGGAGTGCCGGCACCGCTCGCCTTCAACACCGCGATCAGCTTCGCGACCAACACCAACTGGCAGAACTACGCCGGCGAGACCACGATGAGCTACTTCTCGCAGATCGTTGCGCTCGTGCTCCACCAGTTCCTCAGCGCCGCAGTCGGAATCGCCGTGGCCATCGTGGTTATCCGCGCGATCGCGCGCCGGACCATGAGCACGCTCGGCAACTTCTGGGCGGACATGGTGCGCTGCATCCTGTACATCCTTCTCCCCATCAGCGTGGTGTTCGCGATCGTGCTCGTCGCCAGCGGGTCGATCCAGAACTTCAACAGCTATACGGTCGTCCACACGCTCACCAACGGCGTGCAGACGATCGCGCAGGGTCCGGTCGCATCCATGGAGGCCATCAAGGACCTCGGCACCAACGGCGGCGGCTTCTTCAACGCCAACGCCGCGCATCCATTCGAGAATCCCAACGGGCTCACGAACTCGCTCGAGATCTTCATCTGCCTGCTCATCCCGTTCGGGCTCACCATCACCTTCGGACGGTGGGTCGGCCACGTCAAGCAGGGCATCGTGCTCGGCGCGGTCATGGGCATCATCCTCATCTCCGCGTTCGGTGTGGTCGCATGGCAGGAGCAGCAGGGCAACCCGGCGCTGATCAGCACCGGCGCCTCGCAGGTATCCACCAGCACGCTCGCCGGCGGCAACATGGAAGGCAAGGAGGCTCGCTTCGGGCCCATCCAGTCGGCGCTGTACAACACCGCCACCACCGGTACGAGCACCGGCTCAGTCGATGCGTCGATGGACAGCATGACGCCGATCGGCGGCCTCGTTCCGCTTGTGCTCATCAAGCTCGGCGAGATCACCCCGGGTGACGTCGGATCAGGTCTTTACGGGATGGTCGTCTTCGCAATCGTGGCGGTGTTCATCGCGGGCCTGATGGTTGGAAGAACGCCCGAATACCTCGGCAAGAAGATCGAGGCGCGCGATGTCAAATACGCGGCGATCGCGATACTCGTCCTCCCCGCCTCGATCCTGGGCTTCTCAGCTGCGGCGGTCCTGACCACCGCGGGACAAGCAGGTCCGATTGCGACCCAAGGGACGCCGCATATGCTGACGGAGATCCTCTATGCGTTCTCGTCCGCGACCGGTAACAACGGGAGCGCGTTCGCAGGACTCTCGGGCAATACCAACTTCTACAACCTCATGCTGGCCGGTGCAATGTGGGCAGGCCGGTACCTGTTCCTCATCCCGGTGATGGCGATGGCCGGCAACCTGGTGAAGAAGAAGATCGTGCCCGCGAGCGCGGGGACTTTCCCGACCGACGGACCGCTGTTTGTCGCGCTGTTGATCGGCACGATCATCATCGTCGCCGCCCTCACGTTCTTTCCCGCCGTCTCGCTTGGACCGATTCTCGAGCACTTCAAGCTCATCGCGGGGCACTGATATGGCAATTGCATCCACACGCACCAAGCGCCGGCGCACCAGCATCACGGATCCCGAGCTCCTGGTTCCCGCAATCGGTCAGAGCTTCGTCAAGCTGGACCCGCGAGCCATGGTTCGCAATCCGGTGATGTTCATCGTGGAGATCGGCGCGGTGATGACCACCTACGGGTTCATCGCCGGCATCGTCGGCAACTCCAGCGACACCAGCTTCGTCGGCCAGATCGCCCTATGGCTGTGGTTCACGGTGCTCTTCGCGAACTTCGCCGAAGCCATCGCCGAGGGGCGCGGCAAGGCCCAGGCGCAGGCGCTGCGCCGGACGCGCACCGAGACGATCGCACGCAAGTTGCAGGGCGGGATCGGAGGCACCGAGGTCGCCGTTCCCGCACCGGACCTGCGCAAGGGCGATATCGTCGTGTGTGAAGCCGGCGACGTGATCCCGAGCGACGGCACGATCGTCGAAGGCATCGCGAGCGTTGATGAGTCGGCGATTACCGGTGAATCCGCACCGGTCATTCGCGAGGCCGGCGGCGACCGCAGCGCGGTCACCGGTGGCACGCGTGTGCTGAGCGATCGCATCGTCATCGAGATCACCCAGAACCCCGGCGAGACCTTCCTCGACCGCATGATCTCCCTGGTCGAGAGCGCGTCACGGCAGAAGACGCCCAACGAGA
>PKWB01000195.1:0-34970 GCA_003131685.1 Candidatus Dormiibacterota bacterium
TTACTGAAAGGTCCAGGCTAGGAGGGCTTTCTGCAGAGTGCTCCTGCCTCCACACGGATCCGTTCCAGACCCAGGTATCGGCAAGTGCCCCCTCATCGCTCAGTCCGCCGAACATGACAACCTGCCGCGTTTCGGGGTCGTAGCCGACCGCCGCATCGAACCGCGACGCCGGAGTTCCTGGCGGGCCTGCGGTTGCCGGGAACGTGGCCGACGCAGGGCCCGCCGGGAGGGCAAGGCCGCCGACAACGGCGCCCAAAGCGATCGCGGCGCCGAGAGCGGCGTGCGACATCACCCTGGCCGGCGCTCGCGCGACGCGACTCCGTAGCGCAGCTGCCATCCTCGCAGCCTAAGCCCCGACCCCGAGCGGGACGTGAAGGTTGCGAGCTTGTTACCCGGTCCGCAAGTTGGAGTGGATGGGCGCTCCGCCGGCGAACCCAGTTATGCGGGTGGCGAGTATGCCATCGCGTCGATCGCGATCCCAGTCCTTGCATCCACCGCAACGACGACAAACGCTTGGGGACTGGACACGACGCCAAGAAATCCCTGGCCTACGGTGCGCTCGTTCGACGTGACATCGACGACCCAACAGAGACAACTCTGTCCGCTTTTGGCATTGGAATACCGCGCAAGAACCGCGTCGTCAGCGTAAGCGGCGTCAACGTCGGCCCTGGCGCTGCTGACCGCTCGAGCGCGGGTGACATGCACGCCGGACAGCTCCGCCTGACCGGGCGGCGCGAGTGCAAGGCCGGCCGCGGTCAGCTCGCTGGTCGAAAGCGTTGACAGAAGGCCGCCAGATGCGGCTCGGCCGATGATCAGACCGACGACCAATACCGCAATCACGAGAGGGATGGTCGCGGCGACGAGGCGCCCGACGAGGGGTCTCGGGTGTGAGACGGACATCGTCATCACTATAGAGGCGTTGAAGCCGCCTTTTGTCGACGGCATCTCGCCGATCAGCTGAGCATCGGCACGCGCCTAGGGAGCGCTTCCGAGATATGCGGGGCATCATATCCGGCATGGAAGTGGAACCGCCGAGCCGGTCCAGGGCAATCCTTCTCCTGGCGGCCGTCGTCGTCGGCGTGGTCGGGGTGTCGGGGCTCGCCACCGGAGGGATCAGCCGGCTGATATCACCGACACCCACCACCACGCCGTTTGTCGAGGAACTACCGTCGCTTGTGCCCGCGGCATGTTCGCTCGCTGAATTCGAGCTCTCAGGCGCCTTCAACGACTGTGCGAAGGTCACTCGGGATGGATCGATTCCCTGTCAAACGTCGTCTCATCTGCTCGACGGCCTGATCCTTTTGACCGGACGGCATAACTCGTTCTTGCTCTACATCGAAGTCCAGGGCTCCTATGACGGGCCGGGTACCTATGAGTTGTCACCCTGGGTTCATGGCCTCGGTGTGAATGACGTGCCCAAGGCAGCCATCCGCGAGTACACCACCGGCGCCTTTTGGCAATCCGTCGCGGGCGTTCTCGGCGTGACGAGCGCCGATGGTCAATCGGGCTTCATCGACGCTGAGTTGACCTACATCGGCGGCGCCGGCCCCACTCCGCCTCGCACCCAACTCCACATACTCGGCGATTGGAAGTGCTGACAGTCACCGACACGCCGTAGGAAACGGAATGTTCGCGGTCGTCGTGTGACGCGGCGTCACCGTCACCTTGACATAGGGACCGATGTTGTAGCTCGCCGGGTCCAGCGCCATGATCACGAAATTCCCGGGCGGCAGTGTCAATCTGAACTGCCAACCGGCAGTGAGCGTCTGCGTTTCATACACCGGCGCGTTCAGACCGTACGAGCTGCCAGCGAAGACGTCGATGGTTCCAGCGAGGAAACGGAGCGAACCCGGAGGCGTGGATGCGTTCGGTGAGCACAACTGTTGGATCCCGCCCGCTACCGTCCCGGCGTCCGACTGTGGTGGCGGCAGGTTGCGCGGGTCGAACCCGAGCGCGCGAGTCAGGTCGGCCCATAGCTGTGGCGAGCGGGCTGCCCACTGGACAGGTTTCCCCGGCACCTGGACCACTTCACAGCCTTCCGCTTCGATTTTCGCGCTCAACGGCGATGATCCAAGGAATGTGAACGTCAGGAAATAGTAGGTTCCGAAGTCCGCCGGGCATCGCTCATCAAGCGGATAGCGCGGAAGGCTCTCGACGTCGGCCGCCAGTGCCCGAACGATTGTCGCGCTGTGAATCGTCCGGTCGAGGGGCGGGAGTGCGAGCGTTCCTGGAAAGCGGACGATACGAACACGTGCTTGCGTCGCTGCGTTGGAGGTCGCCGGTGACTGTGATGCATGGTGGAACGCCAGCACGACGCCCGCAGTCAACGCGCTCGCAGCGACAAGCGCGGCTGCGCCCAGGACGACGCCCAAGCGCTTCGTCCTCCGGTGTGCGAATGCGAAACTCACGGCGTCGGATTCGAGGTTGCGAGGCGCGGGCTGTCCGCGCCGTCGGGTGAGGTAGGCCCGCGTGAGGTTGGCGAGTTCTTCGTCGGTGACATGAGGGTCAGGCATCCGGCAGCTCCTTTCTCAGTTTCGCCACGGCTCTCCCCAGATGACTCCGCGCCGTGCCCGGCCGGCAACCGAGGATGGCCGCACACTCAACCACCGTATATCCGTCGTGAAGGTGCAGCGCGACCATCGCTCGTTGCGGTGGCGAGAGCGTGTTGTAGGCGCGGTGGAGGTCCATCAGGCGCGCGTCGAGGTATGACGGCTGCACCGAGATCTCCGTTCCCCGCGAGCTGTGCAACGCTCGTCGGGTCAGCAATCGGCGTCGCCGCACGCACTCCCGCACGCAGACCCGCGTGAGCCAGGCCGGCTGGTTCTCGTAGGTCAGGAGGGACGACCACCGTCGCCATGCGATCAGGAGCGTTTCCTGCACGGCTTCCTCTGCCTCGCCCGAGTCGTCGACGATCGCCAGCGCGAGTCGAAAGAGGCGATTGACTTCGGGAGCTATCGCCTCCTGAAACCTTGCCTGGCGTTGGTACTCCTCGGAGTTGGCCGGCGTCGTCATAGCGTCGATCCCGGATCCCATACCCTAAGAAGGGTAGAATCCCCGGCTTTTCTTACATGACGTCGTCCCAGCTGCTGGCGAGGGCCCGGTTGAGTGTCGTCACCTCGCGACCGGGGTGCCCGGCTTCTTGAGGACGTACGCGCCTGGCGTACGATTGGCAGGAGTGCCCGGCGGATAAGCCCGTCGGTGTATCAGGATGGACGTGAAGATCGCATGGCTCCTTCCGACGTTGGCGCTGCTGACGGCGTGCACCGGTACGAGCAACAGCACGCCTACGCCGGCCGCCATTCGCTCGCAAGAGCCACGTGTGTATCAACCTCTCGCAATTACCAGCGACCTCGCCCCACCGCCACTCGATGGGACGCCACTGGTGTACTTCCCACCTCTCGCGGAGGTCGTCCTCTTTGGTGGCATGGACGAGAACGGCCATACCTTTGGCGATACGTGGGCGTTCGACCAGCACGGGTGGAGGGAACTGCACCCGGCCACGTCCCCACCCGCCAGGGCGTACTTCGCGATGGCCTATGACCCTGCACTTCGCGAGATCGTTCTCTATGGCGGTTGCACCTTCTGCGGAGCGCCCGGGTACCACCTTCTTCAGGACACGTGGGCGTTCGACGGCACGACATGGCGCCAGTTGACCTCGCTCCATCTCCCAACCTACGAGCCGAGCCCGCTCCTCAGCTGGGACACCGCGACAGGGGCCCTGGACCTCCTCGCACCGCCTCCCGGCTACGGGCCCAATCCTCCGAACGGTGATTTCGATGCGAACGGAGGCGCACTGGGACGGTGGTCGTGGCGGACGGCGGGATGGACGTGGGACGGCTCACCGTCAGGACCACCGCTCTTTATTCAGGGTGACGTTTCCTTCGTTCCTGAACCCGGATCATCGAGGATGCTGTACTACTCCTACCAGCCGTACTCGGGGAGTTGCCCACCGATGGCAGCGGGATTCATTTGCGGCTCCGACCCCACCGGGTTGCTGTACTCGCAGACCTGGACGTGGGATGGCCGCGCGTTCGCGAGAGCGACACCAACGGCCGCACCCGGTTTGGCAGCAGTCGTCTCCGATCCGCGCGTCGGCGCGGTGGTCGCGGTCGCCAGGTCACGCGTGTGGACCTGGAGCGGCACGACGTGGCAGGTGATCGCCTCCAACGTGCCGCCCACTGCGATCGGTGCCGCCGAATACGATCCGGCCCTCGGCGACGTGGTTGTTCTCGGCGGCACCACGAGCGCGAACCCACGGTCTGTGACCTGGGTCTGGGACGGCAGCACATGGATGACCGCGGCCGCGAACTGATAGACCGTACGCGTCGGAAATCTCGCATCCGAGCCCCGATCTCCTAGCGGGACCCGGCGCCAACAATCTCCCGGAGCCCACTTGTAAACCGATTGGCTTCTGCCGGTGTTTAACGTACTGGTGGATGTGACTGGCACGTCGAGGGCACCCATCGATACGGAGATGGAGGATCTCGTCCGCGGTGAGTCGCGGCGACTGTACTCGATCGCCTTCTCCATCCTGCAAGACGCGAGCGAAGCGGAGGACGCGGTGCAAGAGACCCTGATCAGCGCGTGGCGCAGATGGCCCTGGGCCGACGCCACGCGCCCGACGCCGAGTTGGCTCACGCGCGTCTGCGTCAACCAATGCCTCAATCGCCGCCGAACGAGGCTGCGCCAGATGCGCCTGGCGGAAACCGCAGCGAGTCGCGAGCCGTGGCAGGACGTGCGTCCAGCAACAGACCTCGACCTCGCTCGCGCCTACGCGCAGCTGAGCAAGCAACAGCGCGCGGCCGTTGCACTCCACTACTTCTACGGATACACGCTCGACGAGTGCGCCGAGCTGCTCGGCAATCGTCCGGGGACCGTGCGCAGTCACATTGCCCGGGCTCTGGTGACGCTTCGCCGGGCGGTGTCGGCATGATCGACTCGGACAACGAGCTCATCGAATCGCTTCGCGAGCTGGTGACCCACCAATCCGTCCCGCCGCAGGGATGGGAAGACGACCTGATCCGCAGGATCACCGAGACTTCGGTCAGCTCGTCGATTCCACTGGCGAGGGCGAGGCGCGGTCGGCCGACTCAGCAGCGTTGGCGTCCGCTGTTGGCGGAAATCGGAGCCGCACTGGCTATCGCTGCCGTCGTCGTGCTGAGCATTCAAGCGATCTTCCACCCAGGGCTCAGATCCCCCCTCAACGGACCAGTCGCCCTGACGTCGCCGGCCACGTCGCCCACCACGAGTGCAGCGAGCCCCTCGCCCACAGCGGTCGGTTTGAGCGGTTTCCAACCGGAAGCCCTGACGGCGGTCAGTGAAAGCACGTTCTGGGTGCTCGGCACCAACGGTTGCGCTGCCTCGGGCTGCGTTTCCGAGGTTATTCACACCGTCAACGGAGGGAAGTCCTTCCACCGGATTCCGGCTCCGCCCACCGATTTTCTCGCAGGGAACGTGTCGACTCCTGGCCCACCGTTGGTGAGTGACATCCGCTTCGCTGACCTCTCCAACGGCTGGGTGTTCGGCAACACGCTGTGGGCGACCCATACGGGCGGCGCCGCGTGGCATCAGATCACCTTCGGCGGCAGCCTCCTCGGTGTCGACCAACTTGAGCCGGGAGCGAATGGGTACGTGTACGGAGTCTTCGAGATCTGCACGAATCCAACCACGGCCTCGGGCTGCGTCCATCGCCTTATGCGATCGCGAGCCACCAGTGATACATGGACGGTGATCACGCCCCCCGGTAATCCCGTCGGGTGGCCGATGATTGGTGTCCACGGCGACACGATATGGGCGATGTACTTCATGCGCAGCACCGGGCTCGAGATGATCTCTCACGACGATGGGGCGTTCTGGGTTCGCGGCGCCTCAGCGTGCGAGCCCGATCTTCCAGGCAGCCTGGATCCGGTCACCACCACCGTCATATGGGCCTTCTGCGCCACCGGAAACGCCGGCGGCCCGATGGTGTCGAGCAACGGTGGGTTGTCCTGGGCATCAGGCGGGGGGATCGGAGGCTTGTTCAGCAACGGCGGCACGGTAGCGGCGCTGTCGACGCAACACGCCTTTGTCGCAGATCCTGGGTCGGGGCTCTCGGTGACCGACAACGGTGGACGGACTTATCAAGCGATCGCGGAGTTGAACGGCGCGACGTGGGTCGGCTTCACCGACTTCGAGGTCGGCTATGTGATCACCCAAAACCAGACCACCCAAGCCACAGGGCTCTGGCGCACCGCTGACGCCGGTGCCCGCTGGTCGCCGGTTTCATTCGGCTAGCACACGAGCTGCGACACCCGCCATGGAGCGATCGCCGTGAAGCTGAGGAAGGAGCTTGACGATGCCTGATCGAGGACGCCGGATAAGAGGGATCTCGCGAGTCATGGGTCTAGGTGCGGTGGTGCTGACGTGCGTTCTCACAGCCGTCGTGGTCCTCGCCTTTCACGATGGCGCGCGCCTCGTTTCGGTCACTGGGATCAATCAGGCGGATGTGCATATCACTCGCTCTCCAGGGCTCTTGGTGTTGCCCGCACTCGACCGCACCATGACCGACCCGGCACTCGCCGCGCGCCTTGCAACCGACATCCGCAGCCTGCCGGTCGCTCCGAGCGTGTGCGCCGGGGGAGTGGATTACGGCACGACCTACTCACTTACGTTCGCATCGCCGGGGACTCCAAGCTGGACCGCGGTGATCCAGGTGTCCGGATGCGATGAGGTGAACATCAGCAATGGTCCGGTGCGCCAAGTTCGATCTCCCGCACTCTGGTCCGATCTCGCCCAAGCATTGGATCTCACCTCGGATGAGCTCAGGCCGCTCCCTTGCGGGGACCCAGGGCTGACCAAGACCAGCCTGTGTTATCCCGAGAGTGTCCAATCGCCCGCTACGGTACCGTGGGCGCCTCTACCGCTCCAAGCGTACCTGCCAACCCCCCTCCCGAACCCATCCGCGACCCCGGCTCCTCGATGCAACTTGAACGACTTCAAGGCGCAGCCCATCGCCACGGGAGGCGCCACCGGGAATGAGGCGGTGGTCTTCGCCTTCACCAATCGCACATCACATGCGTGCCTCACGGGAGGCTATCCCCGAGTGGTGCTCAGTCAACCCGGAGAGCGCACGCTCGCGGCGACCCCGGGCGGCTTTTGGGATGAACGCAGCCCCGCGGCGGACCTCGATCCTGGTGCAACTGCTCACTTTTACGTCGGCTTCAGCGATGCATGCGACACGGGTCCACCGCCGCCGATGTATGAGCGCCTAGCAGTGACGCTGCCGGGCGGTGGCTCATTCACCACGGTATTGACTGGAGCAAAGCCTCCCAACAGTCAGATCCCCTTGGGCGTCGCCGCGCAATGCGGCGTCACGGTGACGGAACTGGCAGGCACGATCGCTCAGCCGGTGTACCCTCGCGACCCCCTGCTCCAACTCACCGCAACCATCAGCGCGCCCAACTCAGTGATGTCGGGCTCGCTATTCACATACGTCATCACGCTTTCTAACGCCACGGCGGAGCCGATCTCACTGGATCCATGTCGCGGTTACTACCAAGAGGTGGACTCGGCGAAGAGCCAATCCTTTTCGTATGAACTGAGCTGTGGCGCCGCTCATCCAATTCCCGCCCAAGGCAGCGAGCGTTTCGCCATAGAGATGACCGCAGCGGGTCTCACGGCAGGCGTCCACACCCTCAGCTGGCACCTCGACACCGGTGGGACACCAGGCCCAGAGGTGTCGGCGACCTTCAGCGTGGTGTCATGAGCCAGGCATATCGAAACACATCCCAGGTGACATCTCGAGCGGTCTCCACACTCAGAGCGCGCCTTGACGATTCCTACGGTGGCGTGCTCTTGGGGGCAACCACCCTTACTGCCGCGGCGGTGATGTTCGTTGCCGTCTTCACGCCATTCGTCACCGAAGGCTGCATCAACTGCCCGTCGGACTACACGTTTCCGGCACGAACTGTGTTTCAGGGGCTCGACGGCTGGAGCATTCTGTTCGTTGTGGCCGCTCTGCTGCTCTTCAGCGCTGCCCACCTCAGAAACCGACGTCAGCGGGGCATTGCAATCGCGTGCGTGGTTTTCGCGGTCTTTGCAATCGCACTTTGCATCTTCGAGAGAGTCGACGCAGCGAGTCGCGTCATTGCTCTTGGCGGAGGGAGTCCGCCGGTTGAACTCGGTCACCCGGGCGTACATCTCGAAGGGTTTCTTCCTCCCGTTCACACCGACTTCGGTTTTTATTTGCTACTGGTGTCGTCGATTGTTGCTTTGGGTGCTGCAATCGCCGTACTCGTAACGACTCGGAGCAACCGGACACCCGATCGGACCGCGCTCGAGCCAGCCATGAAGCAGTCGGGGATCCACGTACCGCCTCCATCCGTCGCGTGCACAGCTTCGAACTCGCCGTTTCACCGACGTACCCGGAGTTCCGTGTGATGAAGGGACCCATCTGCTCCCTCGGCCTGGTCTTGGTAGTCCTCGCGGCAGCTGGGTGCGGCCCTCGGCTCCCCGGCTCGTTGAAACCACGAGACACCGCTACCGCGGCAGTCACACCTCCCAGTTGCCCGCAAACCGTCTACGGTAAGCCCTGCTTTACCCCGGGCCCGAGCCCCACTCCGAGCAGCGTCCCGATCATCGGTGTGACAGAGGTTGCCTTCAGCGATTCCATGCACGGGTGGGCCGTCGGTTCGTCGTGTGTCGACAGCACCCAGATCTGCACCCTGCTTGCCGATGAGACCTCGAATGCAGGCGCGAGCTGGAGCCGACCGATCTCGCTCGGGCAATTCCCCGAGGAAACGTCGGCAGGGGTCTGGTCCCCGACGACCCTGAGCATCAGGTTCCTGGGTGCAAACCTGTGGGTCAGCGGCCCAGGTATCTACGAGAGCCATGACCGTGGGGCGACATGGAAGCGCGTGTTCAGCTCGCCCGTTCTCGCGCTGGAGCCCGCTGAACGTACCGCATGGGCAATCGCGGATTGCACAACCGCTGATCCGTCGACCTCCTGCTTCCTCCTGACGTCGCCGATCGGCTCGGACGTCTGGAGTCGCGCCGCAGTGCAGCCGCCCATCGGCGCTGCTCTGTACGCTGGTTCAGGGTGGGCGTCGATGCTCATGGAGCGTGCGCCGCATGGGGTTGCGTTTGTCGCCAGCGAAAGCCCGCAGCCGGGAAGCCAGGATTGGCTGGCAATCACCCGAAACGATGGTGGCACCTGGCACAAAACCCAGCTGCCGTGCACGTTCGGCGTCGCCGGTCTGCGCAGTCCCGACGGCACGACCGTCTGGCTGTTATGCGGGGGTGGCGGGAGCGCGGGGAGTGGACCCAAAGCTATCTACGTGTCGTTTGACGGAGGCACGACCTGGAAGGAGCGCGCCAACAATCTGTCCAACCCGCCCGTGGGAAGCATTTCAGCGGCCGGCTATGCCAGCAGCCTCGCGGTGACCGGTAACGGGATCGCGCTCGTTGGCTCATTGAGAGCGGGAATCATTCGAAGCGTCGACGGCGGCCGCCTCTGGCGCGACGCAGGGTCAAACGCGACGTGTCTTCTTGACGGCAATGGCGTTACTGAGCTCTGGCTCCTCGCCACGGGCGTGGGCTGGGCACTTGAAGAAAACGACGACGGGGGATCCCAATGCCCAATCCTCATCCGCACAACCAACGCAGGACTCACATGGAACTCGGAACGCGCTCCACTCAGCTGAACGACCGTCGTCGACGTGAGCTGAGCCGGAGTTGTCCATGACCAATCGCGTGACGTTCGGGATGGCCGCAATCCTCGCGGCCGCCGGTCTCTCCGCGTGCGCAGCCACGAGTGCGCATCCGACCCCGAGATCAACCACCTCGCCGTCGCCAACGCATGCTCCTGCGAGCAACCCTACGCCCGCCCCCGATCCTCCGCCGCCCGGTCCCGATGTGTCCGCCGCCCAGTTCGTGGACAGCGCACACGGTTGGGCGCTCGTGGCCTCGCCCGCCCTCGCGGGTTGCTGCAGCCCGCCTATGCCACAGCGGCTCGAATGGACAGCCGATGCTGGCACGACGTGGACCGACATCACACCGCCGTCGGCTCGCGGCGCCAGCTTGATCGGCGTCGACTTTCGCACCGAAGCTGACGGCTGGGCTGTGATCGCACGTGAACCCAACCTGCCGCCTTTGATCAGCCACACTGTGGACGCAGGGCGTGTGTGGAAGACCCAGCGCTTTCCATCGGGTCAAGCCGTGTACGGGAACTACAGCAGCGCTGCCATAGCATTCAGCGACGCATCTCACGGTTGGGTTGTTGTCGATGAGGGGTCGAACTCGAACAGCTTCTACGGGATCGGCTACCGCACGGTGGACGGTGGCCGTAGCTGGACGGCACTGTCCGTCCCTGCCAGGGGCGCCGTCTACTTCACGACCGCGACGACCGGGTGGATTTTCGGGAGCTGGGCACCTGGGGGTGGTTTCTACGTCACACACGACGGCGGCACCTCGTGGGCGGCGTCGTCGGTGCGTCCGCCGAGTGCCTATGCAGCGGATGTGGTGAGCTACGGGCCTCCCGGCCCGGACCTCCTGATGGCGGGGGCGCCGGTTGTTGAGGCCGCATTCAGCGATCCCACCAGCGGGACGGTCGTCGCGGTTGGCTTCTACGTCTCACACGACTTTGGCAAGTCCTGGTCCTTGTCTGGTGTGTACAAGGTGCCGTCGCCAAATGGGAATGCGTTCTCCTCAGCCATCCTCAGCGACGCGGCCTGGTACCTATCGCCTCCGGAATGGCCGCACACCACGCTGGTCACCACTGCCGACAGCGGAGCCATGTGGACCACACGCACCTCCCCGGCGCCCCAAGGAGCATCGGGGGCCGGCCTCACGTTTGGCGACGTCCATCACGGCTGGGCGCTCGTCAACTTCTCGGGGTGTCTGAAGTACAAGTCTGACTGCTTCTCGGCCACGCGCCTTTATGGGACACAGGATGGTGCCGTCAGCTGGCGAGCGCTCAATCCATGAAACGTCTGTCGCAGTTGAACTCTCAAATCAAATTCAACGGCGTATCGGAAGGTCGGGTTGGAACGTTTTATGGGTGCCGACTGCGCGCCCTCTGCGTCAGCCGAGCGGGAGGTTGTTCATGGCCCGTAGCGTGAGATTCGGTATGGTCGCGGCACTTTCTGGCGTGTTCCTCGCGGGCTGCGCCTCCGGGAGCACGCTGCCGTCAGCGTCATCGAGGCTTTCCCCCAGCGCAGCAACAGAATCGACTCCCTCGTTGGCAGAGACAACGCCGACGCCGCCGTCAACATCAGGTGGTCCGTTCATCGTTGATCTCACTTGGGTCAGCGATCAAACTGGCTGGGCGTTGAGCGCGGTCGAGTGTGCGTCGGGCCTCTGCCCCGAACTGGCAAGCACGATCGATGGCGGAAAGACCTGGCGTCGATTGCCGAGTCCACCGGCGTTCATCCAGAGCGGCACTGTTGACTGCAGCACAGCAGCGTGCATCCCCCATGTCCGTTTTGCCAGCACGATGTTCGGCTACCTCTACGGACCCGCGCTCCTCGTGACCAGCGATGGCGGGCAGACTTGGCGGCCGGAAAAAAGCCTCCCGGTCGAAGCCCTCGAGCCGACAGAGGGCCACGTCTACCGGATCGTGTACGACCACGGCGGGTGTCCTGGACCGTGCAACCGGACCGTGGAGGTCGCCCCGGCGGGTTCGGCGACCTGGCGGACCGTGCTGACCATCCCATTCATGGATGTGGCATCGCGTCAGGACTCAGCCCAACTGGTTACGCAGGGCAGTCAGGATGTCTACATCGCGATCTACGGCGATCCCGCCGCGGGGGGTGGGGCGCAGCAAGCGGTCCTGTTCCGCTCCCTCGACGCGGGTCGCACCTGGCGCCGGCTGGGTGATCCATGCGGAGGCAGCGGGACCGCCGTCAACGACGCCGCCAGCCTCGCGGCCTCCGCAGGCGGATTTGCCGTTGTGTTGTGCGTGCCCCGGGGCGGCAACTCCGGTCTGTTCGTTGTAACCACTGGCAACAGCGGCGCGACCTGGGGTCCGCCCCACCCTGCTCCGGGTTCCTTCTTACAGCTCATCGCCGCAGCCAGCCCGACACATTTGGCGCTCGCAACCGCCCCGATGAACGGCAACGGTCCCGTCACCTACACGCTGTACGTATCTGCGGATGGCGGAGCGCATTGGTCTTTGGCGGTCAGCGACCCGGAATACCTCGACGCAGCAGCCCCCGGGAGCGCGTTTCTTGGCTTCGAGGATTCCGTGGTCGGCCGCTGGGTGGGCTTCGAGCGCGCGATTTGGACCACGGAGGATGGCGGCGCGACCTGGACTCGGCGGCCGTTTCTCTAGCTCTGGACGCGTGGTCAATCGGGATCCGCGCAGTCGCGTGAACCTTTCGGACCATCTGTGGGTAGTACCTGCGTGACCGATGCGGAAGCCGTGGCGGCACTCGCTCGAGGCGAGATCGAGAAGCTCGATGTCTTGGTCGCTCGCCACAACGATCGCGCCCAGCGCCTCGCCTACGGCGTGCTCCGGGACCCATCGCGCACCCACGATGTGGTGGCCGATGCCTTCCTCGCGATCGTGGCTTCGGCACATCGGTTCGACCCGAATCGTCCGTTCGCTCGGTGGTTCAACCGGATCGTCATCAATCTGGCCATTAGGGAAGTCCAACGAGGCGTTCGCCATCGTCGCATCGCGGCGTTGTGGCGCCGCCCCACAGAAGACAACGACCCTTCACAGGTTGCTGAAGCTGGCGAGCTCCGCGAGGCGATCGCACGCGCATTCGCGCAACTCGACCCCCGTGACCGCGCCGTGGTCACGATGCGCCTGGTGCTCGGAATGAGCGAGCAGGAGACCGCCGCGGCTCTGGACTGTCCTGTTGGAACCGTGAAGTCGCGGTTGGCACGAGCTCGGCACCAACTCAATCGCCACCTCCGCGGTCTCGGCATCGCGGGCGCCTCCGCAGCCCCTCTGGGAGACAGTCCATGACAGACAACTCGTTCGACGTGCAGCTGGCCGACGCCCTGACCATGCCCGACATTGAGGTCATGGCGACCGCAGATCTCCTCTCCCTGGTTCATGTGCGGCGACATCAGTTCGACCCCGGTAAGACAGCGTTTGCCGTGTCGCATGCGACCGCGCGTCAGGACCCCGCCCTCCGCGAGAGCGCCGGTGAATCGGCGGCACCCCCAGCGGCGCACGACACGAGGCGGCAGGCCGCACCAGGTCGAGGGGAACGCGGACGTCTCCTGCCCAGCGTCGGCGTGGGCATCGCCGTGGGAGTGCTCGTCGCTGCCGTCGTGGGTGGCTCGATGTTGGTGTTCCGCCACAGTGGTCCTCCCACCGCAGTGCCAAGCGACGCGGCACACCACGCTGCGCCGTCTCCCGTGCCAAGTCCCTCAGGACCGACTGTGACACCCAAGGTGGTCTATACGTTGCCGGCGGGTGAGAATCAGCCCTTCTATTTCGGGGCAGATCCAAAACGCCGGGGAGTTTGGTTCGTCACGGGCACCGACGCGGTCACATCGATCGTGTTCGTCAGCGTCAACCCAAGCCAGGATCACGTCTTCTCTGTCCATGCCTACTATCCACTCGGCGCCGCGGGCGGCATCGCGGTGGCGAGCGACGGAACCGTCTGGGCCGGGGTGAACATGGTGCTGATTCACCTCAATCCCACCACTGGCGCCGTGACCAGGTATCGGGTGCCAACGCCTAGCGACAGCGCCGCCGCAGAGGCGTATAACCCGCCATTCGTCAAGGGAACGCATTACATCAGTGCGGTCGCCGTCACGGGCAGCAACACCGTCGCGCTGGCGATTGCCGACTCCGATCAAGTGGTGGTGTTCCACAGCGGGCGGTTCGCCGATTGGTCCCTGCCCACGAACACCGTGCCTGAGGATGTGGCCTATCTGGGTGATGGAACGCTTGGGGTAGCACTCGGCGATTTCAACACCCACTACCGCGACAGGGTGGTGACCTTCACGCCCGGCGGCGCGCGCAGCGAGAGTCAATTGATCGATGTCTGGAACTTGGTGAGCACGGGCACGCACTTCGTGACGGTGGCCAACCGGATGCTCGTCTTCAATGCTCACGCGCAACTGACAGCGACGGTGGCGTTCGTCCCGGCGGTCAAACCCAACCTGATCAACAACAGCGGACTCGGAATCCTCCCCGACGGAGACCTCATCGTGGGGAGTGGGAACGGGCTCCTCCGCGCGAGCCTGTCCAACGGGACGACGGTCAACTTGCTGTTTCCTCTCGTCTCCTGTCCGGACCGATCTTCCATATCCATCCCCGTCCTTCCGTCTGGGACTCCGACTCTTACCCCATTTCCCGCGGGATCCCGGTGCGCGCAGGCACCGCAATTGGTGGCTTCTGATGGAGCCGGCGACGTGTGGCTCTTCCTGGGCGACCAGACAGAGATCGATGTCGTGGAGGGCGTCGAGTCGAGGTAGATAGGATCGAGGTCGGTCGCGGGGCCGGTTGGCATCGCGAGCGTTCGGACCGAGCCGGGCCCACCAGCTGTCATCGCCACGCGTACTTGCTTTGGCAAACTGGCGCAGGCGCCACTGCGGCGTCCGGCGACGAGCCGGAGCCGATGGGGAGATTCGAACTCCCGACCAACCGCTTACAAGGCGGTTGCGCCGTACTGAGCCCTGCCAGCGGGCCCAATCTGAATACGGATACAGCAACCGCCCCGCCAATAGCTATGTAGCAGTGCGGCCGCTTCGCGGGGTGCGAGAGCGCTGGGAGACGATGCGGGCGCGGCCCTGGCCGGGATTCTTCGGCAGGTAGCCTCGGTCTGCAGCAGCTTCAATCCAGCGTCCCACGGTGCTCGCCGGCGCGTCTTTGGGGGGGTTCTTATCGCGCTTGCGCGCGAGCTCGAGCCAGAGTTCCGCCACTGCGCCCCGTGGTCGGCTCGGGTGCGCCCGCGCGCCACGGTTGTACGCAGCGGCCACCCGCTTGAGGAGCGCATCGCTGAGCCTAGAACTTCGCTCCACCGGGAGCTGCACCCCCGGCACCGCCGTGACGGCGCGGCGGAGCAGAGTAGCCAGGCTGAGCGTCTTGAGCAGGCCGCTGTCGATCGCGACAGTTCTGCTGCGCACCACCAGGGTGTGACACCGCCCTTTGGCTGTGACGGTGGCTTCGATGCTGAGTCCGCCGGCACGCTCCCCCTCGATACGGATGTCGCCGTCGTCGGTCGGCTCGACGATCATCATCCAACCCTGCATCGGACTCTCCCTTAGTTACTCAACTTTCTGGATCAACCAACCCGGGTAGGTTGGCGCGGATATGTCGCTGTATCGTACGTCTTATGACCGCGATACAACCACTACCCGCCCATGGCGGGGTGCTCCTCGACCCCAATCGATTTCGCCGTGAGCTAGCCATCCGCGGGATTACCGCTGGCACGGTTGCTGAGAGCGCGGGTCTCATGCCCAATACCGTCTCGAGAATCCTCACCGGACAGCCGATCAGTGTCACCACGCTGCGTCGCATCGCGAAGGCATTGCACGAGACACCGGTACTGCCAGGCATGGACGAACTGGTGCTCGGTGGTGCGCCCATCGCGAGCTAGCGGGTGCCCCCCGCTTTGGCTTCCTGCCGGTTGGCGGGGGAGCCGGAGCTCCCGCCGCGCCAACCAATAACCAGCAACGGTAATCCTAAAGGAAATCCAAGCATGGCACCTAAGTTCCCCAAAGAGGGACGTCAAGCCGACCTCCAAGAGTTCACCTCGTACCTCGTCAGCATCCAGTCGTTCGCGATCCAGCCCGAGAGCAAGTTCGGCACCTCGTTGAAGGTCGTGTACGAGATCGTCGATGATCCCGAGGCGACGGTCTGGGACTTTGTCAATTACCTGGACATCGAGGGCAATGCCAAGCTGGGCAAGAGTCCGGCCGGCGGTGTGAGCAGGTTTCGCGCCTTCTGTAACGCGGTCGGCGGCCGCTCCGAAGCTACGAAGGTCGCCTACTTCGACGACGAGACCATGGAGATCGTCTGGGCCGAAGGTGGCGAGTTAGTACTCGAGCCGGGACTGACCCTGCGCATTCTCGGGGAGTTTCGGGAGCGGAGCGACGGCGAGGGAGCCGTGTTTCGCGTAACGAAGTACCGGCCGGCGGCCGAGCCCGAGAAGCCTCGACGCGCAAATCCTCCGACGCCTGTCGCGTCAGAGCCGGAAAGCAACAACGTCGACCCCGACGACGTTCCTTTCTAGCAAGAAATCAAGCGGAGGCACCCAGCCTGATGCGTTTCGGGTGCCTCCGCTCTGGAGCTAAATCCCAATGTTGACTCTCGCCTTTCTGCCGCTTCGATGAGTGTCTCGGTTGCGGCTGCGTTGGCTCTGGCCGGTGATGGGTACAGCATCTTCCCACTTGTCCCCGGGGGAAAGCTACCGGCGAACAATGACGGGTTTCTCTCGGCTACACAGGACGAGGAGCGGATACGCCAGTGGTGGCGGCGTCGTCCGCTCCCCAATGTCGGTGTGAGCACTGGCGTCGGCGGCCTGGTGGTGCTCGACGTTGATCACAAGGACGGGCGTGACGGCCCGGCAAGCCTGAGACACCTGGAGGAGCGCTTTGGGGTGTTGCCGCTCACGCGGATCGTCCGCACCCCTAGCGGTGGCGAGCACATGTACTTCCTTGGCGGTGACGGCATCCGATGCAGCAGCGACACGCTGGCCGTCGGCATCGACATCCGAGGTGTCGGCGGCTATGTGGTCGGTCCCGGCAGCTCCATCGGAGACAGGGTGTACGAGCTGGAGGGATCGCCCCAGGAAGCGATGCTGCCTGACACGTGGCGAGACGCCTTGCTGCTCGCATCGCGCAACCGCGACGCCGTTCCCGACCCCGGTGAGCGCATCCCCAAGGAACAGCGCAACGACAAGTTGTTCCACGTCTATGCCCGATCTCTCAACGATCTGAGTCTCACTGAAGAGGAAATTCGCGACTGTCTGCGGATCATCGAGCACGCCCGCTGTGAGCCCGATCCGAGCGAGACAGAAGCGGATCGCGAGAAAGAGATCGCCAAGATCGCGCGCAGTGCCGCCAGTCGGGAAGGCAGGGGGATCGTCATCCACGGCGAGGGAGATACCGCGCATATCGCTCTTATCGCGCAGCCCCCAACAGTGTGGCCAGAGATGGGCGAGCAGGCGTATCACGGGCTCGCCGGCGACGTGGTGCGCGCCATCTCGCCGCAATCAGAGGCGGATCCGGTGGCGATTCTCGTCCACCTCCTGGTGGGGTTCGGCAACCTTATCGGCCGTAACGCGCACTTCGTGGTCGAGTCCGACTGGCACTACACCAACCTCTTCACGGTGGCCGTCGGCGAGACCGCCAAAGGACGGAAGGGGACCAGTTGGGGGCGCGTGCGTCGGCTGCTTGAGGCGGTGGACCCGCAGTGGACAGCGGACCGCGTCATGGGGGGACTCTCAAGCGGCGAAGGTCTGATTAAGGCCGTGTGCGACGACCTCGAGAAGCACAGCGCCAAAGGCGAGTCCGCAGTCGTTCCTGGCGTCAAGGATAAGCGGTTGACCGTGTATGAGGCCGAGTTCTCGTCCGTGCTCAAGCAATGCGCCCGGGAGCAGAACATTCTGTCGGCGGTCATCCGTCAGGCCTGGGACACCGGGCACCTGCACAACATGACCATCGACGGGCGCAAGGCGACGGACGCACACGTTTCGATCATCGGGCACGTCACCAAGGCTGAGCTCCTGCGTCAGATCACCGAGACGGATGCAGCATCGGGGTTCGGCAACCGGATCCTCTGGTACTGCGTCCGGCGCTCGCAGATGCTGCCACGTGGGGGCGCCGGCTCGGACGTATCCCAATGGGTGCAGCCGTTGCGGGCAGTCGTCGCGAACGCACGCGGCGCCGGACAGGTCGGCATGACCGAGGCGGCGTGGGAACGATGGGACTCTGTATATACGGAGCTCAGCACATCGCCACCAGGCCTGCTCGGCTCGATGATCGGCCGCGCCGAGTCACAAACCCGGCGGCTCGCGATGCTCTATGCGCTACTCGACAATGCCAAGCTCGTCGATGTCGTCCACCTGGACGCAGCGCTGGCCGTCTGGGACTACTGCGCCGACTCGGCTCGCTACATCTTCGGAAAGCGGCTTGGCGATCCCACCGCCGACAGTATTCTGGACGCACTCCAGCGCAGCTCGCAAGGACTCACCCGCGAGCAGATCCGTAGCGATGTGCTCGGACGTCACAAATCGTCCGCAGAAGTCGATCGCGCGCTCGACGTCCTGCTCACCCAACGACTCGCGAGTGGCGAGACGGTGGCGACCGGCGGACGACCGGCGGAAGTGTGGAAAGCGACGTGAGCGACCACGCCGACTCTGGTAGAGAGCGCGCGAAAAGAGCGGAATGCGCGGTAAGTGCCGCCTCTGATCTCGAAGAGGGGCAACGCGGATGCGCGAAAAGTGCGCGCCCCCTGCGCGATATCTACAAGAATGTCGATACGAACCTACACGACGCTGTAGATACCGCGCACCGGACGGCACTTATCGCGCACCCCGTTGCGGACGAAATCGATCTCAAAACAGGACTTACCGCGCATAACGCTCTTATCGCGCACGTCATAGGCACGTTCCCAGGGTCACGGGTGACGCGCCGGCGCACGCCGGAAGGGTTCAAGCACTTCTGGGACGAGCTCACCAGCCGTTCCGACGCTCACCGGCGAGGCGAGACGATTGGAGCCGCACGGCTCGAGCAACTGCAGCGCCGGCGATGACTCAGCTGCCGAGCCCGTTACTCGTTCCCGATCGGATCACGACGCTGGTGGGGCCACCTGACAATGAAATGGCTGCGCTGGTCGCTGCTCTTGCCGTGAGCTATAAGACCGGAAGCCCACTTGTTCCCGGCTTTGTGCCGGAGGGACCGAGCGAGGTCCGCGTCTACGCATACCGGTTCACCTGGATTGATTGGAAGTGCTTGGCGGCCGACATTTGTCGTGTCGCTGGAATTGCACCTCCGGCGCTTTACCTTCGTTGCCCGGGTGACCCGCTCGTGACCCAGCTGGCTGCGCCGCGCGACCCCGACGCCTCCGTGTACTGGCACCCGTTGGTCAGCAAGGATGTCGATGCTGAGTTCGCTGCGGCGGAAGCCGCGGGTCACGAGCTTCCGCCGGTACTGACGATCGTCTTTGACCCGGTCGGGGCAGCCGGTCTTGCAGACGGAGCGCTGCAGCAGCTCTACAGCAGCCTCGCCGGACAGACGGCGTTGATGGCCGGCCTGGAAGCTGACGAACCATGGATCGAGGACTTCGGGCCGGTCATCAGGCTGCCCAGCCTTCACGATTCAGTGCAGTGGAGGGATGTCCTTGCGCGCATCACCGGTGGCGACTCTGATGAGGCCCCACCACCAGCGGTGCCGTTACTTCGTCGACGCTCCCGACGTCCGGACCGTTCACCGGTCGATCCCGCAGTGCCGCAAGCCTTGGAGGAGGTCCGGGCGTTCTTCGTCGTCGAGGGGATCGACGCTCTCTCCGCGTTTCTCCGTGACGTCACTCCGACGAATCGCAACTCCTCCGGGATCGGGCGAGAGCGCGCGGTATCTCGGGCGGGCGGCTATGGAAAGCCGCGGTATGGCTCGAACGCGATGCGTCTCAACCGGGCACTGGCGCCGCGACGCTGTACGGATACGGTGCCGTGTTTGACCAATGGCGCGAGGTTGATTCGAGGCTGGAGGGCCACTATCTCGAGCGAATTGCTCGCGGCGCCTTCAGCAAGGCCATCGCCGAGGCCGGGTCGCGGATGAAGGTCATCTATCGCCATGGCCGAGATCCCCAGCTTGGCTTCCGTTCGCTCGGGCCACTCACCGTGCTGCAGGAGGACCACCGCGGTGTCTATTACGAAGCCCCGCTCGCAGACGATGCCGACGTCCGGTCATTGGTGCCCGGGTTGCGGGCGGGCATCTACGGATCGTCGTTCGCCTTCCAGGTGCTCGATGAGCACCTGGTCAAGAGCCCCGGCAGCAGCGAGCACAACCCAGCCGGCTTGCCTGAGCTGACGATCCTCGATGTCCGCATCTCGGAACTCGGGCCCACCTACCGTCCGGCCTATCCGCAAACCAGCGCGGGAATCCGCGACTGACCATCACCAAATACAAAAAGGAGCACACCATGGCAAATGACGCCGACCCGGTTTATGTGGCCATCACGTCGGGCGTCCAAATCATCAGAGCCAGCGGCCAGCAGATCCGGTTCGAGAAGGACAGGACCTTTCTCCGCGGGTCGCATCCTCTTCGTCTGCAGTGTCCGATCTACTTCGCTCCGTGCGGTGACTTTCTCGAATCGCCGCCGACGCCCAAGCCACGGCGCGGCATGGCGAGGATGCGAGCACCGAAGCAATGACGCCCAAGACCGCGCCCATTCGCTTTGTGACCCCATTCCACCCGCGCGTAGCTCAGGACGGACCACGCGAGGTCTTTGTCAGCCACTCCGAGGAACCGCTCCGCTGTCACAACAACTGTGGCGTGCAGCACTACCGAGTCGATCGGGACGTACCGAACCAACCGAGTGAGTCGGAATCGCGCCTGGTCGACGACTTCGACGCTGCGTACGCCCTCGCGATTGCGTGGCTGCCACAGGCGACCGAATTCTTTGGCCGGCGTGTAGGCGATGACGATTACGAGAACCCCGAGGCGTGGCGATTCACCAGCAAGCACGAGGCCGTGTTCTGGCTGCTCGAGATGCCATGACGGTTCGATCCTGCGCGACCTGCATGCGGATCATCCCCGCAACGCAGACCCGCTGCGATGTTCACGAGGCTGCGTACAACGCCGAGCGCCAAGCCCAGCGCCAGCAGTACCGCGATCCGCGCTGGCTAGCCCTGCGAGCTCAGAAGGTCGCAGCTGAGAAGGGACACTGCCAGGACTGTGACCATCACCCTTCCAAGGAGGTCCATCACCGCTTCGCGGTCAAAGACGGTAACCCGCTTATCTGCCCGCTCGAGGATCTGCTGCTCTTGTGCCGCCCTTGTCATCTTCGGCGAGAACGCGGTCATGTCGAACGCTCTTTGCCAGGGCTGCTTCACAAGGCGCAACGTGGCGACGGACGGTAGTAGGTCAGTTTGATTGACCCGTTCGATCCTCCGACTTCGCCGGGTCGCCATGAGCAGGTCCAGGTTCGGGTCAATGCCTCTGCCGACCGGGCAGTCGCGCCTCTAGTCGAGGCCTTGGCCCAGTTCGACTCTCTGATCTCAGTGGAAAGCTGCCAAGGGGGTGAGCCGGACGCCCCAGATGCCTACGTGACGTTCAGGGTTGGGGAGACGTGGCGTGACTTGGGATGCTTCCTGGCGTGGCTGTCGTCTGCTCTCAACGACCAGCCGTACCGCTATCGGCTGAGTCTCGTCTGGAACAACGGGGCATTCACCCCATGGGCGCAGATCCACGTTCCTCCCGCGTCCGTTACTCCGCTCGCGGCAGCGATCCGAAGTGTTGCGAGTCGGGCTAGCTAGCCTTGAACTTATTGCGACAATCCGAACAGAGCATCACGCACTCGTCAGCGGTGCCGGAGTCGGTCCCGGGTACCCCGGTTGCCTTGTTTACGAAGTAATACAGATCCTGGCTGTATTTGTGCGGACAACGGCCTCCGGGATGAGGCGGCCTTTCGTAGTCGAGGTGTTCATCAATGCACTCACACTGTCCGCTAGCGCGTGCGAAAACATCCTTCTTGACTTGGAGTGGATAGGCCACCGATGTCCCTCCTGAATGGTCGTCTGTGGGTACTCTACGCCCAGCAACGCGACGATTCCTCGATCTGCCAGACGTGGTTCGCGCTTATGTTTTCGGTTGGTCGAGCGACCAATACCGGGGGGGTGGGTTGCGATCCTGGCGACGCCATCCCGCGCTGGGTGCGTCCGGTTATCCGCGAGAGAAACCGAATTGAGAAACCCGAGTGCGCGAGGAAAACGCCAGTCACGAACAGAGCCGTCAGCACGGTCAGGGAACCGCACCCGCTCTGGCGTGTTCGCGGCGAACGGTCTTTAGTCCTTGCACTCTCATGACCTTGTGCTCTGACAGGTTGTTGGTGCATAAGGAGCACACTGGTTCAACTTGGGATAGGGGCCAGGTACGCAGGTTCCCGCAAAAAGGGGAACGGCAGCGTGAAGCGCGTCATCACGGGAACGGTCGCCCTTGCCGTGGCTTTTGCTAGTTTGGCGTTCACTGCGTCGCCCACCCCTGAAGGCAAGTTGACGTTTGCCAGTACGTCGCCACCGACCGTCAGTTTGAACCCAGCGGTCGGTCCGCCGAGTTCGAAGGTGGCTGTGAGTGGGCGCCACTTCGGCGCTTACGAGGCGGTCGACGTGTACTTCGACACGACAGACGAGAAGCTGGCCACCGCGAATGGGACGGGGAGCTTCACAACGACGATTCACATTCCCGCATCCGCGACGCCGGGGACGCATTGGTTCACCGCGATTGGTCGACACTCGGGACTCGCTGCGCAAACCGTGTTCACGGTGCAGACAAACTGGGCGCAATATCGTGATGACCCGGCTCACACCGGGTTCAACGGGTTCGAGAATGTGCTGGGGCCGAGCAACGTCTCGGGACTGACTCTCGCTTGGACCGCGACCACCGGCGGTGCCATCACTTCCTCGCCGGCGGTTGTCAACGGGGTCGCCTACGTCGGCTCCAACGATGGCAAGCTCTACGCGTTCCCAACCTCGTGCAATGGCACGTGCTCGCCACTATGGACCGGGATTACCGGCGGATCGATCGGCCGCTCCTCGCCAGCGGTGGCGAACGGAGTGGTCTACATCGGCTCTGAGGACGGCAAGCTCTATGCCTTCTCCACTGCCTGCAGAGGCACCTGCCCGCCGCTTTGGACGGGCAGCATCGGAACGTCCACCGACTCCTCGCCGACGGTGGCTAACGGGGTTGTATACATTGGCTCGACCACCAAGCTGTACGCCTTCCCCGCTTCCTGCAGTGGCACCTGCTCGCCGCTATGGACGGGTGTAACAGGAGGCTACACCTGGGACCCGACCGTCGCGAACAAGCTCGTCTACGTCGGCCTCGACTACTTCGCCGCCACGTGCAAGGGCTCGTGCGCGCCGCTGGGGCACGGGAACCAGGGAACCAATTGGACCACGTCGCCAGCGGCGGCCAATGGCTTGGTCTATTACGGCTTCGATAGCGGCAACAACGGTGTGGCCGTCAAAGCTTTCCCCAAGACGTGCAGCGGTGCCTGCGCCCCTGTGTGGGTCAACTGGATCGGTGTCGAATCATATGTCCAGGGGGCGCCAGCGGTGGCCAACGGGGTCGTGTACTTCGGCTCCACTGACGGCACTCTTTACGTCCTTTCCGCTTCCTTGGTGGAGTTGTGGGAGGGGTACACCGCCGGCTCGATCTATTCCTCCCCGGCGGTGGCTAACGGGGTGGTCTACGTCGGCTCCGATGACGACAACGTGTACGCCTTCCCCGCCTCCTGCAGCACTCCATGCTCACCGCTGTGGACCGGGCTGACCGGCGGCCCAGTCGATTCGTCGCCCGCGGTGGCTAACGGTGTCGTCTACGTCGGCTCGGGCGACGGCAAGCTCTACGCCTACAGTCTCGGCATGGTCGCGGGGCCGGCGCGTCCGTTCCCATACGGCCTCCATCCGAACTACTCGCTGAAGGTCAGCGCGTAGGTCACACAGCGTCGGGACGTCGCCATAAGCACACACGCGAACTGCGACGGATGCTGCGGCGATGCCACACACCGCCCCGACGTCTGCTGCCGTCTACGCTCGTATCTCCCACGACCCCTCAGGCGAGCCGTTAGGTGTGCAACGCCAGGAAGCCGATTGCCTTGAGGAGGCGAAGCGGCGCGGTTGGAGCGTTGCTCAGGTATATGACGAGGACAATCTCAGCGCGTTCAACACCAAGACGCCGAGCCCCGAGTACCAGCGACGTGTGAGCGACATTGAACTCGGTCGGCGCGATGGAGTGATGATCTGGCGACTGGACGGGCTGCATCGCCAGCCGCGCGAGCTCGAGGAGTTCATCGTCCTTTGCGACAGCGACGACGGCAGGAGAGTGCAACGCGAGGTCGGGACCGGTTAGACCCGTCTCTTTAGATGTACGCGTTTGTGAACTAGTACACTCGGAACAGATCGCATGGACCTAGTCCTCGAGCTTTCGAGGGCGCTCCTCACCCGGACGCGGTCGCTGAGATTGGGAGACTATGGCGTGCGTCGAAACCTCAGGCGCACAGCGCTGGCCGGAGCCGTTGCGGCTGCCTTCGTCGCGCTGACCCCAGGTGGCGCTGGGCAAGCTGCGTCACTTCACTGGAGCTTGGTGAACTCGCCCAAGGCCAGCAGTGGGGACAACCAACTGAACAGTGTGAGTTGCGTCGGTCTCAGCTTCTGCATGGCTGTCGGCTCTAACTACGGCACGGCCGAGCAGGCCCTCATCGAGAAGTGGGACGGGAGCAGCTGGAGCGTGGTCAGCTCGCCGAACAACAGCAGCGTGCAACTCGAAGGCGTGAGCTGCGCGAGCACGAGTTCCTGCATGGCTGTCGGCTATTACTACGCCACGGCCGACCAGGCCCTCATCGAAGAGTGGAACGGGACCAGCTGGAGCGTAGTCAGCTCGCCCAACCCCGTCGGCGGCAACTACCTGACCGGCGTGAGCTGCGTCAGCGGCAGCTTCTGCGTAGCTGTCGGCTTCTACGCCAACTCCGAACTAACTCTCATCGAAGAGTGGAACGGGACCACCTGGAGATTAGTGAATTCGCCTAACCAAAGCGGTAGCGTGTTCGACTTCCTCGAAGCAGTGAGCTGCACTAGCGCCAGTTTCTGCATGGCGGTCGGCGACTACTCCAACGGTTCAGATACGAACGGACAAGCCCTCATTGAGAAGTGGAACGGCCTTACGTGGCTGCTGAGTCCACCCAACATCAGCAGCACTCATTCCAACTACCTCGGTGGCGTGAGTTGCGTCAGCAAGAGTTTCTGCCTCGCCACCGGCTACTTCTTCAACATCAATCAGCCTCTCACCGAGAAGTGGAATGGGAGCGGTTGGCGCACGTTGAGTTCGCCCTTCAGCCAGTTCACCGGGGTGAGCTGCGTCAGCAGCAGCTTCTGCATGGCCGTCGGCTCTACCTACGCCACGAATTTCCAGACTCGCATCGAGAAGTGGAATGGGAGCAGCTGGAGCATCGTGAGCTCGCCCAACACTAGCGCCACTCAGGACAACCAGCTCAACGGCGTCTGGTGTGCGAGCACGAGCTTTTGTATTGCCGCCGGCAGCTACTTCAACGGTGCGAATAACCAGACGCTCATCGAGAAGTGGGCCGCCTAGCCCCGCAGAGCCGTCAGCCCGCCGGATCGAGCACCCTACCCCCGGGGTTGGGGGACGTGTTCGAGGCGGCACTCGCGCGACGCTCGGCGTTGCGTCCGTCAGGCTGACCGCCACGCATCCTCACAGTGACCGCCGACGAGCGGCTTCCTCCCGCTCTTGCCTGGCCTAGGCGTCGGCCTCGATGGCGGCAGCGATGGCAGCGGAGCAACTCGCGAGACTGCGGCCGCGGTTTACCGGCACGGCCACGACGCTAAAGGGATCTTTCTCGAGGGCGCCGGATGGTGCCCCTTGATAAAGGCCATGGCCGCCGCGCAATATGCACCAATGCCGTCGCACGCTTCACGTGCGGCGCGCCCCATCAGGGAGGGACCCGAATGCGTCGATTGCCCATCATCGCCGCCGGCGTTGCCACCGTCGCGCTGGCAGGCACCGTCATCGCTGTCCACGCCGGAAGCCCGCAGCCCGAAGGAGTCTTCGACGGCCTGAGCACTGCTACCAACAACGTCGCCGCGTGCAGTGCGATCATGGGTGGCGGCGGATTGTGCAACCTCTCCGTTCACGGTACCTACATCACCATGGGTGGGCAGGGGGCGCAGGCCAACGCCGCGCTGCTCGGCACCGGCAAGTACACCGGCGCGTTGACGGTCAACTGGGCCACTTATGGTTCCAACAACGGCGAGAACTGCGCTCAGGTCAGTGGCACCATGACCTTCACATCGGGGTCGAGCGTTCTCAAGACCAAGCTGATGACAGGGACAAGTCCTGGGTCCCTCATCTGCGAGGTGCCGGAGTCCTATAACGGCTTCAATCGCATGGGCGACTACTACGATCAGGTCGTCAGCGGGACCGGCAAGTTCAAGAACATCGTTCCGTCATCCTCAACGGTTGAGTTCATTGTCTTCTCGTACGCAACGTTGAACGGTTCTCAGACGGCGACCGGTGTGTATCTCGACCAGGGCAACTTCGGCGCCGGCACCCAGCTGGTCGTTGGCTGAGGCCGGTGGGAAGGGGGTCGGGCGAGGACCCTGTCCACGCGAGGGAGATGTATGGCCGCTCGCCAGGGGAAGTGACTCTAGGCTCGCCCGGCCCTTACGCCCAGCATAGGCCGGTCGCAGTCGGTCAATCGACGGTCCCCTCGCGGACAGACCGGGCTGTCCGCGTCCTGCGACTATTGCGCGCGCAATGCTCGTCTGTGGGAACTGCGCGAGTGACCGCGTCATCCCGCTGACCTTTCCATCGGTGCTCATCGAGCAACTCTTCCTGGAGGCACCCGACCGTCCCGTCGCCAAGTGTGTGGATTGCGGCTATCGGCTGACAGCGTCCGAGGTCGCCGCGCAAGAGGACGACTTCGCGCCGGACTGACGCTATTTCGGCTGGCGGACCGACCCCACCCCAGGTGCTCGATACGTGGGGGCATGGGGACGATGCCGGCGTTCTACTCGCGTGTCTATTCGCTGCGCTACGGTGACGATGCCATCGAGGTCTATCACGACCGGAGCGAGTGCCAGCGCGGGCAGAAGATCCTCGAAGACCACAACGAGGTGCTCGGCACAGGCGGGCGGCGACTCTGTTTGGAGTGCTGCAAGTACAGGTCGGTTTAGTAGGCTCACCGCCGCACCGCAACTCATTCCCTTCCTGAAGGAGGCCCCTGGCATCGCGCCGGGGGCCTCTGTCCCCTTCGGCGGATAGAACGATTCGAGGCGGCGTTGGTTACTGACCTCACCACTCATATTCCAGGGTGGGAGCACGTCGACCACGCCGTCATCGATGGTCGCGGCGTCCTGAGCCACGGCCATCAGGGGCACGGCTGTGGGACAGCAGCGCACGACTGGAGCTGCTGTCCCCGTTGGCGTACTTAGGACAGGGCTGGCCCCTGTCCTACATAGTCGATCCGACCTGTGCTCGACGGCACCGAGGTGCCGTCCCAGTTGATGAAGCTACCCGCTGGATTCTTGACGAGGTTTTTGAAATAGCCTGTTACGCTCGTGACCTGCAGCATCAGGTGGATGTCGCGCCACCCGACGAAGGCCGGAACGGGCGGCGTCTCGCACGCAAAGCTGAAGCTGCCGGGGCCGCTGGACGCCAGTTGAGTCACCAGTGTGCCACTCTTGCCGGTGCGCTTGAATGTGATGGTCCCGCTGACCGGGGCGCAGTTTTCATTGTTGTAATTGGGGTTGACCGCTGCCAGCGCCCAGTTGATCGTCTCAGTGCCGGTGTACGTGCCGTCAACCAGGATTTTGTTGTCGTCGTAGTACGTCCCATGAACCTTGTAGACGCAGGAGCCTCCACCTCCACCCGGCACGGTGTTGCAGACGCTCGCATTGGTAGAGTCGACATCCCTCCCAGCTGCTGTCCCAGTAAAGCCTGGCCCAGCCATCGCTGTCACGCCGGTCAGAAGGAAGATGGCACCCACCGCGGCGATAGTGATGAGACGACGCATTAAAGGCCCCCCTGATATGGTGCGTCGCCTGACAGTTGGCAACGCCAGAACCGCATCTTGCGCGTCGGTCTCGAGGTAAATCAACCGAACGCCCCGAGGACGGCAAAGATGCTACTCAAACGACTCGCCCAGGTTCTCTCTCAGCTCCGCAAGGGCGTCCTCGGCGGCGTCGTTGATGCTCCCGGCCGTCCGTGCCCGCTCGAGGACGCCCGCGAATTCCTCGCCGGTGAGCCCCACATAGGCAGTGAGCGCAAGCGTCACCGCGTAGAGCGCTCGCGAATACTTGGGATTGAGAAGCGCGTCCTGCTGCTCGGCGAGTAATCCGTCACGGGTGGCCTGACGCTCCTCAAGCCGCTTGCGAATGTCGATAACCCTATCCATCGACGCGCGCCCCGACGTCACGCAGGTAGTCACCGAGACGGCGATACGCCTCCCGCTTGCGGCGGTCGGTGATCTCCGTGTAGGTCGTCATGGTCGACAGCGTCGCGTGGCCGAGCACCTCCTGGACGAGGCGCACATCGCCATCGGTGGCCTCGAGCAGCGTGGTCGCGGCGGTGTGCCTGAGCACGTGGGGGCTGTGCAAGGCGCTGAGCAGCCGGAAGGCCTCCGGATCGCCGCTCAGCCGCTCCCGTAGCGCCGTGAAGGCTCGCCTGGCGCCGTCAGTGCTGAGGCGGTTGCCGGGTCGCGCCTTGCCGCGGTACATGTCCTTGCGGGCGACGCTGATGAACAGCGCCGGCGAGGGATCTGGACCGCGTGCCTGCAGGTAGTCCTGCACCGCTGCCAGCGCTCCGACGGTGCAGTAGACGCTCCGGTACTTGCCACCCTTGCCGAGCACGCGGAACTGGCTGAGCCGGAAGTCGGCGCGGTCGAGCGAGCACGCCTCAGCGATCCGGCAACCGGTGCTCAGCAGGAAGGCGATCAGGGCGCGATCACGAAGGTCGCGGAGGTTGCCGGTGGGCAGCACCGCGAGGAGCTTGGGCACGTCCTCGGTCTGCACCGGATGGACGTCGGTCATCACGAAGCGCGGGATGGTGATCATCCGGCTGAGATCCTTGTCGGTCCAGCCCTCGTCGCAGCTGAAGCGCAGGAACGAGCGCAGGGCGACCAGGGCGCGGGCCCGGGTCCGCGGATGGGGGAGCACATCGGCGAGCTCCACCTGGTAGTGGCGGAGGACTGTCCTATCGAGTCCCTCGAGGATGTCCGGGCTCCGTATGTCGACCTGTGTCGACAGGAACGCCGCGAACTTCGCAAGGTCCTGGCGGTAGGTGCGAACCGTGGTCTGCGGCCGGTTGCGTACGACCGTCAGCCATTCGAGATATTCCTCGACCTGACGTGGGAGGGGATCACGTGGGCCCGGAATGAGATCGGCCCAGGGGGGTTGATGGGGGTGTGATGACCCCATCACGTCGCGTATCTTTGCCATGTCGCTCCTGGTGAATGCAGGGGTGGCCACGGGGCCGGCTGTTCAAGCAGCGCGGCCCTACTTCGTGGAGATTACATCTTCAGTTTCGCGGCGTCGTGTCGGTCACCGAGTTCTCTGGTTCGACGACAAACGGGAAGAACGCAAGCAGTCGCTCTCGATTAGGGAGATAGCGGCCTTGATCGTCGCGGAGAAGCAACCCCTTGCGCGTGAGAGTTTCGAGGTCACGATTGAGCGTCTTGGGGGAAACCCCGGCATAGATCGCGGCCAGCGAAGGATTGAGGAGCGGAATCTCGGAAGCGTGCGCAGCTGGCCCAAGGTGACGCATTACCTCTTGCTGGCGATGCCCTTTGGGCGTGCGATCGCTAGCCATTACCTCGCGGACATAGCTTTGCCATGCGAGCTCCCATTGCTGAAGCCGAATCATCTCGATTTGTGTCTTCAGGCCGTCTACAAATCCCTCCGCCGCATAGAGCAGGAACCCGGTTAGTCCGTCGCCCGCGCGTCGCGCCTTGTCCAGCCACAGGTAATAGTTCATGCGGGTCAGGTTGTAGTGGTTAGAGAGAAGCTGCGCCGAAGGCGAGGGAACCCCAGCATTCAGAAGAATTTGGAATTCGATCAGTCGCGCGGTGCGCCCGTTGCCATCACCGAATGGGTGTATCCAGACCAGGTATAGGTGAGCGATCACCGCTTTCAGAAACCCAAGGGTCACCGAATCCAGAGCAGGGTTCGCGAGATCCGGACCCTCGAGCCAGCCGCACAGCCGGTCGAGAAGGTACTCGCAGGTATCGGGTGGCGGAGCTTTGTACGGTCCGACACCCCGCGAATCGTGTCGGATTTGTCCAGGAACCACATCTTCATCCGCTAGCTCAAGACCAGCGAGAACGGCTCCGTTGAACGCGCAGACGCGACCGAGGGATAGTGCCTGAGGTTCATGTCGCCGGCAGGCGTCAAGGATCCCGTTCAAGGCCCCGAGGACGTTGGCGATCTCCTTAGCCAAGTACTCCTGCGACGGAGGTAGGTCAAGCTTCCCGTCCAACTGCTGGCGCGCCTGCGCCTCAGTGAGGGTGTTTCCCTCAATGGCCGTAGTGGCGAGGGCACCCTTCGCTAGGAAGACCTTGTGCATTTCCTCCGCATATGAGGGTATGAGGGGAACCGCTGAGATTTGGTCGATCAACGCTCCGATTTCACCGAGCTTCATCCAAAGGCTGTAGGGGGCCCTTGAAAGATCCGGTGGTCGGAACGAAAGCCAGGGATAGTCCGCCATGGGGTCGAAGGTCGCCGACATGTCCACGCTCATGTCCATGATTATGTCCTATTTGAACTGAGTTCCGCAGGATGGTCGCCGTGTCCACTCCCATGTCCACTCCCATGTCCGCCCTTTTTCAGAGGTGACCGGCAGTCTTTTGCGGACCATGCCGCCACGGTATAACCGGCTTCACGGAGAGCGACAAGGGGGAGCCTCATTCGGCCAGCAGCGACCGCATCAGGGCGTCGTAGGCGGTGTCCATGGTCACGTGCGCGTAGACCTGGTTGATCATGGTCAGCGACTCGTGGCCGACGATCCGGGACAGCAGGATCGGGTTCAGACCGCCCTCGAGCTGCCAGGTGATGAAGCTGTGTCGGAACAGGTGCGGATAGACCCGTTTGGTGATGCCGGCGTCGAGCGCCAGGAGCCGGATCATCTGCTGGATCCCCGATTGGGTGAGCGCCGCATAGTCGCCCGTCCGGGCGCTGCGCTTGCTGGCGAGGAAGAGCCGAGTGCTCGGCGATTCCCGCCGGGTGTGCTGCGCGAAGCGCTTCAACCGCTGGGCGAGAACAGGTGCGATGGGCACCTTCCGGTCCCGGCTGCCCTTCCCCTGCACCCGGAGGAAATGCCGTCGACCCTCGGTGAGGACGTCATCGCTACTCAGCTTCAGCAACTCGCCGAGACGGATCCCTGAGTCGGCGAGCGTCCGGACGACTAGCTTGTCCCGTTCCAGCGCCGCGGCGTTCTCCATCGCCTCGATCTCTTTGCGGCTGAGCACGTCGAGGATGCGCCGCTCGAGCTTCGGGCGCTGAGCCTTGGCCCCAATCGTCTCGCCTGAGTCCTTCGCCCAGGCGAGGTACGTGTTGATCGCCCTGACGTAGCTGTGGACCGTCGCCTTCGCCAGAGGACGGCCAGAGCGGGAGCCGGTGCCGTCGAGCAGCCCCTCGGTGAGCTCCTTCATGTGCCGGTCAGTCAACTGCGCCGGCTCGGCGACTCCGGCCCTCGTGCAGTAGGGCAGGAGCACACCTTCGAGGGCGTCGCGGTAGATGAGGCCAGTCTTCCGAGAGCGCGTCTCGCCCGTTTTCGTCGGCGCCTGCAGGAACTCCTCGATGAGCCGCTGCAGCGTCGTTCCCGCGTCCGGTTTCGGAGCTACCAAGGCCAGCTTTGGCACTGCCTGATCCTCAGCGACTCAGCGGGTTTGTGGCTAACCCTCTCTACTGATGGTGCCGCCTGTTGCAGAGAATACACCATTGCGAGGCGGTTGGGATGGTATGGGGACGCGAGGAAACGCTATATGGGAATTGGGATACTGGGAGCATCGGAGCCGATGGGGAGATTCGAACTCCCGACCAACCGCTTACAAGGCGGTTGCTCTACCCCTGAGCTACATCGGCTGGGCTCCCGGATTCTCCCATGGGGACTCCTCAACGTTGCCCTAATCGGGGCCGCTGCGGTAATCTCGACCTTGGTCCAATGGGAAAGACCACCACCCTCACCGCGCCGGCAGGCAACCACCTGTTGGAGGCGCTACCGGACGAGGAGCGCGACGCGCTCATCCAGCATCTTCGACCTGCGCACCTGAGCGTCAAGACCGTCATCTTCGATCCTGGACAGCCCATCTCGTACATCCATTTCCCGGTCGACGGGGTGATCTCGTTGGTCACGCCGCTCGCCGACGGGAACATCGTCGAGGTGGCGACGATCGGCAACGAGGGGATCGTCGGGGTGCCGCTCGTCCCCGGAGGATCGCTCGCCGTCCGCGCGATCTCACAGGTCGCGGGAAGGACGCTGCGCATCGAGGCGGGCGAGTTCGCCAGGGGGCTCGAACGGCTGCCCGCGTTCCGCGACCTGGTGCAGAAGTACGTGCAGGCGCTCTTCGGGCAGATCTCGCAGGCGGCCGCGTGCAACCGCCTGCACTCCAACGAGGAGCGGCTCAGCCGGTGGCTGCTCATGAGCCACGATCGCGTCGGCACCGACACCTTCGCGATCACGCACGAGTTCCTCGGCCAGATGCTCGGATCGCGCCGCGCGACGGTCACCCTCTCGGCCGGGCTCCTGCAGTCCGCGGGGCTGATCCGATACCACCGGGGCCGGGTCACCATCGTGGATCGGGAGGGCCTCGAGTCGGTCTCGTGCGAGTGCTACGGGATCATCAAGGCGGCGCTCGACCGGGTGGTCGCCGAGGACTGAGCCCTCAGGGCACCAGGTCCTCGCGCAGCTCGCCGGCGGTGGCGCGCCCGCCATCGAACAACCGGGCCACCGCCTGCTGCACCCCGACCGACATCGACGGGTAGGCGTGCACCGCCTGGGCCAGCCGCCCGCTGAACGCGTGCACCTGCATCCCGACCACGAACTCGTGGATCAACTCACCGGCACCCGGTCCCGCGATGTGGGCGCCGAGGATGGTTCCGCCGCCCGCATGACCGAGCATGGGCCTGCCACCGGTGACGACCTTGATCAGGCCCCTGGTGCGGCGCGCGATCACGGCGCGGTCGACGGCTGTGAACGGGAGCGTGACCGCGCGCACGCTGTCGCCGTGCGCTCGCCGCGCCTCGGGTTCGGTGAGCCCGACATGGGCGATCTCGGGGTCGGTGAAGATCACCCACGGGATCACCCGATATGACGCCGCCTGCTGACGCTCGAAAGCATTGTTGGCGGCAAGCCGCCCCTGGTACGCGGCGACGTGGGTGAAGGGCAGCGTCCCGGTGACGTCGCCGGCCGCGAAGATGCCGTGCACCGATGTGCGCAGATGCGCATCCACCACGATGCCGCGCTCCCCCGCGCGCACACCGATGGTTTCGAGTCCGAGGCCCTCAGTATTCGCCCTGCGGCCGGTGGCAACGAGGATCTGATCGCCGGCGAGCAGGCGCTCGCCCGCGCCGTCGCGAACCGTCAGCTCGACGCCACGTTCCGCGCGTGCGAAGCGCACCGGCTGCACGCCAAGATGAAAGCGAAGGCCCTCCGACCCGAGAATGTCGCGCATGACGGTCGCAATCTCCGGGTCCTCACGTGGAAGGAACGCCGCCTCGACGCCGATGACATCCACGTCAGTCCCCAACCGGGCGAACGCCTGCGCGAGCTCGAGTCCAACCGCACCGGCACCGAGGACGAGCAGACGGCGCGGCTGCTCGTGCAGCTCGAAGATGGTTTCGTTGGTGAGGTACGGCACCGTGTCCATGCCGTCGATCGCGGGGATCGCCGGCCTGCTTCCCGTGCACACCACCAGGTGTTCCGCGCTGAAACGATCGTCGTCGACGGCGAGCGTATGTGCATCAACCAGCGCGGCGCGCCCACGTCGCACGACAACGCCTGCGGCCTCGAGATGCGACTCGTCCTCGTGCCGCGCAATGTCGCTGATGACGCCGTGGACGTGGTCCATGACCGCGGCGAAATCGACCCCCACGTCACCGACGTGGATCCCGAAGCGCTCGGCGTTCGCCGCGGTGTGCCGCACCGATGCCGCTTCGATGAGCGCCTTCGACGGCACGCAGTCCCACAGGTTGGCCGCGCCGCCGATGACGTCCTTCTCCACCAGCACCACCTCGGCTCCGAGGCGGGCGGCGGTCGACGCCGCCGCAGTCCCGGCCGGGCCGCCTCCGATGACGACGAGACGCACCACTGTGTTGTACCTCAGTCCTGCGACTCGGCGCTCCCCATGGCGGCTTGATACTTCCTCATGCGCTCATCGAGGTGCGAGGCGAAGACGGCCAGTTGCTGCTGGCGGTCTTCCACGCGCCGCCGGAGGGACTCGAGGATGGGCAGCCCTTCTGCCAGGATGGCCTGCCGGCGGGCAGGCGGCGGACCCGACCGGTACTCCGCCTTCAGCTCTTCGAGATGGTCCCACGCCGCGAGCGTTTCACCGATCTCGTCGAGGTCGAGGCCGAGCAGGGTCTGGAGCTCCCGGATCTGTTGGAGGCGGTCGAGCTCGTCGGCGCCGTAGCGGCGCTGTGCCGTGCTCGACTGCCTCGACGGCCGGACCAGGCCGAGCTGCTCGTAGTAGCGGAGCGTCCGGGTTGTCGTGCCGAGGAGCTCGGCTGCCTCCCCGATCGAGATGAGCGGGCTCGGCAGGTCCTCGACGCCACCGGAGGCCGGGGCCGGCTGGGCCGTCCTGGGGGCGGCCGGCGCCGCCTCAGCAGTCCCGGGACTTGGGGAGGCCGCTTCGGCGGTCCCGCGAGCGACAGGAGTCGCCTCGGCGCCAGCCACGTCGGCCGCCTCGGCCGTCTTGGGGCTCACCGTCGGGACCCGATCGTCACGGGGGACCCGNNGGCGGGCACGGGCTGCGGACCGGCTGGTCCCTCCCCGCCGTCAGAGCCGTTGCCGGCGCCGGCGAAGGCCGCCCCCACGGCAGGATGCCCGGCGTCGCCGCTGGTCTCGTCCGTCTCCACGACATCACTGTGGACGTACTTCTCGCCGCTCAACCAGGAGGCCGCCGCCGCCACCAGGCAGGCCACAGCTGCGAAGTCGAACGCCTTCCGCAGCCCGGCCTCGAAGGGCGCCGCGATGAGACTGGGGAAATAGCTGCGACCTGTCAACATCTGCGCCTTGGCCGCCGGCAGGTGATGGATGGAAGCGCCGAGCAGCACGCCCATCGGGTTGTAGCCGAGGAA
>PKWB01000195.1:35025-35194 GCA_003131685.1 Candidatus Dormiibacterota bacterium
CGGCGGCAGGCTGTTCATGATCTGGGCCCGGTTGGGCGAAGCGAACAGTCCCATCGCCGCCCCTAGGGCGAACAGCAATAGGGCGAACCAGATGTACCCGAAGTTGACCGGCAGGGTCTCGAGAAGGATGAAGGCCGCCGCCGAGAGCACCATCCCGCCGGTAGCGAAG
>PKWB01000072.1 GCA_003131685.1 Candidatus Dormiibacterota bacterium
CGCCATCGTCGGGCCGAACGGGAGCGGTAAGAGCAACCTCGTCGATGCGGTGCGCTGGGCGCTCGGAGAGACCAACGCCCGCGAGCTGCGCGGGCAGCGCATGGACGAGGTCATCTACGCCGGCGGGGGCGGCCGCCAGCGGATGGGGCTCGCGCAGGTCGAGCTGGTCATCGACAACGAGGAGGGCACGCTGCCCTCGGAGGACCCCGAGGTCTCGGTCAGCCGCCGTGTCGGTCGCGGCGACCGCGACACCGAGTTCCGGATCAACGGCGACCACGCCCGGCTTCGCGACCTGGAGCGGCTGCTCGGCGGCACCGGGCTCACCCAGAACGGCTACGCGGTCGTCGTGCAGAACGATATCGACGGGATCATCGAGGCCACCCCAACGCAGCGCCGGACGCTGGTCGAGCAGGCCGCCGGCGTCCGAGCCCTTCGGGCTGCATGCGAAGAAGCCTCGCACCGGCTCGATGGCGCCGACGTCATCGTTCGGCGCCTGACCGACCTGCTCGAGGACGCGACGCCCCGGCTCGCCGAGCTGCGCGAACAGTCCGTGGCCGCGATCGAGCTCCGGACCATGAGCCAGCGCCTCACCGAGTTGCGGGGCAGCCTCGCGCACGAGGAATGGCGCGCCGCAAGAGCGAGCCTCAAGCTCGCCCGCCGGCGCGTGGAGCAGGCGCTCGGGCGGTGTGAGGCCGCGTCCGAGGCGGACGCTGCATTCGCGCACCGATCCGAAGCGGCCCGCCAGCGTCTTGACGCCGCGCGTTCGGATCGTGACGCGGCGGCTCGCCGTCTCGAGGAGGCCAGGATCCAGGTCGAACGCGGCGAGGGGCTGCAGCGGCGGTTCGCCGACCGGCTTCGTTCCGCGGTGGCACAACGCGGGGTTGCGGTGGCCGACCTCGAAGCGATCGTGCCCGAGGCGCGCGCCGCGGCCGAGGCGCTTGCCGCAGTCGAAGCGGGTGATGAGCAGCGCACCTGGGACCTGTTGGAACGCGAGGCCGGCCGGCTGCGGCTCGCAGCCACCGAAGCCGCCGCCGAATCCGCGATCGACGAGGAACGCTTCGCCGCCGCCGCCGGCGCACTCGCCGCTGCGGAGACCGACCGCGCCAGTGCCGCCGCCGACTCGCGCGCCGCGATCGCGCGCGCGGAGCTGGCTGCGACAGCCGTGACGGCTCTGGTCAGCGAATCCGAGATGGCCGCCGCGCACGTTGCGGAGCTCGACTCCTCGCTATCGGCGCGGCTGGCGGAGGCGAATCAGGCCGCGCAGCGTGCGCGACTCACGGCCGCCAACGTCGGTGAGGCGCGGAGCGCGGTCGATGCGGCCTGGGAGGCGGTCAATGCGGCCGACCGTGCGGTCGCGGACGCAGCCGGCGAGGCACGTCTCGCGCTCGCGGCGCTCGCGGCTGCTCGCGGCAGGCTCAGCGGCAGCGCGGCGGACGGCGGAATCGCTCGGGCGGTTGCCGCCGGCACGCTCCGGGCGCGCCGCCTGGTCGATTGCCTGCAGATCACCAATGACGAGTTCGCAGGCGCTGTGGCGGCGGCTCTGGAGGAGCACCTCGGCGCGTGGCTCGTCGACGACCTGGTGGCCGCGGCCGCCCATCTCGATCGAGAGGGCCCACGCGAACGCCTCGTCCGCGCCGGCCTCGACGCGGTCATCGAGCAGCCCGCCCCTGAGCCGTTCGTGCTGCTGTCCGGCGCCGTCGAGGTATTGCCCGAGGCGGTTGGCGCTGTGAGCCGTCTGCTGCACGGCGTCTGGGTTGCGCCTGACCTCGCTTCGGCGCAGCAAACGTTCGCCCGAGGCGCCTCGCTCGCCGTGCTTCGTGATGGGACGGTGGTGACACCGATCGGGCTGCGCGGAGGCCGGGCAGTCGACACCATCGACCTCGCCAGTGATGAGCGTGCGGCGTCGCTGGCTGCCGATCGCTCCGAGCGCCTCGAGGCGGCAGCGGTCGCCACTGCGGCCAACGCCCGGGATCGCCTCAACGATCTCGACCAGGCACTCTCGGTCGCCGTCGACGCGGATCGCGCGGCTCGTGCAGGCGAAGCCGCTGCGGCCGCATTGGCGGTCGGCGCTCAGCAGGCACTCGACACCGCCGCAACGCAGACCGAGCGGGCCGCGACGATGCTGATCACCCGCAGAGCCGAGGCCGATGCGGCCCTCGAGGCGCAGTCCGTGGCCGATCGCCGGCTGGCAGCCGCGGTCGAGCGGCATGCGAGCCTCGAAGGCGCAGCCGGGTCCGCAGAGGCGCACGCCGGCCAGGTCCGCGCGGCGGCCGAGGCTGCGCGGAGTGCCGCCGAGGAGGCAGAGCTCGTCCTGTCAAGAGCCAAGGCCGAGGGCGCGCACATCGAAGAGCGTCGCGAAGCTGCTCGCCGCGCGCTTGACGCGGCACGGTCGCGACTCGCCGTGGCGGAAACGCGCCGGCTCATCGCCGAAGGCGACGCGCTGGCAGCGATCGTCCACGGGCTCCAGGGCCGAGGGGAGGCTGTGCGTGCGGCTCTGGAGCAGTCGACCGCTCAGCGAGAATACGACCTGGTCGCACAACCCATCGCTGAGCTCGAGCTCGCGGTCATGGCGCTCGAGGCCGAGCATGCGGAGGTCGCGGTGGCTGTCGCGCGCGCAGGCGACGAGCTCCAGGCCGCGGAGTTCGAGGTCGTTGCCTGCGAAGCGCAGGTCGCGGAGCATGCCGACGCTGTGCGGGACCTGAGTGACGACGATTCGATCGAGCTCGATCCCGCCGCGGCGGAGCGGGCCGAACGGGAGATCGTGCGCCTCGAGCGCCGGATCGCCGCCCTGGGCGCCGTCAACGCGCTCGCACCCGAGCAGCACGAGGCGCTGACGGCGCGGGTGCTCACCGTCGCCGCGCAGCGTGACGACCTCGCCCGCGCCTGCGCCGACCTTCGTGCCATGGCCCGCCATCTCGAGCGGGAGATAGAGCAGCGATTCGACACGGTCTTCGGCGCGGTGTCCTTCCACTTCCAGGAGCTCTACGCGGAGCTGTTCCCGGGGGGCAAGGCGACGCTGCGGCTCGAGGAGCCGGAGCCCGTGCTCGATCTCGACGGCGTGGAACCACCACGGGCGGAGCGCCGCCCCGGCGTCGAGATCCTCGCCCAGCCGCCGGGCAAGCGCCAGACGCCGCTCCGGCTGCTCAGCGGCGGCGAGCGAGCCCTGACCGCGCTGGCCGTGGTCCTGGCGCTCCAGCAGGTGAACCCGAGCCCGTTCTACGTCTTCGACGAGGTCGACGCGGCCCTCGACGACAGCAACGTGATCCGATTCACCAGGCTGCTCCGCCGGCTCGGTGCCACGCAGCAGTTCCTCGTCGTCACCCACAACCACATCACCATGGCCGCGGCCGACGCGCTCTGGGGCGTGACCATCGACGCCGACGGCACGAGCTCGGTGCTCGGGGTTCGATTCGACGAGGCGGAGGTCGTCGCTTCGCCGACGGCGTCGCTGCGCAGGGTGGCCGGGTGACCTCCGACGAGGTGGTCGCACCGGTACGGCGGAGCGCCTGGTGGCGGCGGGTATCGGGCCGCATGGACAAGGCGTCGAGCGCATTCAGCGCCGAGATGCACGGCCTTGCCGCACCCGGACGGAAGCTCGACGACGCCTTCTTCGACGAGCTGACCGAGGTCCTCATCGCCGCCGATTGCGGGGTGGAGCTCTCGGAACGGCTCGCCGCCGCGCTCCGCGAGCGGGCCCGCCGGGAGAAGCTCGCCGACGGTGCTGCGGCGATCGGGGCGCTCAAGGCGGAGATCCTCGCGGTCATGAACACCCATGACCGGTCGCTCAACCTCGGAGCGGTGCCCAGCGTGGTGCTCGTGGTCGGCGTCAACGGGAGCGGCAAGACCACGACGATCGGCAAGCTTGCGTACCGGCTGCGTGAGGAGGGCCGGAGCTCGCTCATCGCCGCGGCCGACACCTATCGAGCGGCGGCGATCGACCAGATGCGCGTCTGGGCGGACCGTGCCGGTACCGACGTGGTCGCGCATCAACCGGGTGCCGACCCGGGTGCGGTGGTCTTCGATGCCATCCAGGCCGCGGAGGCTCGCCGGATCGACGTGGTCCTCGTCGATACCGCCGGGCGGCTTCACACCAAGGTCAACCTCATGGCGGAGCTGGGCAAGATTCGCAGGGTGGTGGAACGCCTGATCCCCGAGGCGCCTCACGAGGTGCTCCTCGTCGTCGACGCGACCACCGGCATGAACGCGATGCGGCAGGCGCTCGCGTTCCACGAGACGACCAGGTTGACCGGCCTCGTGATCACCAAGCTCGACGGGAGCGCGCGAGGCGGGACGCTCCTCGCGGTGGAGGAGCAGTTGAAGGTCCCGGTCAAGCTCGTCGGCATGGGCGAGGATCTCGACGATCTCAACGTCTTCGACCCGGCCGCCTACCTCGACGCGCTCTTCGGGTCAACTCCCTGACCCCCGCCTCTTGACAAGGTCGTGAGTACTCACTACCATCACGTCTCGTGACCCCCACAGCGACCAGCGAACGGCTCACCGCACCGGAACGGCGCGAGCAGATCCTCGAAGCCGCTGTGACGGTTTTTGCCGAGCGCGGCTATGAGGGTGCGTCGACGGATGTGATCGCACGGATGGCCGGCATCTCCCAGCCGTATCTCTTCCGGCTCTTCGGCACCAAGCGAGAGTTGATCGTCGCCACGATCAAGCGATGCTTCGAGGACACCGAGTCGCTGTTCCAGCGGGCGGCGAAAGGTCTCGAGGGCGACGCGGCATTGGCGGCGATGGGGGATGCGTACATCGACGAGATCCGCAGGAGCCCGCTCAGGCTGCGGGCGCAACTGCAGTCGTATGCCGCCTGCGACGATCCCGCGATTCGTGCCGTCGTCGCCGAGGGATTCGGTGAGCTGGTCCGCCTGGTGGAGCGACTCACCGGTCTCGGCTCGGCGCGACTCAGCTCGTTCCTCGCCCAGGGGATGCTCCTGAATGTTCTGGCCATGATGGGTCAGATCGACGAGCCCCAGGCATGGGCGATGCGGCTCATCGAGGGCTGCGCGATGAACGCCAAGCTGGGGCTGTGAGCCCGGCATTTTTTTTGCCCATCGAAGTGAGTGAGTAATCACTAGGATCGACCGAAACAAGAGATCCACCAGCAACCAATCACGGAGGAACGGCACCATGGCTCGACGGTCCCAGGTCATCTGGACATTCGCGATCACCTCGCTCGCGCTGTTCATGGTCACCCTCGACAACCTGGTCGTGACCACCGCCTTGCCGGTGATCCGTCACGACCTCAACGCAAACCTTCAGCAGCTGGAGTGGACGATCAACGCGTACACGCTGACGTTCGCGGTCCTCCTGCTCACCGGCGCCGCGCTCGGGGATCGTTTCGGTAGACGGCGGGTCTTCTCGATCGGGCTCGCCGTCTTCACGCTCGGTTCCGCCGGGTCCGCGCTGGCCACCAGCGCGACCATGTTGATCGTGGCGCGCGCCATCCAGGGCGCGGGCGCAGCGATGGTGACACCGTTGACACTAACCATCCTGAGTGCGGCCGTCCCGGCGAACCGTCGCGGGGTCGCGCTCGGCGCGTGGGGAGGTATCGGCGGCCTCGCCGTCGCGGTCGGACCGATCGTCGGTGGCGCCATCGTCCAGGGCATCTCGTGGCACTGGATCTTCTGGGTAAACGTGCCGATCGGCCTGCTGCTCGCCCCACTCGCGCGGACTCGTCTGAGTGAGACCCGCGGTGCAGACAGCCAGCTCGATCTCGGCGGTCTGGTCATCGCGAGCGCCGGTCTGTTCGCGATCGTCTGGGGACTGGTGCGTGCCAATCAACAGGGCTGGACGAGCCCGGAGATCCTCGGCACCCTCGGCGTCGGCGTGGCGTTGATGGTCGGGTTCGTCGCCTACGAGCTTCGCTCCAAGGCACCGATGCTGCCGATCCGCTATTTCAACAACCGCACGTTCAGTGGCGCCAACGCAGCCTCGCTGTTCATGTTCTTCGGGATGTTCGGCAGCGTCTTCCTGCTCGCCCAGTTCTTCCAGACCGTGCAGGGACTTTCTCCGCTCTCCGCGGGCCTGCGCATTCTCCCGTGGACGGCGATGCCGATCATCGTGGCACCGACAGCCGGTGCTCTCTCGGATCGGATCAACGGCCGCACGCTGATGGCGATCGGGCTGGCCCTCCAGGCGACCGGGTTGATCTGGATCGGCCTCGTGGTGACGCCGACCGTGCCCTACTCGGCCTTCATCATCCCGTTCGTTCTCAGCGGCGTCGGCATGGGCATGTTCTTCGCGCCGGTTGCGAACGTCGTGCTCAGCTCGGTGAGCGCCCGTGAGGAGGGCAAGGCGTCGGGGGCCAACAACGCCATTCGTGAGCTCGGCGGTGTCCTCGGGGTCACCGTGCTTGCGTCGATCTTCGCTCACTGGGGCGGGTACATCTCGGGTGCGACCTTCGTGGCCGGGCTGACGCCGGCGGTGATCGTCGGCGGCGGGGTGGTCGCGGTTGGGGCTGTCGCGGCAGCGTTGATCCCCGCCCGCACACGCGTGGCGTCCACCGAGACGGCGACCCGTATCGGGGAGACTGCCGCCGCTTAGAGCGATTCCTCAGGAGCCGGCGGCTGGTGTCTCGGTGGTGGTGCGCCACCGGCCCGGTCGCCGGCTCTGGCGCGGCCGGCCGTCAATTCGGGCGGATCGGGTAGCATGTCAAGGTCTTGCCCTTGACAGATCGATCCACCCCCCAGGCATTGACCTCCCGCGTTCTGCAGGAGCGGCTCCTCGACGTGTACGGCGCCATGCTCACCAGTCACCAGCGCGAGGCCTGCCGGCTCCATCTCCACGAGGACTGGTCGTTCACCGAGCTTGCCGAGCATTTCGCATGCACCCGGAGCGGCGCCCACGACCTCGTTCGCCGGGCGCTGGCACAGCTCGAGCACTTCGAGGATCGCCTCGGACACGCTTCCGAGCTCGACCGGCGTGATCGCATTGAGGCCGGGCTGCGCGCCCGGCTGGCAACGACGCTGGCGGTGGGCGCCTGACCGTGTTCGAAGCACTCAGTGATCGACTCGCCACCGCACTCCGCCGCTTCTCCGGACGCGGCCGGCTGACCAAGGAGGACGTCGAGGTCGGGTTGCGCGAGGTCCGCGTCGCCCTGCTCGAAGCTGACGTCAACTTCCGAGTGGCCCGCGCCTTCGTCGACAGGATCCGCGAGCGCGCGATCGGCAGCGACGTACTCGAGTCACTGACGCCCGGGCAGCAGATCGTGAAGATCGTCAACGACGAGCTCGTCGCCCTGCTCGGCGGTGAGCAACGCAAGATTCAGTACCAGTCGCACCCCCCGACCGTGATCATGCTGGTCGGGCTCCAGGGGTCAGGCAAGACCACCACCGCCGCCAAGCTCGCCGTGGCCATCCGGCGCGACGGCCACAGGCCGATGCTGGTCGCAGCCGATATCACGCGACCTGCGGCAGTGCAACAGCTCCAGAAGTTGGGGCTGGACAACCAGATCCCGGTGACCATCCCGGATGGGAAAGCCAAGGTTGCGCAGCTGGCCGCGCGCGGCGTCGCGGAGGCAACGAGGCTCAACTGCGACGTCGTCATCATCGACACCGCTGGACGGCTGCAGATCGACGAGCCGCTGCTGGATGAGCTGCGTCAGATCCGCAAGGCCACGGCCGTTCACGAGGTGATCCTCGCCGTCGACGCCATGACCGATAGGAGCCCCGAGGCGCACAGCAACAGCTTCGCGCGGATCTTCCCGAGGCTGGGCGAAACCGGGTCGACCCGGGAGATCATTGCTCTCCTCGACAGCGATCGCGCATGACCATGTCCGCCACGCAGATCGCATGTTGGGGAGCGGCCCGGTGAAAGGCGCCTTCCGTTCGCTGAACGGCTTCAACTACCGGATATGGGCGGCCGGCGCGCTGGTGTCCAACGTGGGAACCTGGATGCAGCGCATCGCCCAGGGTTGGCTCGTGCTCACCCAATTGACCCACAACAATGCGACCGCCCTCGGCGTGGTGATGGCGCTGCAGTTCGGACCGCATCTTCTGTTGCTGCCTTTGACCGGCTTTGCGGCCGACCATCTCGACCGGCGCAAGCTCCTTATCGCCACCCAGGCGGCGATGGGCGCGCTTGCCATGGGTCTTGGCGTCCTCACCGTCGCCGGGCTCGTCGAGTTGTGGCATGTCTACGTGTTCGCGTTCCTGCTCGGCTGCGTCACCGCGTTCGACTCGCCGGCGCGCCAGACCTTTGCCTGCGAACTGGTCGGAGAAGCCGACCTCCACAACGCGGTTGCGCTGGATTCCACGTCGTTCAACGCCGCGCGGATGATCGGCCCAGCCATCGCCGGAATCCTTATCGCCACCGTCGGCTCGGGCTGGGTATTCCTCATCAACGCCGCCTCTTTTGCCGCCGTCCTCGGCTCGCTGGGTCTGCTGCGCATCGACGAACTTCATTTGGGCCACAGAGCGCCGCGAACCAAAGGGAGCCTCCTCGAAGGTTTTCGCTACGTCTGGAGGCGTCCCGACTTGAGAGCCGTGCTCCTCATGCTGCTTCTGATCGGCACGTTCGGGTTCAACTTCCAGATATTCATTTCGACCATGTCCGTCAGCGTCTTTCACGCCGGGGCGGGACAATACGGGTTGTTGACGTCGGTCTTGGCGATCGGAACCATCGCCGGTGCACTGCTCGCCGCCGGGCGGGCGAAACCCCGCCTCGAGCTTCTGTTCGGCGGCGCCGCTATGTTCGGGTTCGGCTGCGCGTTGGCCGCGATCATGCCCGACATCTGGCTGTTCGGCCTCGCTCTCATCCTCATCGGCGCATCCGCGCTGACCTTCAGCAATGCAACGAACAGTTTGATGCAACTATCGACCGAGCCGGTCATGCGCGGGCGCGTGATGGCGATCCGCCTCGCCGTCGCCTTGGGCGGCACGCCGATCGGCGCGCCGATCGTCGGTTGGGTCGCCGACAGGTTCGGTCCGCGCTGGGCGCTGGGCGTCGGCGCGGCCGCGGGTTTTGCCGCGGCGATCGTCGGGATCCGTTACCTCGCCAAATATCGAGGCCTGCGCCTGCGCGACGAGGCGGGGCGCTTGCGCATCCGCTTCGACGGGGGCGACCCGATCGATTTGATTACTTGATCCACATCCAAATTGCGGGAACGATCACACGATGCTGATTGTCTTTGGCGGCCTGCCGGGAACCGGAAAATCCGCCATCGCGCGAACGCTCGCCCGCGAAATCGGCGCTGTCTGGCTGAGAATCGATTCGATCGAACAGGGGATTCGCGCTTCGGGAATAGCGCCCGGCTCGCTCGACGACGCCGGCTATCGAGCCGCCTACGCCGTGGCGGAGGACAATCTTCGACTTGGGCTGACGGTCATCGGCGATTCCGTCAATCCGGAATGTGTGGCGCTAATCCGCTCCATGTTATGAGCGTCCCATCGGCTGAAATCAGAAAAATGGGGCTGAGAAGAATGAACGAAATCGCGCCCTCCTTCGCCTTTGCCGGCCTGTCGCCCGAATTGCTCGTCAGCAACCTCGCGCAATCTCTTGTCTTCTGGCGCGATCTCTGCGGCTTTGTCATCGCCTATGAGCGGCCCGAAGAACGCTTCGTTTATCTCGACCGTGGCGGCCTGCAGGTCATGCTCAAGGAGTTGGGATCGCCGAGACGCGCCTGGATGAATGGCGATCTGGAAAAGCCGTTCGGGCGCGGCGTCAATTTTCAATTCCGGATCGCCGACGTCGACCGCCTTGCGGCAAAATTCGTTGCGGCCAATTGGTCTTTTATTCTGCCGCTGGAGGACAGGCTTTATCGCGTCGGCGCCGGACAAATCATTGTCCGGCAATTCGCGGCGCATGATCCTGATGGTTATGTCGTGCGATTTTCGCAGGACATCGAGACATAGGGCGGTGTCCGCAGCGCCAATCCCCATTGAGAAAGCCTCGACTAGCTGGCGGTCGGGCTCGCGCGTTTATCCAAGAGAAAACTCTTGCCAGGGTCGCGCGCAAAGGGTCGGATTGGACATGGAGAATGAAGCCCCGCAAACAGAGCCAAGCGCCGAACTGGCCTCCGCGATAGCGGCGCAAGCGACGGGATGCGCGCCCAAGACTATGCGGCGGTTCACGACCGGCGCCCGGCACTATGTTTACGAGGCGACGTTCGCGGACCGGCAACCAATTGTCGTGCGCATCGGAAGCTCAACCGCCCACTCGGAGATAGAGGGAGCCGTTTATCTCTCGAAATTGCTGAAGCCGCGCGGCGTGCCGCTGCCTGAGATCCTGGCCGCCGACATTCGCTCCGAGTTTCCGTGGATGCTCCTCGAACGGTTGCCGGGAATAGACCTTGGCGTCGTGATAAGAAATTTTTCCGACGCTCAGCTCGATCGGATTGCCGCCGAAGTCGCGCGCGCCCAGGCGGTCACATCGCAAATAGGCTCGGCCGGTCGTTACGGCTATGCCGTTCGGCCCGAGCAAGCGCCGCATTCCGCGTGGTCNNATCTTGACCGATCGCGGCGGCGGATTGCATCGGCCGGCCTGTTCAATGTCGCTCTGGCCGATCTCGTTGAAACCGAACTGGCCGTCTTTCGCGACGAAGCCGATACAATTCCCGCCATGCCATTTCTGCACGACACCACGACAAAGAACGTTATCGTCGCCGCCAAGGGCGGCGTATCCGGAATTGTCGACGTGGACGACCTATGCTTTGGCGACCCGCGTTATCCCGCCGC
>PKWB01000022.1 GCA_003131685.1 Candidatus Dormiibacterota bacterium
CCGCCCCGGGCGCGCGAGCGTGGCGGCCCGGTCCTGCGGCGGGCCGGCGATGCCGGCGAGCCGCACCGAACGCGCCGGGCCGGCGACGAAGAGCTCGGCCCGCGCGGCAAGCAGGGCCTGTGCGCGCCGGAGGTAGGGCCCATCGCCTGGGAGCCCGACGTCCTCGCCACCGGATGTCTGTGTGTCCATGCCCCGACGATGCGCCGGGGCGGCGACAGATGGCTGTCGCGTACGGTTTTAGTTGTGGCCGATGAGATCGAGATCCGACCGCTCCTGGCGTCCGAGTACACGGCTGCCGGGACGGCCACCGAGCGCGCGTTTCGCGAGTACTCGACACCCGACAAACCCGGCTGGGAGCCCTACCTGACGCGGATCGCCGACGTCGAGAGCCGCGCCGAGCGGGCGATCGTACTGGTGGCCGTCAACCGCGGCGTCATCGCCGGCTCAGTCACCCTCGAGCTCGAATCGCGGATCGGTCCCGCGCCGGGCGAGCCACTTGCAGCCGGGGAGGCGCATGTCCGCATGCTCGGCGTCAGCCCCGAGCATCGCGGCCGCGGGATCGCCCGCCGCCTGATGCTCGCCTCCATCGACACCGCTCGCCGCCACGGCAAGCGCGTGATGACCCTCGATACCGAATCGAACATGACCGGCGCCCGGCAGCTCTACAAAGAGCTCGGCTTCATACCGACCGGGACGCAGCAGCGAGAAGGAGGGCCGCTCCTGCTCGGCTATGCGCTCGAGCTCGACTCGGAACCCCACGCGACCCGCTAGGCTCGTTGCGTGCCAGGCGCCTACGAGAAGGGAGAGAAGGAGCTTCGAGTCATCAAGCTGTTCGCTCGCCTGTGCGAGACCGAGGTCGGCCTGACCACGCGGCAGCTCGCCGAGGAGCTCGAGGTGAACACGCGCACGGTCCAGCGATACGTGGCGACCCTGCGCGACAACGCCGGCATCGACGTCGAGGAAACCGGCGGTCGCTGGCGCATCGGCAAGGGCAGCCTGCTTCCACCTCTGCAGCTCGACCATTACCAGGCGACGCTCCTCCTGGTGGCGGTGCGTCTCCTTCAGCAGGTGCGCCCCGAGCAGGATCCGGCGCTGGTCGGTGCGCTCGCCCATCTGTCGCGAGCGCTGAGCGTGCCGGTGGTCAGCGAGTACCTCCGCCGAACGCTGGCGGCGGCGGAGCGACGGCCTGCCGACTCCGAGCGCCTCAAGGTCGAGCGCACCGTCATCGACGGGTTCGTGACGCATCGCGAGATCGAGGTGCGCTACGTCGACGCCAAGGGCCACGAGACGCGCCGCGATCTCCGCCCCTACTTCATCCAGCCGACCGCCGAAGGACGGCACATCTACGTTTTCGCGCGCGATTCGGTGTCGCACGAGGTGCGGTCCTTCCGGCTGGACCGGATCCGGTCGGCGCGGCTGCTCCCGTCGAGCTTCGCGGTTCCCGATGACTTCGACATCGACACCGTGCTCGGAGCCTCCTGGGCGATCTGGCAGGGAGCCGGCGGGGACCGGGTGGTGCTGCGCTTCACCCCCGAGGCGCGCCAATGGGTCGACGAGAGCCCCTGGCCGGCGCACGCCAAGCGCACCGATCTTCCCGGAGGCGGCATCGAGGTGCGCCTCGACGTCGCCGGCGAGGTCGAGATGCGCCCGTGGCTGATGCAATGGGGCCCGAACGTCGAGGTGCTCGAACCCGAGTCGCTGCGCCGCCACATCGCGGAGAGCCACGCGGCGGCCGCCGCACTGTATGCGTCGAGTCCTGCCAAACGGGGTAAAACCTGATCACCATGGACGAGAAAGTCACCCTCACCGACGACGAGTGGCGTCAGCGTCTGACGCCTGAGCAGTACGACGTGCTTCGCAAGTCGAGCACCGAGCGTCCCTTTACCGGGCAGTACGTGCACGTGGACGACAAGGGCGTCTACACGTGCGCCGGCTGCGGCGCCGAACTGTTCAGCTCCGACACGAAGTTCAACTCCGGCACCGGCTGGCCGAGCTTCTACGAGCCGCTCCGCAGCGGGGCGGTCGAGGAGCATCGGGACTGGAGCATGCTCATCCCACGCACCGAGATCCGGTGCGCAAAGTGCGGCGGGCACCTCGGCCACGTCTTCCCGGACGGACCCGAGCCCACCGGCCAGCGCTACTGCATGAACTCCTGCGCGCTCAAGCTGGAGAAGTCAGCGAGCTGATGCCGCTCGAGCCCTCGCCTCGGGCTCGCGCGGTCCTCGAGCAGACCTTCGGATTTGCGGACTTCCGGCCGGGACAGGCCGACGTGGTCGCAGCATCCGAGGCGCGCGCGGACGTGCTTTTCGTCGCGCCGACGGGCTCCGGGAAGAGCATCGCCTACTGGGTTCCCGGGATCGCCGGCGGCGGGCTCACAATCGTGGTGTCCCCGTTGATCGCGCTGATGGTCGACCAGGTCGCGCGCCTCAACACGCTCGGGGTTCCCGCGGCGTGCCTGCACAGCCAGGTTTCGGCGGCGACCCGAAGCGAGTCGTTGAGAGCGGCCGCCGCCGGCGAGCTTCGGTTCCTGTACCTCGCACCCGAACGTCTCGGCGCCCCGGGCTTCCTCGACAACTTGAGCAGGCTGAGCGTCGACCGATTCGTCGTCGATGAGGCGCACTGCATCTCGAGCTGGGGTCATGACTTTCGCCCGGACTACCGGCGCCTCGGCGATGCGATCATCGCCTGTCGCCGTCCGCCCGTCGGCGCGTTCACCGCAACGGCGACGCCTCGCGTTCGCGCCGACATCGCATCGAGCCTCGGGCTCAGCGCCCCCGTCGAGCGGGTCACGGGATTCGTACGCGAGAACCTCACCATGTCGGTCCTCCGCTGCCGTGGAGCGGCCGACAAGCGCGACGCGCTGCTCCGCCTCGTCGGACCGGGCAGAGGTCGCGCACTCGTGTACTGCGGGAGCAGGCGGACGACCGATGAGGTCACGGAACTGGTCGCCGGCGCCGGCATCGCTGTCGCCGCCTACCACGGTGCGGTCGACGGGGACACGCGGCAGGACGTGCACGAGGGCTTCGCCGCAGGGCGTCTTCAGGCGATCGTCGCCACGTCGGCATTCGGCATGGGAGTTGACTTCCCGGACATCCGCCGGGTGATCCATCACGACTTCCCCGGGAGCCTCGAGGAGTACTACCAGCAGGCGGGCCGCGCCGGACGTGACGGCGAGCCGTCCGAGTGCATCCTGCTGTACTCCCCGGCCGACCGTCAGTTGCAGGAATTCTTCATCGAGCAGGCGTATCCCGAGCGCGACGTGGTCCGCGCCGTCTACCGAGAGTTGCTTCGCGAGGGCAGCGACGCGATCGACGACTGGCAGGCCAGGGGTGTCTCGGTCAACGGTGCGCGTGCTGCGCTCGACCTGCTCCGCCGCGCCGAGGTCATCCAGGCCGACGGCAGCATCCGGCGGCTGACCGGTGCGCCGGTCGACTTCGACGAGCAGACCGTGCTGAAGGCCAACGCCTACGCGCGCGTCAACCAGGTCATGGAGTACGCCGGCACGCGGGGCTGCCGGCACGCCCGCATCGCCGACTACTTCGGCGAGCAGGGGGTCGCTCGAACCTGCATGGCGTGTGACAACTGCCTCGACAGCAACCGCACCACATACGCGCCAGTCGAGGCTGCACACGTGAATGCAGCGCTCGCCTGCGTGGCGCGGTTCGACGGGCATCTCGGCGGCGTCCGCATCGCCTCGATCCTTCGCGGTGGCGTCGATGCGTGGACGTCCTCGCGATCGTGGGTCACCGAGCTGCAGCAGTTCGGCGCGCTCCGAGGCTGGGAGCTGGAACGGATTCGCGAGCTGCTCGAACGCCTGGTGGAGCTGGGATGCATCAGCCGTGGCCACGGCGAGAAACCCACCCTCGGCATCACGCCACGCGGCAGCGCGGTGCTGCGCGGCGAGGAAACGATCGACGTCGATGTCCGCGCCACATCGCCGGTGCGCGCGGCCGGCGGTCGCAAGGCCGCGGGCGGATCCGCCCCAGCGCTCGTGATGACTCCAGAGGTGTCGGCGACGTTCGATGCCCTACGGAGCTGGCGGCTCGAGGTGGCGAGAAGCACCGACGTGCCGCCGTACGTGGTCTTCCACGACCGCACCCTCGCCGAGATCGCGCAGCGCCGCCCCGCGACGGCCGGCGCGCTGGCAACCATCCCCGGCGTTGGGCCGGCCAAGCTCGAGCGCTACGGCAACGCGGTGCTCGCCGTCCTGAAAATGCACTCGTAGGCCAATGCCGAAGACGTCCCATGACCCGGCGTTGTCGACCATTCTGATGCTGCCCGGGTCGCCACAGCAATTGAACAATCGGAGGCGCTCGCGCTACAGCATCCTCAGCGTACGGCCTTTTTCACCAGCGACGTGATCTTTGCCTCTTCGGTGGCAGTCAATTTGGTGAGCGCGTACTGAATCGGCCACATGGCACCGTCGTCGATCTTCGCCTTGTCGCTGAAGCCGATCGTCTGATATCTGACCTTGAACTTTCCAGCGTTCTGGAAGTAGCAGATGACATTGCCGTCCTTGGTGTAGGCGGGCATTCCGTACCACGTTTTCGGTGCCAGGTTCGGTGCTGCGGCCGTGATCAGCGCATGAACCTTTTTGGCGATGGCCCGATCCGGCTCCTGCATCCTGGCGATCGCCGCGAGCAGTTCCGTCTCGCCATCCGCCTTGGCCGCCTCCGCCTTCAGCTCCCGGACGCGCTCGCGCGCTGCGGCCTTCTCTTCAGGGCTGAATCCCTTCGATGCTGTGGCACTCGAAGTGGTGCGCTTCGCAGGTTTTTGCGTGCTTTTGGTCGTCGTTTTGGTTGGGGCCATCCTTCGCGCTCCTATCCAAGGTTTGACGATTGGGGCGGATCGTGGACGCCCGCACAGCCGAGCGCCGGGTTTGTCGTCCAGCGAGCGTTACGCGGGAATGTTGCACGTGGCAGCGATTCCTCGCCGCGAAAAGTACTTCTGGTGATACTCCTCGGCGTCCCAGAACTGAGCGGCAGGAACGATCTCGGTGACGATGGGGCGCCGGTAGCGGCCCGACACCTCGAGACGCTTCTTTGATGCGACCGCCGCGGCCTCCTGCTCCCGCGAGTGGAAGAAGATGACCGACCGGTAGTTGTCGCCGACGTCCGGGCCCTGGCGGTTGAGCTGCGTNNTCGTGGTTCATCCAGAAGATGTCGAGCAACGTGTCGTAGCTCACGCGCGCGGGATCGAACGTGACCTCGACGGCCTCCGCATGCCCGGTGCGATGCGAGCACACATCCTGGTACGAGGGCGCCTGCGTGAAGCCGCCCGNNGTGTAGCCGACCTTGGTCGCAGTGACCCCCTCGACCTGTTCGAATACCGATTCCACGCCCCAGAAGCACCCTGCGCCGAATGTCGCTGTTTCCATGGTCCGAGTATGCCTCGACGCGGCCTCAGCCAATCACGAGGGGGCCGAGAGCTTGACCTGCCCGGTGGCGTAGACGGGCGGCCAGACCACCACGCTGTGCCGGGGCGACTGCCACTGCCACACCACCGCGGCCGCCCGGGTGTTCTGTCC
>PKWB01000015.1 GCA_003131685.1 Candidatus Dormiibacterota bacterium
CATAGATGTCGATATGCACCCCTCGTCGACCCCCTTCGCCGAATGTTTGACGCCTTTGCTCAACTCTGCCCGATGGACATATCGCGCGTCAATGAGCGTCAGCGTATGGAAAGCATCCCTCGAAGCGAACGGTTCCGGAGTTGCTGGCCGACGGAAGCTGGGCGCGGCCTGGATGTTGCAACCGGCCGGACGGGGTTTGACGTGATTGATTCTTCCTCGTGTGGTTGCGATCAGTGCGGCGTCGTGTCGGCCGAGTCGTCAGCGTAGGCGACACAGCCGTCCGGGTCGAGCCGGATTGTGAGCCCGGCGCCGCGTGGCCACCGGTTCGGATCGAAGACGGACGAGAGCGTTCCGCCCGCAACGGCGACGACATGGTCGTACCCGCGGCCGCGGTAGGCGACGTCCACGACCGTGCCCGTCAGCGCCGCATCCGAGCCGGATGTCTCCTTGAGCACACGCGTGGCCGCGGGGCGGACCAGGACGCGCACCACCGCCCCGTTGCTCAGCGCGCCCCCGTGTCGCGCTCGAAGCGTGGCGCCATTTCCCACGCGAACATCGACGTGCCCGTTGCTCACCCGGGTGACCTGGCCGGGAAACTCACCGGCCGACCCGGTGAACCGGGCGACAAAGAGCGTCTCAGGGTTGCGGTAGATCTGCTCGGGCGGTCCCAGCTGCACCAGGCGCCCGGCGTCGAGCACGGCCACCTCGTCGGCGAGCGCGAAGGCCTCCGACTGGTCATGTGTGATGTAAACGACCGTGGCACCGCTGTCACGCGCGATGGTCGCGATCTGCACACGGAGGCGCTCACGCAGGTCCGCGTCGAGGTTGGAGAGCGGCTCATCGAAGAGCAGCAGCCCGGGGCGCGCGACCACCGCGCGTGCCAGCGCCACACGTTGCTGTTCGCCGCCCGACAGCTGATGCGGATAGCGGTCGGCGAGGCGCGCGAGTCCCACCTGGTCGAGCGCGTCGAGCACGCGGCGCTGCGATTCCGCGTGCGCGATGTGCCGGCGCCGGAGCGCGTAGCTGACATTGCCGGAAACAGTCAGATGTGGCCACAACGCATAGTCCTGGAACACCATCGCCAGGTTCCGGCGCTCCGGCGGGAGGTGTCGCTTGCCGTCGCTCACCACCCGGTCACCGAGCCGGATCATGCCGCCGTCAAGTCGTTCCACACCCGCGAGGCAGCGCGCGAGGGTTGTCTTGCCGGAACCGGATGGCCCGAGCAGCACCAGGAATTGGCCGGGCCGGACGCTGAGATCGACACCGGCGAGACCGCGGGCTTTGCCGTAGTGCTTGACGGCGCCGACGATCTCGACGTGGTGACCCGACGGCGCAGCGTCGGCGATCGGTGCCTGAGTCATGCCGACGAACCGATGCGCCGCCAACCGGCGGGAGCGAGCACGCGGAACAGCGTCCACACCGCGGCGACGATCACCAGCGCTCCGAGTACCGCGACGACCTCCATTGCGGTACCGCCCGCGAAGTCATAGTTGGCGAGGGCATGGGTGATCGCCACCGACACGGGTGGCTGTCCCGGCGGGTAAAGCAGCTGTGACATCGGCAGCTCGAGGAGCGTCGCTCCGAACACGAGCAGCCACGCCGCCAGCAGCGGCCGCGCAAGCACCGGGAGCACGGTTCGTATCCAGGCGCCGAACACGCCGCTCCCATGTACACGTCCGGCTTCGGCGAGCGACTCCTGGATCTGGCTGACACTGCCGAGCAGCACTCTCGAGGTCGATGGCAGGGCTGTCGCGATGTAGCCGATCACGAGCAGCGCGGTCGTCTCGTAGAGCTGAATGCCAAGCTGGGTGAACACCGGCAGGTTGAACGTGAAGATGTATCCGGCCGCGAACACGATGCCCGGCAGCGCCACGGCGGTGAGCAGCGTCATGTCGAGCAGCCGCGCGCTGACATGTGTTCCGCGCCGCGAGAGGACGCGCGCGGATATCGCTGCCAGCATCACCGTGACCGTTGCGGCGATGAGCGCGAGCTGTGCCGAGTAGACCAGCGGATCGCGCAAATTGGGACTGTTGAGCACGCGGTTGTAGTTGGCGAGCGTCAACCCATGGCTGGTGATAAGCGAGCCGAGTCCGTTGATCAACGAGGCGGAGACGGCCCCGAATGCGGGGATGCCGATACCGATCACGAGCACTGCGGTCAGGCCCGCGAGAGCCGCGACTCTGCCGAGCCCACGGAGATGAAGGCGTCGAGCCGGGCGGCTCCGGCCCCCGAACACCCGGTAGCTCCGGCTCCGCAGCGCCCACCCCTGGGTGAGCAACGCCAGCGCGACAAGACCGAGCAGCACCCAGCCGACCGCGGCGGCGACCGAGAACTGGATGGGGAACGCCTGAACTGCGTTGAAGAGCGAGTACGTTGCGACGGGGAAATGTGCGTCGTTGGCGAGCGTGTCGGCAACGCCGAAGTCGCTGACCGACTCCGCGAAGACGATGGCGAGCGCCGACCAGACCGCGGGAGCGATCAATGCGATCGTGAACCGTGTGGCGGCGATCGGCCCTCCGCCGTGGACCCGCACCGCCTGCTCGAACTCCTCGCCGAGCCCCCGCAGCGCCGCTGAGATCGCGAGGTACGCAAAGGGCAATCCCTTCGCGGTCAGGACGACGATGACGCCGAACGGCCCGTAGAACAGCGTCCGGAGACCGCCCGGGTGCACTCCGGCGACGTCGAGCACACCCTCCGGCTCGAGCAGACGCTCCCAGCCGAGCGCAACCAGGTACGACGGCGCCAGCAGGAGCGCAAACATGACCCCGGTCCACAGGCGCCGCCCCATGACGTCGGTCCGCACCACGAGCCACGCGACCGCAAAGCCGATGGCTGCAGCGGCAACCGCGCTGCTCACCCCGACGAACACGGAGTCGAGGACGCCCTGCAGCAGCGGACCGGAGAACGCCTGCGAGAAACCCGAGAGGGTGAACCACTCCGGCCCCTGGTCGAACAGTCGCGGTGAGAACGCCACCGCCAGGAAGAGCAGCACCGGCACCGCGAGGATCGCGGCGATGAGGATCCAGAACACGACCAATGGGGCGCCGCTGAAACGCGACAGCGCCATCCGGGTCCTGTCCCCGCGGCTCCCCGCCGCGATCGGCGGAGAGGCTGCGAGGGTGTCGGTCAACGTCCCGTCCTGCTTACTTGATGTTGGAGTCGAACCAGGCATTCGCCTGGCCCTCCAATGGCCCCCAGAAGTACGGATCAAGCTTCTGTGAGTTGGCCGGAAAGGTGGGGAGTGCCGGCAGTGCGGCGACACCGGGGACGACCGGCCAGTACAGCGAGTCCCCGGAGGGGTCGCCGGTCTGCATGATCGCCTGCCCCGCTGCCGAGAGCACGTACTGCACGAATCGCTCTGCCTCGGACCGCTCAGCCGCGGGGGCCTTCTTGTCGATCCCGATCACGCCGGGGAGGAGCGTGGAGTTCGGAAGGTAGACGACCTTCGGGTCGAAGGTCGCGCTCTTGGCCGCCTTGATGAGCTCACCCGTCGCCGCGGAGCTCTGGATCATCCCGTAGTCGATCGCTCCGGTCTCCAGCGCATGGAGCGTGTCGCCGTTGGTCGGAAAGACCTGCAGACCGTTGGCCTTGAGCTTGGTCAGGTACGACTCACCGGCTGAGACGCCGGTGGTCTGGCCGCCGAACTGGTCCATGAGGCCAGCGATGAAGGGAAATGTCGGGCCGGACTGCGACGGATCGTTCATCCCGACCTTGCCCTTGTACTGCGAACCCAGGAGGTCCTGGTACGACTGCGGCACCGCCGACACCTTGGCCGCGTTGTAGATGACCGCGGCCATGACCGTGGTGCTCACCGGAATGTACGAGTGGTCGGCCGGCACGAGCGACTGCCCGACCGATGTGAGCGTGATCGGCGGCGCATAGTCGAGCAGCTGTCCCTGCTTGTCGAGCGACGCGAACGCGGTGTCGCCGTCCACCCAGAGCAGGCCCCATTGCGGGTTGTTGCTTTCGGCGGCAACCTTGGCGAGCAACGGACCGGTACTGTCGTCGTCGAGCTTGACCGGGATTCCGGTCGCCTTCTGGAAGGCCTTGGTCATCACGCTGTCGTAGCCCTGCGCGGAGTACACGACGAGCGGTACGGGCTCAGTGCTGCCGGCCGCCGACGCAGGGCTGCTTCCGCATGCGGCGAGGGAACCGACGGAGAGCAATGCCGTTGCGCCGAGCGTGAACACCTGTCGCCGCGGGTTGCTGATCCACCCGCACGCTGCATTGAGCGCGTTCATTCGCGGATGCCGTTGCACGTCGAAGTTGATTCCCACGATTACCTCCTGCGTCCCCCGACTTCAGAGGTCGGAGCCAGCCAGAGGGTAGGAAACGCCAATTTATGAAGGGGTTTCGCGTCGGTTAACGACCGGATAACGGTCGATGTCGAAACCGGCAGGCACGGAAAAGGGAAGCGACTCCGTCGGTGGTGACGGGCTTCGGTTATGGCGTCGAGAGTTGCGGAGCCGTCGTGGTCGCAGTCAACGCCGCGTCGCCGGAGATCTCGCGCAGGG
>PKWB01000191.1:0-19385 GCA_003131685.1 Candidatus Dormiibacterota bacterium
TTCGGCCGGCCGATCGGCCAGAACCAGGCGATCCAGCATCCGCTGGCCGAAAGCTGGATGGAGCTGGAGGCGGCCGAGTTGATGGCGTTCAAGGCGGCCTGGCAATACGACAACGGCATCGCCTGCGGCCCGGCCGCCAATGCCGCCAAATACCTCGGCGCCGAGGCCGGCTTCAAAGCCTGCCAGACCGCGATCGCCACCCATGGCGGTTACGTCTACGCCAAGGAGTTCTACGTCGAACGCTATTTCCGCGAAGCCATGATCGCCCGCATCGCCCCGGTGAGCCGCGAGATGATCCTCAACTTCGTGGGACAGCACTCACTGCAGTTGCCGAAGTCCTACTGAGCTCACGCCGATAAGGCGAACCGCCGGGCGTCGTCTGCCGCGTACTTGGCCACGATGGTGTCGACCGAGGCCGCCCGCACCACGGCTTCGACCACGGAGGCGAGACGTCCGCCCGGAATGGCCACCGTCATCTCGTCCGGACGCATTCCCGTGCGGGCCCGGCTGAGAGCGCACCCGACGCTGGCCGCCACTTCGCCCTGCTCCTTGGCCAAGGCCACGATGTGGCACTGGGGCTTGCCCTCGATTCGCAGCTCGGGGAGGGCGTCCGTCAGGACCATCAGCCCCTGAGCGTTGACGCGCAGGAGGATGACGCTCGGATCAACGCGCGTCTCCGCAAGCGGACCGTAGGCAATCGAAACAGGCCGGGTGCTGACAGCCGGGATGGTGGGAAAGGCCTCAGGACTCACCCAGCCCGACTCGACGAGAGCGGCGACGTCGGTGTTGGTGGCAGCCTCCTCGAGGCTCAGCAGGCCGTGGGTGTAGCTGCCGACGCTGCAGTTGGCGTGGTCGGCCGGCGCCGTGGTGAAGGTTCGATCGGTTGCGTGCATCCAGAACACGCAACCCGCAGCGACCCGCCCGGTGCGTCCGTCGGGCGTCGGCGCCGGCATTGCCGAGTCGAACGCAGGGATGTCGGCGCTCGGGGCATCGAGGAATGTGATCGCGATCGGCGCCGCGAGCGGGTGGAGCGCCTGGGTCAGCCTGTCGGCGAGCTCCGGCCACGAGGTCCCGGCAGAGACGGTGCTGGTCACCGGGCCATCATGCCGCAGCGGTGCGTTGCGGCCGCCTCAGGCGCCGAGACTCACACCCACACCGGCGAGCTGCGCCGTGGTCGGCTCCGCGCAGCAGAACCACGGCTCGCTCAGGCGGGGCGGCGCGACCCGCTCCGGCGGGAGCGGCATGTCTGCGTCCCGCCAGACTACCCCCGACCCGGCGGCGGCATCGGCGGTCAGGCGGCGGATCGCCGCATGGGTCGAACGCGGGGATACCCCGGCGTCGGTGTCGGCGGCAACCAGCGCGGCGATCTCCGTTTGCAGCGCATCCATCACCGGATCGGGATGCTGCCAGAGATGGCTGAAACCTTCGGGGTCGTAGCCGAGCAGATGCTCGCGCATCTCCGGCAGCTCCAGCAGCAGTGAGCCCGGAGGCACCAGGAGGCGAATGCTCAGCTGGACCGGGTCGACGCTGTCGATGAGGTCGTTGCCGGCGATCATGTCGAGGAGATCGAGCTGGTCGCGGAGCGTGCTCCACGGAGTGAAGGGCAGCAGGGATGGACGGAGCTCAATCCCCAATGCCCGGCAGATGCCGAGCGCGGTGAGGACATCCGCGGCCGAGTGTCCCTTGTCGAGAAGCCCGAGCACGCGGGGACTGGTGGACTCCACCGCCGAGACGATGAAGAGCAGTCCGAGGTCACGCAGCTCGGCGATGACCTCGGGGTGCTCATGGATGTGCTCCACCTTGGTGGTGATATCGAAGGTGAGCTCCGGGCAGCGTGCGTGCACCGCGCGGACAACCGCGAGCGCATGCGGCACGGCGTTGAGAAAATCCGGGTCGCCGAAGGTGAGGTGGCGCATGCCGTCATCCCAGAGCCGGGCGACGTCATCCACGAGTACCTCGCGCTGCCACACGCGGATCCGCCCGTCGTACACCGCCGGGACCGGACAGTGGCGGCACCGATGCACGCACCCACGCGTCGCCTCCACGTAGCCCGTGACCCGCTCTTCGCCATCCACACGAAGTCGCGTATACCGATCGAGCGGGGGGAGAAGGTCACGAGCCGGCAGCGGGAAGTGGAGCCGGTCGAGCACGATGGTCCGAGGATCGGGGCTGCCGTTCGCCACGCTAACCAGCGCCTGTTCGTATTCGCCTCCGAGCAACGCGTCAACGAGGCCCGGTTCGAGCGACGGCCCGCAGAGTGGGGCATAGAGGCCGAAGAGCACGAGGCGCACGTGTGTCCCCCGTCGGGCGCGAATCGCTCGGGCGACGGGAACGGCCATGCGCATCGCCGTGTGCATCGGGACCGCGATGGCCACGAGCTCCGGCGCGTCGAGATCCGCCTCATCCAAGGTCTGCACCGAGAGGTCCACGGCGCTGATCTGATGGCCCGCCGCGCGCAGGAAGGCAGCGGCCGAGGCAACGTGGAGGGGCTGATGGCCGAGCTCGTAGCACGAGACGAGCAGAACCCTCACCTGGGGTTATCCATACCTACCGGTCATCATGGCACCCGCGGGTAGCGCCAAGGCTCACGCGAGGAGGTTGAGACCAGTGTCCGATTCAGCACCCGAAGGGGGAGGACTCCCGGTAGAAACCATCCTCGAGCGCCTGCAAAACCTCCAGGGCTGGACGCTCGATGACGGGAAGCTGGTCAAGTCGTACCGTTTTCCGGACTTCGTCATCGCGGTCGGATTTGTCGACCGGGTGACCGTCGTGGCCGAGGAACAGAACCACCACCCTGACCTCGCAATCACATGGGGAAAGGTGACAGTGCATCTGCGGAGCCATGATGTCGCCGGGATCACCGGCCGCGATTTCCGGCTTGCCGCGGCCATCGATGCCATCTCTGACGCCGGGAGCGCCAAGCAGGAGAGCGAGTAGCCGTCAGGCGGCCGACGCGCGGCCNNGGCCGTGATCCCCGCCGCATGGCAGGGATCAGGACCGCCGCGACGGCGATGTGCATGAGGACAAGGGTGACCTTGGTCGACGTCGAGACACCCGCGCTCAGCGGAAGGCTGACGGAGACGAGCACGGCGACAACCGCCACTGCGGTCCAGATCGAGCGAGCACGGGCGGTTCGGCGCTCCAGCCGTGCGAGAAGCCCCCAACCGGCGAGCGAGCCAATCACGGTCGCGCCGATCACATAATCGATCCCGACGCTCTGGGGAGCCGATGCCCCGAATCGCACCAGGAGGTGAACGCCGAGCAGCGGGACGGCGATCGCCCAGATCACGGCAGAAGCGATCGCGGCTCCGACGACGGCCATTGCGCGGATCCGGGTCGGCCGAGCAACGGACGGGGCAGCAGATTTCATGGTGGTTGTCATGGCCATAGCGGTGCTCCTTGTTCGTCGGTTGATGTCACCGCGTGGCCACCAGGGGTCGCCGCGCGGTAAACTTAGTTAGGCGTCTAAGGTTAGGCGCCTAACTATCCGGGAGTCAAGGGGTCAAGGACTCACCCGGTTCCAGGACCCAGGAGGTCGAGGAGTCAAGAGGTCACCGATGAACTTCGGTCAAGCAGACGCACTCAACGAGGCGATCCGTGCGATCGGCATCCGCCACCGTGCTCTCTCGGTCGCGGCGCTGGCTCCGTTTGGCATCCACCCGGGCCACAAGCTCATCCTTCTCGAGCTCGAGACCGCAGGGCTGAGCACGCAGGCGCAGCTGGCCGCGGCCAGCGGGTACGAGCCCCCAACCATCACCCTCAGTGTCCGGCAGCTCGAGGAGGCGGGCCTGGTGATGCGCCGTCCGTCGAGCACGGATCGGCGCGCAACCGTCGTGGAGTTGAGCGAGCAGGGACGCGCCCTCCTACCGAAGCTCAAGGCGGTATGGCGCCGAGTTGCCGAGCAAACGGTCGCAGGGCTCAAGTCGACACCGGTCGACGAGCTCACCGAGGTGCTGGCCGACTTGGCGTCGAGCCTCTCAGCGGTTGACGTTCCGGCTACTGATCTCCCGCGCTACGTCCCCAGAAAGCGTTGATGCGCAGGGGTCTGTGCGTCGCCTGACGACTGGCTCTGAGACACACCGGTCGTCGCTCGATTAGGCAACGTCTGGTACGGATGCATCAGTGAAATTGAGTGTGTCCGCATCTGGCCGAGGATCAGCCAGGTGGGTGACCATGTGAAGACGCCCAGTTGGGCACAACTCACACGCGGAGACACGACCTCATGATCACCGACACAACGCCGCAGACGAGCGGTCGTCGCATCGTCGCCATTGCCGGCGTTATCGTCGTATCAGGCGGCATGCTCATCTTCGGCTCCAGCCCGGCTGCCGCTGCCAGTGGCACACAGGTCGTCACCGGCGCAACGATGGGTGGCGTCTTGAGCATCACAGCACCCGGAGCGCTGGCGTTGCCAACGCTGGTTGGCGGCAGCCCCACCGCTGCGACGAATCTCGGTAGTGTGAGTTGGACCGACACTCTGAACGACTCTGTTGTTTCGAGTGTCACGCTAGCGTCGACGAACCTATGGCACGCCGCGGGTGCCGGGCTCTATATCCCCTGGGCTGACTTCACCATCAGCGTGGATCCAGCTCCCACCGCCGGTCCCAATAACACGGGCTCCGCTGTGGTGGTGCCGCCTGGGAGTCCCTACGTGCTCGCCGGCACCGCGACGACGGACTTTGCCACGTACTCGACGCCGATCACGCTTGCGACCGCATCGGCGACAAGCGAAGGCACGTGGACGCAGGCCAACAACCAGATTGTCGTGAATGTGCCCGCAAACACGACCCCAGGCACAGCCTTTTCCGCGACGATCCAGTACACCGTCACCGGATAACGCGCGTCGGCGTGACTCACGTCACGTGGCGGGTCATCGACGGCGCTAAGTCGCTGGTGCCGTCACAAGTCGACATAATCGATGCCTTCCTGTGACGGCGCGGGCGGTGTGAGGCGCATAGGCTTGAGCTGAAGGAAGAGTTGAAGATTGGGTCGATCGCGCGCCTTTCAGCCGTAGGTATCCGAACGATCGCTGTGGTTGGTTGCCTCGTGCTACCAGGCGCGGGCATCCTCTTGGCGCCCGCTGCCATGGCTGCCACGGCGTCCCCGACTCCGGCCCATGGTCAACTGTTCGGCATCCACCCCGTCGAAGAGGGAAGCACGACGCTTCCAGGAGGCCATTTCAATTTCGCAGTACTGCCAGGCCAGGGCATCGCTGACGGAGTCGTTGTCGAGAACCTCTCGAGCCGGATGCTCAAGTTCCACGTATATGGTGCGGATCTGATCACGGCGACGGGTGGTGGACTGGCCCCTGCGCAGTCCACCGACACGATGCGCAGCGTTGGCGCCTGGATCACGGTTTCGAGACCGATGGTGAGCGTGGCCGCCCATGACCACGTCACGGACACCTTCACCATGAGGGTTCCGGCAGGCGTCACGCCCGGCCAGCACCTGGGTGCTGTCGTGGTTGCGGCCGACGTTGGCACGACTTCTGGAGGGAGTCCGATCGAGGCGCGTGCTGCATTGATCACTGTCGTCTCGACACCAGGCGTCTCGCATCCATCAGCCGAACTGAGCTCGCTCATCGGGTCGACAGCGATTGCAGGACAGGTCCGCTTCGCAATCACCATATCCAATCACGGCAATGTCCTGCTGACGTACTCGGGGGCGATCAGTATCGTGGACGGCGATGGTCATCACGTGGCGAAGCTGCCGTTGACACCCGCGAATGCCTATGTGGTGCCAGGCGGGCATGCGCTGCTTGCTGCAGTGTGGGAAAAGGCTCCCACGTCGGGGCAGTATCGCGCTCAGGCCGCGGTCATCATCGTGGTGAACGGAGTTGCGGTGGAAACACTGCGATCGCAAACATTTGCGGTGCAGTTCGCGCCGGCACCGCCGGCGCCGATCGTGGTGGGAGCAGGTATCGCGAGTGTGCTGATTCTTGTTCTTGCGACGTGGTCGGCTCGTCGAGGCGCTCACCGCATGCGGGTTCAGAGACGTGCGGTGCGAGCCGGTGCGCACCGTCCGGTTGGTTGAGATGACGCAAACAATCGAGCACGAGCATCGCATGGTCGCGATGCGGCTGGCTTCCGTTGGCGACGCAGTCCTGCCGATTGAAGCAGCTCGTCGCGCGACTGTTCTGATCGTGGATGACGATCCGATGATTCGTGAGAGCACTGAACGCGTCCTCAATAGCGCCAATTATTTCGTTGTTCAAGCGGGCAGCACGGACGAGGCACGGCAGCTCTGGATGCGACACCGTCCCGACGTAGCGCTCGTCGATCTTGAGCTCGGAGGAGAACCAGGGTCCGCGCTCCTCAGGGAGAGCTGGGTTCGTGACCATGCCACCGCGATCGTGGTGTTGACAGGTTCCGACGACGTCAACATCGCGGAGACATCGTTCGCACAGGGCGCATCTGGATACGTGGTCAAGCCGTTCACCCCCAATGAATTGCTCATGCAGGTGAGCAGCGCGCTCCGCCGGATGCGCCTCGAACGATCGCGTGCTGACCAGGTTCTCGAACTCGAACGCAAGGTTGTCGAGAGTACGACCGGCATCAGTGATCTCAAGCTGCGCCTGGAGGAGATAAGCCTCGGATCGTCACTTGCCGACGAGCAAATCGTCGCGCACCTCAGTTCGGCGGTGTGTCTCCGCGACGATGACACCGGTCGTCACATCCTACGCGTGAGCATCACCGCAGCCGCCCTGGCCGACTGGTGCGGATTTGTTGTCGATCCGACGGCTGCCATCCGCCTTGCCGCTGCCATGCATGACGTCGGCAAGATCGGCATCCCTGATTGGGTCCTGCTGAAGCCTGGGCGCCTCTCTCCGGACGAACGGGCGATCATCGAGCGGCACTGCGAGCTGGGTCACGCGCTTTTGAGCGGCTCGAACAGCCCGGTGCTCAAGCTCGCGGCGTCGGTCGCGCTCAACCATCACGAGCGATGGGATGGCAACGGGTACCCCAACCGCCGCAGCGGCGAGGACATTCCCATGGAAGCACGCATCACGTCGGTGGCGGACGTCTTTGACGCTCTCACTCGGGACCGCGTGTATCGGGCGGCGATGCCCTTGGAGACGGCCGTGGACGTGATGGTCCGCGATCGCGCGGGGCTCTTCGACCCACAGTTGCTCGACCTTTTCCTTGATCACCTCGACGAGGTGCTCGACCTCACCAAGTCGCTTCCGGACCCTGCGGTACCTCGAACCACGCGCATCGTGATCGCGGGTGATGAGCCACTCCTGGTGGATGGACTGATGCGACTCATGAATCGACGAGGGGAGATGCGCGTCGTCGGGGGCGGCCAGACGAGCCACGAGGCGCTGGACGCGGTGAGAACCCTTCGGCCCGACGTGCTCCTGGCGGACTACCGGATGCCCGACGGTGAGGCTGCGAGCCTCGTTCATGCAGTGCTCGCTGAGCTTCCTGAGACGAAGGTGATTGTGCTGATCGACACCGCTGCGTCGGATGCTGCTGTGCGATGCGTGTCTGCAGGGTGTTCCGGGGTGATTGCCAAGACCGCAACGGTGGATGAGGTCGCGAGCGCGATACGGCGCGTGCACGATGGCGAGGTCGTCATTACCGCCGAGTTGCTCGCGCACGTGGTTTCGGGCCTGCGCCGTGGAGCCTCACACGTTGGGGAGGACATCACTCGTCGAGAGCTCGAATTGCTGCGATATCTCGCCCGTGGTCTCTCGCTCCCGGACATCGCTCAGGCGATGTCGATCAGCATGAACACAGCCCGCAACCACACGCAGCGCGTGATCGAGAAGTTGGGCGCGCACTCCAAACTCGAAGCGGTGATCATCGCCATGCGGGAAGGGCTCGAGGTGGCGCCAGGATGACCTCCGGTCGTCAAGTCGACGGCGGACCGTTCGCCGCCTTTGTGGAGGAGATGCCAGACGCGATCGTCGGGGGNNTGAACGCACGCGCAGCATCTCTTTTTGGCTTCGAGCGCGCCCAGATCATCGACAAGCCGCTTGAACTCCTGCTCCCCGGCTATTCTCGCGACACCACGAGGCCGCAATCGGCTGCTCAAGGCGGCGACCCGCCAACCTGCCAGGTAGCGACGGTGACGAAGCTGGCGGCACGCCGCAAGGATCGGTCTCTGTTTCCCGCGGAGGTCGTGTTCTCGTCGACTCGTCGATACGGTCACGCCATTCTTCTGGCGGCGGTCAGGGACACGACCGAACGGGCTAGGGATCCGGTCAGGTTCCATGGTGTCGTCGAGGCAGTCGACGATGCTGCGGTCGGTGTCGACCGCAGCGGTTTGATCGCGCTCGTCAATCCGCAGGCGGAAGAGCTCTTCGGCTACACCCGCGGTGAGCTCATTGATCAACCATTCGATCTGCTCGTGCCGCTGGCCGTGATCGACGGTTCTGCTCTCCCCGCGCCGAACAGGCTGAAGGGGAAGGCCAACGTCCAACTGACGATCGGAACGCCGCTCGAGGGCAGGCGAAAGGACGGGTCCGAGTTTCCAGTTGAGATCTCACTTTCAGCCGTCGAGACCGAAGAGGGCCCGCTCCTCTCCGCGGCGATCCGCGATGCCTCGGATCGACCCGAGACCCGGCGTGAGCAGGACCGAGCCGAGGTTCAAGGCGCTCGGGATCTTCTGGAGTCGCGTCTTCACCAATCGCACCGGCTGGAAAGTCTTGGCCAGCTGGCGGGCGGCGTCGCGCACGATTTCAACAACCTGCTCGCCGCGATCCTGAATTATGTCGGGTTCGTGTCCGACGAGATCAGCAAGGAGATCGACCTTCGACCAGCGAGCACGGCCGGCCGCCTGACCGCGGTCCTTCGGGACGTCGGGCAGATAGGAGCGGCGGCCGAGCGGGCCGCCGGCCTCACGCATCAGTTACTGGCGTTCGCCCGGAGAGAGGTGCGGAACCTCGAAGTGCTCGATCTCAATGGCATCGTTGGGGAGGTCGAGACCCTCCTGCGCCGCACCATCGGTGAACATGTGCTGCTGACCACGGATGGCGCATCCGACCTGAAGGCCATTCGCGCGGACCGCGGGCAGATTGAGCAGATTCTCCTCAACCTGGCTGTCAACGCACGCGATGCGATGCCGAACGGCGGGACGTTGAGCGTCGCGACCGAGAACTTCACAGTCGATGACGCGTACGCCACCCTGCACCCTGTCATCGAAGCCGGGCCCTACGTTCGTCTGAGCGTCACCGACACCGGCGAGGGGATGGATCGGGAGACCCTTGATCGCGCGTTCGAGCCCTTCTTCAGCACGAAGCCGAAGGACAAGGGCACCGGACTCGGGCTGGCGACCGTCTACGGAATTGTGAGCCAGACCGGCGGGATGATCGAACTCCGTTCGGAAGTGGAGGAGGGGACGACGGTGACGATTCTTCTCCCAAGCGTGACTGCCGTCGCCACGCGGAACGCGTCCCCTAAAGTCGTGCGCACACACCCCACTGGGGAAACCATCCTGGTCGTCGAGGACGAGGAGCTGGTTCGCGACGTCGCCAGGAGGATTCTCACCCAGCACGGGTATCAGGTCCTTGTCGCCGCCAGCGGCGCGGACGCGTTCGTGCTCACTGACGCTCATGCGGGCGTGATCGATCTGTTGCTGACCGATGTCGTAATGCCCGGCGTGACCGGACGCGAAGTTGCTGCGAGGATGTCCGACGCGCGTCCGGAGATCCGCGTGCTCTACATGTCCGGATACCCGGACTCCCTGATCGCATCGCGCGGCGTTATCGAGCAGGGGATCAACCTGTTATCCAAGCCATTCAAGGCGGTGGATCTGGTGGAACGCGTTCGCGCCGTGCTTGACGCATGACCGACTAGGCTATTGACATTAGCGTTCAGGCTAAGTAGAGTAGCCGACATGCAAACACCCACAGCCGCCCGAAGCACAGCGACCCGATATCTCAACCGGACCGATGGCCGGATCGCCTACGACGTCGACGGCGATGGACCTCTCATCGTGCTGATTCCGGGCATGGGCGACCTTCGTGGGACCTACCGGTTCCTGACTCCGGTGCTTCGCAGAGCCCGGTATCGCGTCGCGGCCACCGACCTTCGTGGCCACGGCGACAGTGACGCAACGTTCGCGACCTACGGCGATGCCGAGACCGCCGGCGACGTTCACGCGTTGATCGAGGAACTCGGCGGACCCGCGGTCATCGTCGGGAATTCGATGGGCGCGGCCGCGGCTGTCATGGTCGCCGCGGACCATCCCGATCTCGTCAGGGGCCTCGTCCTGGTCGGCCCGTTTGTGAGGAACGGCAAGATGAGCACGATGCAGCGGGTGCTTCTTCGGGTCGCCATGGCACCGATCTGGGCGGCGAGCGCTTGGAAGTCCTACCTGCCGAAGCTCTACGCCGGGCAGCGTCCCGCTGACTTCGACGCCTATCGCGCCGAGGTGATCGCCGGGTTGCATCGGCCCGGGCACGCGAAGGCTTTCTCGCGCACGACGCACAGCAGCCACGATGCAGCCGAGGCGCGCCTCGCCGACGTCGCGGCGCCGGTGCTGGTGATTATGGGAGACCGGGATCCCGACTTTCCTGATCCAAAAGCGGAGGCGAGCTGGATCGCCGGCACCCTGCATGGCGAGGCGGTGATGGTGAGCGAGGCCGGCCATTACCCCCAGTCGCAGCAGCCCGATGCCACATCGAGCGCTGTGCTCGGATTCCTCCAGGCGGTCGGCGCTCATGCCTAGAGCGGGACTCACCGAGATCCGGGTGGTCGAGGAGGGGGAGCGGATCGCCGACGAGGTGGGGCTCTCGGGTCTCACGCTCGCGGCGCTGGCCGAGCGGCTGGGGGTCCGGCAGCCGTCGCTCTACAAGCACGTCGCCGGCACCGATGGGCTGCGGCGGAGTATTGCGATCCGGGCCAAGATCGAGCTGGCGGCGGTGCTGCGCCGCGCGACCGTGGGTCGGGCTCGCGGCGATGCCATCACTTCGATGGCCCGGGCGTATCGGGTCTGGGCAAAGCAACATCCGGGTCGGTACGCGGCCGCGCAACGCGCGCCGGTGCCCGGGGATGTTGACGACGAGTTTGCGAGCGCTGAGGCGGTGCAGGTCGCGTTCGATGTCATGGCCGGATACAACCTGCGCGACGACGACGCAGTCGACGCGATCCGCGGGCTGCGTGCTGCGCTCCACGGCTTTGTGACCCTCGAGTCCGGAGGCGACTTCGGGTTGCCGGTGGACATCGATCGCAGTTTCGAGCGCCTCGTCGCCGGTCTTGCGACAGCGTTCGAAGCCGGGAGCGATGACCCTGCCGTCTCGGCTCAAATCTGACGGCGTGACCCAGGCCCGGACACGGGTTTAATGACGCGGATGTCCCACCGCCGGCTCCCGAAGTGGTCCGAGATCAGGCCACTGCTCCACACGCGACCGTTCGAGCTCAACTCGACCAGGCGTCGATTGGCGAAGGCCGCGACCATCGCCGATCTCCGGAGCGCTGCGAGGCGGCGTGTTCCGCGGGCCGCGTTCGATTACACGGACGGTGCAGCCGAGGGCGAGATCGGCCTGCGCCGCGCGCGCCGGATGTTTCAGACGCTGGAATTCTCGCCGTCAGTGCTGCACGACGTGTCCGCTCCCGACACGAGCACAACCGTCCTCGGGCGCCCGACCGCGGCGCCGTTTGCCTTCGCGCCCACCGGATTCACGCGATTGATGCACCACGAGGGGGAGCGCGCGGTGGTGCGCGTCGCCGAGCGGTACGGGATTGCGTATGCGCTCTCAACGATGGCAACGACGTCGATCGAGGACGTGGCGGCCGCCGGCGCGGCAGCGAGGAAATGGTTTCAGCTCTACGTGTGGAAGGACCGCGCTGCCGGCGAGGAGCTGATGTCGCGCGCACGGGCGGCAGGGTTCGAAGCGCTCATGCTGACCGTCGACGTTCCGGTCGCGGGGAATCGCCTACGCGATGTTCGCAACGGGTTCTCGATACCGCCGACCCTCACCGTCAAGACGCTCGCCGACATCGCGACGCACCCCGCGTGGTGGGCGAACCTGCTCACGACCGCGCCGCTGAGGTTCGCATCGCTCGACGGGTGGGACCGCACCATCGCTGAGTTGATCGACGAGCTGTTCGATCCCACCATGACCATGGCGGACCTCGAGTGGGTACGGAACCGCTGGAAGGGCCCGCTGATCATCAAGGGCATCCAGTCGGTTGCGGACGCAGCCAGGATGGCGGATGCAGGTGCCGACGCGATCGTGCTGTCCAACCACGGAGGGCGTCAGCTGGATCGAGCGCCGGTGCCCCTGAGCCTCGTGGCAGAAGCCGTCGACGCAGTCGGAGATCGAACCGAGGTCTGGATGGACACCGGGGTGATGAGTGGAGCCGACATCGTCGCTGCGGTCGCGCTCGGGGCGCGAAACGTGCTGGTCGGCCGAGCGTACCTGTATGGGCTCATGGCCGGAGGAGAGGCGGGCGTGGACCGTGCGACGGCCATTCTCTTACGCGAGATGCGCCGGACCATGCAGCTCCTCGGCGTCCGGAGCATTGGGGAGCTCGACCGTCGCCACGTGAAACTCAGCGCCGGGTAGGGCCTCGCCGTCAGGATTTCGCAGCAGGAGGATCCGGCAGTGCGTCCAGGAAATCCTGTGAGGGCACGAAGAACAGCGTTCCGGTGACCGCCGTGGAGAAATCGAGAATTCGGTCGTAATTGCCCGGTGGGTCACCGATGAACATGTTGGTGAGCAGCCGTTCGGTGACGCGCGGGGTGCTGGCATAGGCGATGTAATAGGTGCCGAACTCGCGGCGACCGACGCTGCCGAATGGCATGTTGTCGCGGAGGATCTTGAGCTCCGCCCCGTCCGGCCCGGTGATCACGTTGAGGGCCACGTGCGAGTTGCTCGGTTTCACGTTGTCGGGGAGCTCGATGTCCGAGAGCTTGGTGCGTCCGACCACCCGCTCCTGTGCTTCGACCGGCAGCGCGTTCCAGGCGTCGAGGTCGTGCACGTATTTCTGAACCGCGACATAGCTCCCTCCGGCAAAGCGGGCGTCGGAGTCGCCGATGATCACCGCGTTGTGTGCGACCCGCCCGGTCGGGTTCTCGGTTCCATCAACGAAACCCAGGAGGTCGCGCTCATCGAAATACTTGAATCCGTGGACCTCGTCGACGACCGTCACCGCGCCGCGCAGCCGCTCCATGATCTGTCCGGCGAGCTCGAAGCAGAGATCCATCTGCGTGGCCCGGATGTGAAAGAGCAGGTCACCCGGCGTGGAGACGGCGCGGTGCCTGTCCCCGACGAGTGCGGGGAACGGATGCAACTCCGCCGGCCGCGGTCCGCTGAACAAACGATCCCATGCCTCGGATCCCACGCCGGCCACACACGTGAGCTCGCCGTCGGGGAGGCGGAAGGCGACCGCTCGTTGCAGGCCGGCGCAGTCACCGAGCAGCTCGCGGACCGTTACCTCCGCACCGGCGTCAATGGTCGCCACAAGAAAGATCGCCGCGCCGGTCAACGGGCTGAGGACGGGTTGGGCGAGCGCACCCGTCTCGGGGTCGGGGGATCCTGGCAAGGCGTCCTCCTCGCAAGGCTTTCTGCTTCATGAGCGCAGGCTGATCGTGGGAGGAAGTGTAGGGCGCGGATGACGGTGGAAGAGGAGCCGCCCGAAGGCGGCTCCTCTCACCACATCACGTCATGCAGGGCAGGGATTGCCCGCCAGGTTGTTCTGATAATCCTCGTAGGAGTACGTCGCCGTGCCTCCTGAGCCTGTGTACGCCACCTTCAGCAAGTGCCCGTACTGATTGTGGGCGCCGTAGTTGTTGGTGCTGAAGCCGGGGTAATTCTGACCCACGGTCCAGGCACATCCGCCAAGCGCGGTGCCGGTGGAGTAGTACGGGTAGAACTGCGCGGGCGACCCGTCGTCAGTCGGCGGAATGATCGTGCAACCAGCACCGGTGCTGTTGTTGCACGTCCCCAGGTCACCTTCGATCGCGGGAAGGTCGGTGTTGAACCCGACCGACGCATAGTTCGTGTTGTACCCGGTTCCTGTGAGCGGGCTGGTGAAGATGAAGTCCGTCGGGCGCGACGAGCTTCCGTTCGGCCAGTCCGAAAGATACGAGGTGCCGTCGTATCCAACGTTGGATCCTTCGCACCCGCCGATCTTGATCAGCGTGGACGCCGAGGCCGGGAAGCAGCCCGCGTCGTCGTAATCCCACACCTCTGTGTTGCTACCCACGCCTTCGTTGGCGCTGCAGGTCGCGGTCGTCGTGTCCACGTTGCTGCAGTAATCGAAGTGCCCGATCTCGGTGTCGAACGCGACGTTGTACGTTGCTGCCGCCCAGGGAACGGTGGTCTGGGTGCTGGAGGTGGCGTACATCGGGTGGAAGTCGTAGGGGATGTTCTTGCACTGGGTTGAGGGGCTGGGTGCGTACTTCACCTGGCCGAAGCCGTTGGCCGCGCTCGCGGTCATCGACCCCGAGGTGCCATTGGTGGTGTCCGTCACCACCGCCTGCAGGCCGTGCGGCGTGTCATGGAGTTGCACGGCGAAGCTGTCGCCCTGGTTGAGGTACTCGACCTTGTGCGGATCGGGGGTTCCGGATGCGAGCGCCTGGAACTGGACGGGGTTCGGCGGTCCCTGGGGCTTGCCGCTGTGGGTGAGATAGGCGAAGTTCACGTACTCCTCACCAACAGTGCTCTCGCACACCGAGTTGAGCTGCTGTCCGGTCACCGGGTTCAGCGCGAGGCTGTCGATGGTGAGTGCGACGCACCATTGAGTCCCGGAGCAGCTGAACCCGTTCCACTGCTGCACGTATCCGGGCGGGTAGAACTGCAGCTCCATGTATGCGGCGCCGGGATGGTAGGGGCTCTTTGCCGGGTTGACGATGTTGAGATTGCTGTCCGGCTCGCACGTGTTGACCAGCTCTGGATACGACTGCGTATCGCACATCGCCATGCCGAACCAGAATGCCGGGGCGTACTGGAACGTGTAGTTGTGCTTACCGGGGACGTTGGTCGGGGATGGTTCCGTCGGCAGGGTGCCGCTGTACGCCATCTCGTTTCCGGAGCCGTTCTTGTTGGAGTAGAAGAGCACGCTCGGCTCGTCGTGACCGACGTAGTGACCGAAGACGGCTTCGGAGTCCCGCACCTCAGTGCAGATGAACCGGTTGCTATTGCTGCAGTCGATATGCGTCGGTGCCTTGGCTGCCGAAGACGAGGCGGACGACGTCAGTCCCCCGCCAGCCAGCGCTGCCGGGACAGCCAGGACCGCCACGAAGAGTGAGGCTGAATATCTCCATCGGAGACCCATGTCGTCCTCCTCGAGTGGAGGTTTTTTGGACAGACCGGAAGCCAGCCCCCCTCAGGAAACGTCCACCCTGCCGCACCTGAGCGTTCGCAGGCTAGCAGCCCTGTACCAGCAGTAGCAATCCCCCCGCCGCGCATGGGCGGGGCCGCGAACGTATCAGCCTTCGCGGCCCCGAATCTGGATGCGGCCGCGCATCTTTCGCGCTTCGAGTTGCGGCTGTGGAAAGGTCGCCGGCCCACCGAGCACGGCGCCGTCGCTCAACCGGAAACGCGAGCTGTGCCAGGGGCAGACCACCTCGCCGTCGTCGACCGTGCCTTCATTGAGTGGACCGCCGGCATGCGTGCAGGTGTTCTCGAGTGCGCATACCCTGCCGGCCACGCGAGTGAGCAGGACCTTGCGCGCGTCGACGTCCACCGCCGTGAGTGCTCCTTCGGTCACATCGGAGTCGGCGGCGACATCGGTCCACTCGCCCGGGCCCGACAGAAACGCGGTGTGGTTGACCATGAGCGCCCGATCGAGCACCAGGTCGCCGCCGAGATACGCGGCCGTTCCTCCAACGGCGAGACCGGCAACGGACAGCAACCNNAGTCCGCGCCCGGTCCGGCCACGCAATCGCGCGGTCAACGAACCGAGTTGCAGCGCCAGGGCGGCCGCGTTGGCAAGTCCATGCACCAGGGCGAGGCGCCGATCGCGTCCGTAGGTGACCGACCAGTCAGCGGTGCCGGTGGCGGCGGTCGCACCCGCCGCGACGCATCCGACGGCGGTCAGCATGGTGGCGCCGCGCCTGTCGCCGACCAGGTCGAGCAAAGGGACGCTGGCCCACATCCCCACCGGCAGATCGCTCAGCGCCGGGTGCAGGGCGTGTCCGAGCAGGCGGCCATGAAGAAGGTCCATGAGCGTCTTTTGCTTGGTGATCGGAGCGAGTGCGTTGACCAGCCACTCGCTGAGGGTCTCGAGGCCAGGGAGGTCCTCGATCGCCGCCACGATCTGTGCGTACGGGGGCTGCGTTGGTGCCTGTTGCTTGGCCACTTTGATCACACTCGAAAGCCTCTCGGCGCTGGTCCGATGGTGCCGTGGCAGAAAGCCTACATTCCGTGTACCGCGGGCCGTGGGTCCCCATCATCGGAGGATCACGGTGATAGGCTGACTGTCAAGAAATCTGATTGTCCTCATGGCGAGGGTGCGGAGCGTCAGTCTGCCTAATTCAAGGAGGAGCGTCAATGCCGGTCAAAGCATGGTCGCCAAAACGTGAGCGGCAATACGAGCACATCAAAGAGGGACTTGAATCCCGAGGCACCGATGACGACACCGCCGAGGAGGTTGCTGCCCGCACCGTGAACAAAGAGCGAGCCCGCGCAGGTGAGTCAATGGAAGCAAGCCGGACGTCCATCCAAGACATCTCATCCGCGCGGCGCGGTGGGTTGCGGTCCCACAGCGGTCCTGGTGGCCGCACGTACGCGCAGCTTCGCCATGAGGCGGGCGATCGCAATATCCGGGGTCGCTCGAAGATGAGCAAGGAGCAGCTGGAGCGCGCGCTCGAGCGCTGACGTCTCGGGGCCCGCTCGGCGACCGCGGTCAGTCGCACCGGGCTCGTGCGACACTCGCGCCGATGAACGCTCGGAACCGGCTTCTGCTGTGCATGGCGCTTGGGATCGTCGCCTTCATCGTCGCGTTCGTCCTCACCGAATGGCAGGTGGCGGTTCTGGCCGGTTGGGATGTCACCTCCGCGGCGTTCATCGCGATCGTCTATATCGGGATCCATGGGAAGGATGCCGCGGCAACCCAGCGGCACGCGGTCAGTGAGGATGATTCCCGCACCGCGTCAGAGGCGATCCTCGTGGGTGCGAATATCGCGAGCCTGGTGAGCGTCGCGTTCGCATTGGTCGCCGCGGGTGCCACGCACGGGGCTGTCAAATCCCTGATCACGACGCTCGTGGTGGTCAGCGTCGTACTTTCCTGGGCGGCGGTTCACGTCGTGTTCATGTTGCGGTACGCCCGTCTGTACTACGCGCACAACGGAGGCATCAACTTCCATGCCGATGAGCTCCCGGACTTCAGGGATTTCCTGTACGTGGCGCTGACCATCGGGATGACCTTCCAGGTCTCCGACACCGACCTGAACGCGAAGGCGATACGCATGACCGCGATACGCCATGCGCTTCTGTCGTACCTGTTCGGGGTTGTCGTCATTGCTACCACCATCAACGTCATCGCGACCCTGCTGACCAAGTAGAGCCCCGCAGATTTCACGACGTGCGGGGGTGCTGCCACCTCTGGAGCCTCGGGTGCTGGCTCCATCGACGTGCCCAGCGAACGCCGATATGGTGGCGCACATGATGCAGGTGTCCGCGACCGCCGGTGCCGCGGCAGTGCGCCCAGGTCGCGGGGCTCCACGGTCACCCGCGGACCGTCCGTCAAACAACGCCGCCACACATCGGACGCTCCAGCGCCACCAGGCGATCGTCGTCGGTGCCGGGTCAGCGGGGCTGGCCGCCGCTGTAGCACTGCAGAGCCGCGGATTCGAGACCGTCGTCCTGGAAAAGGGCGATGGTGTCGGCATGAGCTGGCGCTCGCGCTACGCCGAACTCCGGCTCAACTCCTGGCGGCCGATGTCGAAGCTCCAGGGTCGGGGAATGCCGCGGAGCTGCGGGCGCTATCCAAGCCGGGACGACGTGGTCGCGTACCTGGAATGGTTTGCGCGGTGCCATGAGGTCTCGGTGCATTTCGCGACGCAGCTGCTGGGGGTCCATCACGACGGCGACCTGTGGCGACTCGAGACCTCGACGCGCTCCATGCTCTGCCGGTATCTCGTCATCGCCACGGGTTGGGACACGGTTCCTGACATGCCGTCGTGGCCTGGCGCCGGCGGGTACCGGAAGGAGCTGATGCACTCATCGCAGTTTGCGAACGCCAGCGCGTATACGGGGCGAGCCGTCCTGGTCGTGGGCGCCGGCAACTCGGGCTTCGATATTGCGAGTCATCTGGTCAGGGCCGGCGCACGGGTCACGATGGCAATGCGGACACCACCGAACATCGCGGCGCGAGACCTCAAGGGCATTCCCGGGCAGCCGCTGCTCGTCTACCTTGGCGATCGCCTGCCCGAGAAGCTGGCCAACACGATATTCCGCATCGCGCAGCGGGTGACCTTCGGCGACCTGAGCCGCTATGGCATCCCCCGCGCACCCGGTGGTGTGTACGCCAACCATCGACTGCAAGGCCGAAGCCCCGCGGTCGATGACGGGTTTGTCAGCGCGATCAAGCGGGGTGAGGCACGCGTGGTCGGGCCGGTGGAACGGTTCGACGGCGATGGTGTCGTGCTCGCCGATGGTGCGCGTCTGCATCCGGACTCGGTCATCTGCGCGACCGGGTATCGCCGAGGCCTCGAATCGTTGGTCGGCCATCTTGGGGTTCTCGGCGATGACGGTGTGCCGATCCATCACTCGGGCGCGCCCGACCACCCGTACGCAGCGCGCCTGTATTTCTGCGGCATGTGGGCCCCGTTCAGCGGTCAGATCCGGCTCGGCCCCATCCATGCGCGGCGCATCGCGCGAGCCGCGGCCATTGACAGGAGAATGCGCTACCGAGTGTTCTCAGGCGTCTGAACCGTTCGATCGCAGACGCCCGCAGCCCAAGGTCCGGCAGTATCATCGAACGAATGTTCGCCTGGCTGGACGATCTGACGGATGCTCAGCGCCGCGCGGCGACCCATGACGGCGGTCCGCTGCGGATCCTCGCAGGTGCCGGCACGGGGAAGACCGCCACGCTGTCGGCCCGGGTCGCATGGTTGCTGGCCACCGGAGCGGCCCCGGAGCGGTTGCTGCTGCTGACGTTCACACGGCGAGCTGCCCGCCAGATGCTCGCGCGGACGGCATCGCTGATGGCCGCGGCCGGCCTCGACCGGGCCTCGGGCTCGCCCTCGGGCCGGGTGTCCGGCGGCACCTTTCATGCGATCGCTCATCGGACGCTCCGCCGGTATGCCGCCACCCTGGGGATTCCGGAGGGATTCTCGGTCCTGGATGCCGCCGACGCCGCTGACGTGATGGACATGGTCCGTGACGAGCAGGGACATGCAGCGTCGACCCGCCGGCGATTTCCGCGCAAGAGCCTCCTCGTCGACCTGTACTCGGCCGCGGTCAACACCGGACGCCCGCTGTCGTCGGT
>PKWB01000191.1:19447-23169 GCA_003131685.1 Candidatus Dormiibacterota bacterium
GCAGCGGCGCGCGGCCCATCTGCTGGTCGATGAGTACCAGGACGTCAACGAGCTCCAGGTCGACATCCTCACCGGCCTCCGTCGCGCCGATCCGCGCATCACCGTGGTCGGCGACGATGCGCAGGCCCTGTATTCCTTCAGAGCAGCGGAGCCGCGGCACATCCTCGAGTTCGATCGCGTGTTTCCGGGAGCGACGACGGTCGTCCTCGAAACCAACTACCGGTCGAGCCAGCAGATTCTCGACGTTGCCAATGCCGTCGGCGCCGACGCGACAGTCGGTTTCTCGGCGGTGCTCCAGGCCGCTCGGACGGCTCCGGGCGTCGGTCCGCAGCTGGTGCGTTGCGCCGACGAGGACGCGCAGACGGACGCCGTGTGCGACCGCATCCTCTCACACCGTGAAGCGGGCACCGCGTTGCACGAGCAGGCGGTGCTGGTCCGCGCGTCACACCACTCCGCGCTGCTCGAGCTCGAGCTGGGCGCGCGACGCATTCCGTTCCTTAAATACGGCGGCCTGCGGTTCATCGAGGCGGCACACGTGAAGGACATGCTTGCCGCCTTTCGCCTCGCCGACAACCCGAGCGATGTCGTCGCCTGGTTCCGGCTGCTGCAGCTTCTGGTCGGTGTCGGGCCGGCGACGGCCCATCGCGTGGTCCAGGAGCTCGGACTGCTCGGCTCGCGGGAGACGCCGCCTTCGGATGTTCTCGGAGCATGGCCGCAGGCGGCGGCCCACCTGCCTGACGCCGCACGGCCGGCTGCCGGCGCCCTCGCGGCGGCGCTGGCTGCACGACCCGGGGAATCGATTCCGACCCACGCGGAGCGTCTCCGGATTGCGGTCGCGCCGCTGATCGAAGCCACCTACCCTGATGTGTCTGCGCGGCTGACCGACCTGGACACGCTGGTCGCCGCCAGCAGCAAGGTCGCGCGGCTGTCGGACGTGGCCGCGGACCACGTCCTGGAGCCGCCGCGCTCGACCGGAAACCTCGCGGGGCCGCCGGTGATCGACGAGGACTGGCTGGTCATCTCGACGGTGCACTCCGCCAAGGGACTGGAGTGGGACGTCGTGCACCTGCTCCAGGTGACCGACGGAAACATCCCCTCCGACATGGCGCTCAGCTCGGCGGCCGGGCTCGAGGAGGAACGCCGCGTGTTCTACGTGGCCTTGACTCGCGCTCGTCATGCGCTCCACCTCTACATGCCGGAGCGCTATCACCACCACCCGAACGGAAGAGACGATCGCCACGGGTGGGCTCAGCCGTCGCGGTTTCTCTCCGACCGCGTTCGGTCTCGATGCGACGAGGTGACCGAACGGAACCACCGGCCGGATGCGGCGGGGAACCTCTCGGCTGTCAACGCGGGCGAGCGCATCAGCGTTGCGCTGGAAGGACTCTGGGTCTAGGGAGCGCATGCGCGGGCCGGTCCGGCAAGGGCGCTTGAAGCGGCTATGCTGATTCGACGATGAGTGATCAGGAGCACGATCCCAAGCCGGAAGACGAGGCCACCAAGGAGCAGGGTCAGGCGGACGACCGGCGACGAAAGGACCAGAGCGAGAAGGTCGAGCGCGATCGTGCCGACGAAGCCGGCCGGCGTGCCCGCGAAGGGACCTGAACAGCTCCGACCCTGATCGCTCAGGTTGATGCCGCCGGCGTGCTCGCCTGGTCGCTCGCGCGCGATGGTGGAGCGCTGCCCCGTGCGAGGAGGAGCGATCCGATCGTCGCCGGAATGAGGGTCAGACATCCCCCCGCGACCAGGGCGGCTGCCTCGGCCGGACCGAGGAGACCGGAGCTCAGACCCAGGCTGGCGGCTGCCGCCGGCATCCCCAGCTGCGCCGAGGCGGCGAGACCCGTCGCGATGAACTTCTCGTGACCGGCGACGCGAGCCGCGATGACGTGCGTGACCACAGCTGCCAGTACGAGCCCGATCGCCAGCACGATCCTCGATGGTGAGGTGAGCAGCGCTCGAAGGTTGAGCTCCGCGCCGAGCAGGACAAAGAAGAGCGGTACGAAGAAGCCGTTGGCGACCCCGGAGAACTGGACGACGAGCCGGTCCGACTCATGAAGGCGCACCAGGACCATCCCGGCGAGGAACCCGGCCACGAGCGTGCTCGCACCCGTCTCCTGGGCGATCGCGGACAGCCCCAGGAGGAGCACCAGCGAGATGCGTACCTGCCGGGACCAGCCGCGCTGGAGTGACTCGGTGCGCATCTCTCTGACGAAGCCGCGACCGCGCGCCCGGCGGGCGGCGAGGAGCACGATCACGCCGGCGCCGATGATCGCCAGGTCGCCGCCGACCGCCTCCAACGGGTTTCCCGATTTGGCGAGCGTCAGCGGCATGATGATGACGGTCACCGAGTCGGCCAGCGCAACCCACGCGACCAGGAAGGCAACGTTGGGGCCCGCGAGCTTGCGCTCCTCGATGATCGGGAAGGCGATCGCGGCCGAGCTTCCGGTCACGATCACCGCGATCAACGCCGGGTGGCCGCCGCCAAGCGCGTGGTCCAGAAGCAGGCCGATCGGGACAGCCGTCACCGCAACCACCGCCAGCGCGAGCACACCACGCGCGAACCCCTGGCGGATCGCCGGCGACGCGATGTCGACGTGCGTCCCGGCGCCGAACATGAGCATCGCGAAGCCGATGGCGCTCAGGACCGGGAGCGGCTGGCTGGCCGAATCCACCACGCCGAACCCGGTGCGTCCCAGAACGAAGCCCGCGATGAGCTCGCCGATCACCACTGGGATGAGCCCCCGACGCCCGAACGCGAGCAGGGGGCCGGCCAGTCCGGCGAGCACCAGGATGGTCAGCTGCGCGAACATCGCGAGATCATGCCCCGAAAATCGCCGCTCGAGTCCGTGATCGCGGCCACGCGGAGCTACGAATCGTGGGTGGGCCGGCAGGTGCCGCTGGCGCGCGCCGACGTTGCCTTCAAGCACGAGCAGATGGCGCTCGCGCCATTCCCGTTCCTGCGCTCGACGTTCTATCGATGGGTGCAGGTCTGGGGCGTGACCTGTCCCGAGCTCGCCAAAGCGCCCCAGGTCCTCGCGGTCGGCGACCTGCACACCGAGAACTTCGGAACCTGGCGCGACATCGAAGGCCGCCTNNAACTTCGGAACCTGGCGCGACACCGAGGGGCGGCTCGTCTGGGGGATCAACGACTTTGACGAGGCCTTCCCGATGGCGTACACGAATGACCTGGTCCGGCTGGCGACGTCGGCCCGGCTCTCGATCTCGGCAGGAACGCTGGTGCTCACCCCCCGCGCCGCATGCAACGCGATCCTCGAGGGCTACCGGACATCGCTCGAGCGCGGTGGCCGCCCGTTTGTCCTCGCCGAGGAGCACCACGTCCTCCGCCGTGATGCGAACTCGGAGCTGCGCGACCCGGTTCGTTTCTGGACAGCGATGAACGACCTCCCGAAGGCTCGCCGGCCGCTCCCCGCGGCGGTGTCGCTCCTGCGTCGCCAGTTCCGCTCCGTCGAGACCCCGCGCTACGTGACGCGGCGGGCCGGGCTCGGCAGCCTCGGGCACCCGCGCGTCGTCGCGATGGCCGAGCAGTCCGGCGGCTGGATCGCCCGCGAAGCGAAGGAGCTGGTCGCATCGGGCGTGGCCTGGGCGGCCGGAGACAGTCCAAAGGTACCGATTCACTATCCGGCGATCGTGCGCCGGGCGGTACGCTGCGCCGACCCGTTCCTCGAGCTACGCGGGCGGTGGGTGCTGCGCCGGCTCGCGCC
>PKWB01000023.1 GCA_003131685.1 Candidatus Dormiibacterota bacterium
ATGCCGGATCCAGTCGATGGGGCTCACTGAACCCTGGGCGTCGTACTCGTCGATGGCCGCGAACACCGCCGCCTCGGAGGCGAAGCCCAACTCCAGCAGATCGATCCCGTGGCGGAGGCGGATCAGGTGATCCCCGAGCTCCGCGGGAGTGAGCTCGAAGGTCGACCCCGAGACGAACCCCTGGATCGACTGGAGAAGCGCGTCGAGCGGGTTCACCGCGACCCCGGCATTACACATTCCTGTAGTATAGAACATATGTTTGGACACCGGGAGCCCCCCGTCGTGGCGCTCCACAACGTGCTGCCGGGATCCGTCGTCGCACGGCGCAAACGCGGCTACGTCGCGAATCGCAAAAAGAAGCGCGTCGGATAGGCTTGGATGCGTGCATACCGTCGTGGCGTCGCAGCACGCCCAGGAACCTTCAGAACCGTCATGTCCGCGGCGACCGAAATGACCGCAGGACAAGGCGTCGTCGCACCCTCGGCGACTTATGGCAGGCTGATGCGCCTGCCCGGATTCCGGCAGCTGCTCATCAGCTCACTGCTCACGCGTACGGCCTCGCAGATGTGGACCGTCGGTCTTGTTCTCTTCGCGTTGCAGCGGTATCACTCGCCGAGCGTCGCCGGCTTCAGCCTGTTCCTGCTCATCTTTCCCGGGCTGCTGCTGAGCCCGGTGGCCGGTGCGCTCCTCGATCGGCATGGACGCAAGCGGCTGATGACCCTGGACTTCACCGTGGCAGCGGTCTGCCTCAGTGTCATCGTTGCCCTCGCCGCCGCGAACCGTCTCCCGGTCTGGGGCCTCTACGTCGTCCTGGTCGGCGGCTCGCTCACGAGCACGTTGAGCCTCGCAGGCGCCCGCTCGTTCTTTCCACTGATCGTGCCGCGCGACCTCTGGGATCGGGGCAACGCCGCGGACAGCGTCTGCTACGGCGTCGCCAACATCGCCGGGCCGGCGCTCGCGGGCGTGCTCATCGCGGTCTTCGGCAGCGAGGCCGCACTGGTCGGCGCGGCAGTCGGATACGTGGCCGGCGCCGGCGCGCTGCAGGGAGTCGGCGAGCCTGCCCACTCCGCCGAGGTGTCGGGCAGGCTCCTGGTCGAGGCCTGGAGAGGGCTCCGGTACGTCGTGACCAATCGCACCCTGCGCTGGATCGCCGTGGGTTTCTCCACGCTCAACGTCGGGTGGGGCATCGTGATCGTCTCGCTCCCCGTCGTCGTCTTCCACCTCCACGGCAACGCCGCCGTGGTCGGGTCGATGCTCGCGCTTGCCGGCGCGGCCGGGGTGCCGGCGGCACTGATCGCCGGCAGGATCCGGACCGAGGGACGGGAGCGCGAGTCGATATCCATCTTCGGCGCGGTCATGGGTCTTGCCATCCTGGTCTTGCTGGTCCCGTCGCTGGCGGTCATCGCCATCGGTGTCGCAATCGTCGGCGGCGCGGACGCTGCTTCCAGCGTCAGCGCCTTCTCACTGCGCCAGCGCCGCACCGCACGGGCGTGGTTCGGTCGAGCCTTCGCAGTCTCGATGGCACTGAACTTCTCCGGCGTCCCAATCGGATCTGCGATTGCGGGACCGGTCCTCGGGGTGTCCACGACCTTCGCGATCGTGTTCGCCGCCGGGCTCACCCTGGCCGGCAGCGCACTCGTCCAGCTCAAGATCCCGGCCGTCGCGCCACCGATGTGAGGCGCCCGGGCGATCGAGCCTCAGCAGACGGTGAGCGCCGTTGGTAGGCTGAGCGGGTGCTCCAGGTGATGGCCGGACCGGTGACCCGCTAGTTGCCCCATTTCGACGCGCCCTCGGGGGCTGACCCGGCTGTCGGCACGAAGCTGAAGCGTGTGATCGTCATCGGGACGGTCGCTCGCCGCGACGAGCGCGAGCAGCGAGACATCGAGCTCGACGAGCTCGAGGAACTGGCTCGCACGCTCGGCACCGAAGTGCTCGAACGGAGCCTGATCTCACTCCGCGAGCCCCATCCCGCAACCTTCTTCCGCTCCGGCGTGGTCGCCGCGTTCGCATCCCACCTCGCCGAGCTCGACAGCCCTGCAGTGCTCTGCAACGATCAGCTGACGCCCCGTCAGCAGCGCAACCTCCAGGAGGAGTGGGGCGTCCCGGTGCTCGATCGCACCGAGGTCATCCTCGCCATCTTCGCCCGGCGCGCGATCACCGCCGAGGGCCGGGTGCAGGTCGAGATGGCGCAGTTGGAGCACCTCCTCCCCCGCCTCGCCGGCGGCTGGTCCCACCTCGAGCGCCAGCGCGGCGGCGTGGGGCTGAGAGGTGGTCCCGGTGAGAAGCAGATCGAGGTGGACCGGCGGCTCATCCGCCAGCAGCTCAAGCGCCTGCGCGAACGCCTGGTGGTGATCGAACGGCAGCGGCGGACACGGCGGACCGCTCGGACCAACGTCCCGCTGGCGTCGTGCGCGCTGGTCGGCTACACGAACGCGGGCAAGTCGACGCTGCTCAACGTCCTGACCCACAGCCAGGTCCTCGCCGACGACCTGCTCTTCGCGACCCTCGACCCCACCTCCCGGCGGCTCGAGCTCCCGTCCGGCAAGCTGGTCATCCTCACCGACACCGTCGGCTTCATCCAGAAGCTCCCGACCGAGCTTGTCGAGGCTTTCGCGGCGACCCTCGAGGAGGTGCGCCAGGCTCACATGCTCTGTCTCGTGGTCGACGCCTCGCACCCGGATGCGGAGCAGCAGCTCCTGACCGTACTCGAGACGCTACGCTCGATGGAATGCGATCAGCCGATGATCCTCGCGCTGAGCAAGATCGATCGCCTGACCGCGTCGGAGGTTCGGACCGCCCGGCTGCGCCTCGGGGATGTTGCCGGCGTCTCAGCGCTCGCCGTCAGCGCGACCCGCGGCACCGGCTTGCGCGAGCTGCGCCAGCGGATCGACTCCCTGGCCGCGCAGGTCGTCCCGGACATCAAGGCCAACCGTCCGAGCGCTGCGTCCCAGGCCGCACCGCCGCCGACCGAGTTTCGCACCGCGACCGGCTGACAGCCCCGCGGTCAACGGCGTGATGGCGCGCTCCAATGTCGCGGTCAGCGCGTGATCGCGCGCTCCATGTCGCGGTCAGCGCCTGATCGCGCGCTCCATGTCGCGCTCGGCGTCGCGCTTGGCAACGTCCTGGCGCTTGTCCCAGAGCTTCTTGCCCCGCGCCAGGCCGATCTCGACCTTGACCCGGTTGCCCACGAGGTACAGCTTCAGCGGGATGATCGTGAGCCCCTGGGTGCGCACGCGGCCGTCGAGATACTCGATCTCGCGCTTGTGCAGGAGCAGGCGTCGCCGCCGCTCCGGCTCCGGATTGTTGCGGTTGCCGTGCTGGTACGAGGCGATGTTCACCTGCATCAGCCACGCCTGGCCGTTCTCGACACGCACGTAGCCCTCGCGCAACTGGATGCGACCGGTCCTGAGTGACTTCACCTCGGTACCGGTCAGCTCGATGCCGGCCTCGAGCGTCTCGACGATGCTGTACTCGTAGCGCGCGCGGCGGTTGACCGCCAGCGTGTTGTCGCCGGGCCTTCGTGCGGGTGGCATCAGCGATTCGCCTCGCGGCCGTGCCGCCCGCGGAGGAACGCCGCCGGCGTCATGGCCCGCTTGCCCGCAGGCGTGATCAGGTCGACACGGTACCCGCCCGCTCGGGTCGCCATCACCACCGACTCACCGTCGCGAAGAACGACAGCCCCGGGGGCAGCCTCCGGATCGATGTCCGCGATGCCGCCCGCCTGCACCTGAACGTCGACCCCGTCGATTGGCGCGAGTACGCCGGGCCACGGCTGCAGGGCACGCACCATCCGATCGACCTCAACCGCGGAGCACGCCGCCCAGTCGACCACACCATCCGAGCGGGTGAGCCGCGGCGCGTAGGTCACCCCTTCCTCGGGCTGCGGCGTCGCCACCGCGGTCCCATCTTCGATCGCGGCCAGCACCGAGACCAGTTGCAAGGCCCCCAGGTCCGCGAGTGTCGCGGTGAGCGCCGGCGTCGTGGCACTGCTGTCGATCGCAACCCGCACCGTCGAATACACCGGCCCGGTGTCGAGACCAGCCTCCATGCGCATGATCGAGACGCCCGTCTCCGAATCGCCCGCAAGGATCGCGTGTGCGATAGGTGAAGCGCCTCGCCAGCGCGGGAGCAGCGAGGCGTGAACGTTGACCGCACCATGCGGCGGCGGGTCGATCAGCGCAGACGGAAGGATCTGGCCATACGCGGCGACCACGAGGCACTCCGGCGAGAGCGCGAGCAGCTCCGCCACCACCGCGGGAGCACTAATCCTGGCCGGCGTCAGCAGCTGGAGCCCGAGCTCACGCGCCGCATCGGCGACCGGGCGCGGCGCCGGACGGCCCCGGCTTCCGACACGGTCCGCGCGCGTCACCACGGTCGCGACCTCGTGATGGGCAGCACAAGCCCTGAGCGACGGCACCGCAAAGAGAGCGGTGCCACAGAAGACGAGCCTCACACAGCGCTGACGACGCCGGGCTCCTCAGCCTCCTCTGCCGGTTCGACCTCGCGCAGGGTCCCCTCGTTCACCCGGCTCGTGAAGAGGATGCCGTCCAGGTGATCCAGCTCGTGCTGCACGGCCCGGGCCAGGAGGCCGTCGCCCTTGACGCGGACCTCCTTGCCGTGGCGGTTGAGCCCCTTCGCGACGACGCGCATGCGACGCGTGACCTCGCCGACCCATCCCGGCACCGACAGGCAGCCCTCGAACCCGGTCTGGTCGCCGTCGGTGCGGACCATCTCCGGGTTGGCGAGCTGGTAGATCTGGTTGTCGACGCGGAGCACGATGACCCGCAGCGACACGCCGACCTGCGGGGCGGCGAGCCCGACCCCGTTGGCCTCGAACATCGTCTCGACCATGTCGTCCATGAGACGGCGTATCTCATCGTCAACCCGCGGCACGCGGATTGCCTTGGTGGTAAGCACGTCGTTGTGGTCCGAGACCAGGACGATGGGAAGGACTGCCACGCTTATGTCTCCGTTCACGCCCCGGGGTCGACGTCGATGCTCCAGCCCCGAGCCCTGGGAAGGTGAGGAAATGCCCTCTCGATATCTGTGCCTCGCACCGTGATCTGCCAGCGGTATTCGCCACGAAGGCGGCGAAGGAACGCGGGTGTCGGACCAAGGACATCGAGCCCGGCACCAATTCCGAGTGTATCAGACACTCGCCGGGCCTCCCGGCGGACCTCGGTCTCGGCCTCATGGTCGTCCTTGTGCGCAAAGGTGCAGACGCACAGACGCGCATACGGCGGGAATCGCAGTGCCCTGCGCACCCGAACCTCGTCTCGTGCGAAGCCGAGATAGTCGTGCGTGGTGGCGTGCCGGACCGCGTAGTGACCGGGGCTGTACGTCTGAAGCACCACGCGCGCCGGCTCATCGCCGCGTCCCGCGCGCCCCGCCACCTGGGTCAGCAGCGAGAAGGTGAGCTCGCCACTCCGATAGTCGGGGAAGTGCAACGAGGTGTCGGCGTTGACGATGCCGACGAGTCGCACGTTGCCGAGGTCCCAGCCCTTCGCAACCATCTGCGTCCCGATGAGACAGTCGGCCTCATGGCGGCGGAATCGATCGTAGATGTCGAAGTACGCGTCGCGCGATCGCGTGGTGTCGCGATCCATACGGATGAGCCGCAGCGCCGGGAAGCGTTCGCGCACCTCACGCTCGAGGCGCTCGGTGCCCATGCCGAGCGCGCGGATGGCGCGTGATCCGCACGTGGGACAGGCCGCCGGGAGCGGAATCGACAGTCCGCAGTAGTGGCAATCGCAGCTCGCGCGATCGACGTGGTGCACCAGTGACACGCTGCAGTTGCGGCACGTGAGTGCCTCACCGCAGGTCCGGCACAGCACCACCGTCGACGTCCCGCGACGGTTGAGGAAGAGGATCGACTGGCCGCCGTCGGCATGGCATTCCTGCAGTGCGCGATCGAGCGTCAGCGACAGCGCATTGGTGTTGCCAGCCTTCAGCTCATCACGGAGGTCGACGACCTCGATCGGTGGCAGTGGACGGCCGCTCACGCGCTCGGGGAGGGTGGCCAGCTCGAGGTCACCGGTGTGCGCGCGGAAGAAGCTCTCGACCCGCGGCGTCGCACTCCCCATGACCACCGGTGCCTTGCACAGCGACCCGAGCATCAGCGCGACGTCGACGGCGTGATAGCGGGGAACGCGATCCTGCTTGTACGCGGGTGCATCCTCCTCGTCGACGACGACGATCCCGAGGTCGACGACCGGGGCGAAGACGGCGCTCCGTGAGCCGATGACGACGGCGTGCTCGCCATTGCGGATGCGCCGCCATTCGGCCGCGCGCTCCGCGTCGGTGAGCGCCGAGTGCACCACCGCGATCTGGCCCGGGAAGCGCACCGCGAACCGGCGAATCATCTGCGGGGTCAACGCGATCTCGGGCACCAGCACGATCGCGCCGCGACCTGCGGCGAGAGCTGCGTCGATGCCGGCGAGGTAGACCTCGGTCTTGCCGCTGCCGGTCACCCCATGCAGCAGGACGCGGCGGTGGGTGCGGGTCGCGATTGCCTCGAGCAGCGGGACGGCGGCTGCGCGTTGCGCGTCGTTGAGGATCGGAGGTGGCTCGGGTGGCCCGGCGGCACCGGCTTCCGCGACCGCGCGTGAGACCGATCGCGGTCCAGAGCGGCGCGACGGTCGAGTGCGAACACCCTTGGGCAGCATCGCCCGCAGCACCTCCCCGAGCGGCGCACAGTATCGATCCGCGATCTGACGCGCCAGCGCGATGTGGTGGTCGAGGATCAGCCGCGGCTCGTCGATCACGTGGTCGATGGCCCGGACCTCCGCGAATTCCGTCTCCTCGGATCGTTCGACGACGTACCCGAGAATCGACCGCTTGCCGAATGGGATCTCGACACGCACGCCGGGGAGCACGAGCTCGGCGAGATCGTCGGGAATGGAATACGTGTACGCGTCGCGGGGCAGCTGCGAGCGCGTCTCCGGGACGACCGATGCGAACGTCATCGCACCCTGCTCGCGATGATGCGAACGATCGCGTCGGCAACATCGCTCTTGGGCGCACGAGCGATCGCCCGCACCGTGCCGTCGCGGTCGATGACCGTGACCTCGTTGTCGTCCGCGCCCATGCCGATGCCCTCCCGCGAGACGTCGTTGACGACGATGAGATCGAGGTCTTTGGCGTCGAGCTTCGCACGCGCGTTGTCGATCACGTGCTCGGTTTCGGCGGCGAATCCGACCACGAAGACGTCCTTCGCCGCGCCGTCATCGCGCAGGGCGCGGAGGATGTCGACCGTTGGGACCAGCTCGATGGTGAGCGTGTCGGCTCCCTTCTTCAGCTTGTTGCCCGCGACCTCGCGTGGTCGCCAGTCCGCGACCGCCGCGGCCATGATGAGAACGCTCGCATCCGCGAGGGCGGCGCGCACGGCAGCGTGCATCTCGGCGGCGGTTTCCACCGCCACGATGTCGAGCCCGGGTTGCGCAGCCGGTGCCGGCGCTGCGGTCACGAGCGTGACCCTCGCACCCTGGCGCAGGGCGGCCGCGGCAAGTGCGTTGCCCATCTTCCCGCTCGATCGATTGCCGATGAAGCGCACAGGGTCGATCGGTTCCCGGGTTCCACCCGCGGTGACCACGAAGCGCAGGCCGTTGATGGTGGGGTCAGGCCCCGCGGGCAAGGAGCTCCCTCACCGCGGACACGATCACGTCAGGCTCGGCCATGCGGCCGGTGCTCTCGTGGCCGCTCGCCAGCCGTCCATAGACCGGACCGATGATGCGCCCCCCACGCGCGACCAGCGTCGCCGTATTGCCCTGGGTCGCCGGGTGCTCCCACATGGCGGACTCCATGGCCGGCGCCACCAAGAGCGGCGCACGGCAGGCCAGTGCGGTGGCGGTCACCGGGTCGCCGGCGAGACCGAGTGCGAGGCGCGCGATGAGATCCGCGGAGGCGGCGACGACCACCTGAACCTCACACCACGACGCCAGGTCGAGGTGGGTCATGCCATGGCCGGCCTCGACCGGCTCGTCATCCCAGATGCTGGAGGCGACGCGATGCCCGCTGAGCGCGCGGAGCAGGGTCGGCGTGACGAAATGCGTCGCGGCCTCGGTCATCGCGACCTTCACCTCCGCACCGTCCCGGCGGAGATCGGTGACCACCTGGCATGCCTTGAACGCCGCCACGCTGCCGCCGACGCCGACCAGGATGCGATGGCCGTCGAGCGGCCCGGTCACGCCGGCTCCCTCCGGCTCGCCCGCGCAGCCTGGATGATCGACTCGATCTCCTGCGCCGCGCGCTTCGCGTCATCGTTCACCACCTGATGATCGTACGTGTCCTTGAGCGCAAGCTCAGCGACCGCGCGTTCGTGGCGTGAGCGGAGGCTCGCCGGGTCCTCGGTCCCTCGCTCGATGAGCCGCTGTTCGAGTGCGTCGAGGCTCGGGGGCAGTAGGAAGATGTAGATACCGTCGTCTCCCGTTCGGGCGCGCACCTTCTCGGCCCCCTGGACGTCGATCTTGATGACCGTGTCCTTCCCCGAGGCGAGCGACCTGTTCACGGTCTCGAATGTCCGGCCCTTGAGCTCGCCATACACGGTCGACCACTCGAAGAACTCGCCGCGATCGATCATCGCCCGGAACGCCTCCTCATCGACGAAGAAATACGACACCCCCTCGATCTCGCCGGGACGGGGCGGGCGGGTCGTGTACGAGACGCAGTACTCGAGCGACGGGTCGAGGGTGAACAGCTCGCGGAGCACGGTGTCCTTGCCGACGCCGCTCGGCCCGGTCAGCACGATCAGCCTCCCGTTGACGCTCATAAGAGCAGCGGTCGGAGCCGGTCGGTGGCGGCGATCAGCTCGTCGGGGACGGGCGAATCGTAGGACCGCTCGCTCCCGTCGCCGGGGTGGCGTAGGCGGAGCCGCATCGCGTGGAGCGCGGGGCGCCGGAGATCCGGGTCGGGGCGGCCATAGACGCCGTCGCCGACGATCGGATGGCCGATCGAGGCGAGGTGCACCCGTATCTGGTGGGTCCGCCCGGTCTGCAGCGACACCTCGAGGACGGTCGCGCCGTTGAGGCGCTCGACGACCCGAAAATCGGTGATCGCCTCGCGGCCCCCCTCGACGATCGCCATGCGCCGGCGGTCGCGCGGATGACGGGCGATGGGCGCGTCGATGGTTCCGGTGTCCTCGCGAAAACCACCGTGCACGAGGGCCCAGTAGGTGCGCCCGAGTGAGCGATCGCTCAGCTGCTTCGCCAGGTTGCGGTGCGCGGCCTCGGTCTTGGCGACGACCAGCAGCCCGCTGGTATCGCGGTCGAGCCGGTGCACGATGCCCGCCCGCTCGCTCCCTCCGAGGAGCGACCAGGTCGTCCCCCGTTCCTTGAGCGCATCGGCGAGCGTTCCGGTCGGATGGCCGGGCGCCGGGTGCACGACCATCCCGGACGGCTTGTCGACGATTGCGAGCCAGTCATCCTCTTCGACGATGCACAGCGCCGTCACCGGTTGAGCCGCATCACCGGACGACGCCACCGGAGCGAGGCTCGGGGCCGGTTGCGTGACGACCACCTCGGCGGTGTCGCGAACCCGCTGCCCGGGCCGACCCAACCGCCCGTCGACGGTCACGAGGCCGGCGTCGATGAGCGTTCGCGCCGCGTGCCGCGTGATGTGCCTCGAGCCGGCGAGCCACATGTCGAGACGAGGCGTGGCGATCGCTGCTGCGCCCGCGCTCATGACGGAGCCGATGACGCGGACGACGTCGGCGCGTGCGACGAGGGGACGAAGCTCAGCACCAGCAGGAGGACGATGGCGACCACGATGCAGCTGTCGGCGACGTTGAAGACAGGCCAGAAGTGGAAATCGATGAAGTCCACCACGGAGCCCATGACCAGCCGGTCCACGCCGTTGGAGAGCGCGCCGCCGAGGATCATCCCGATCAGCACCTGCCGGTACCACGTGGTCCCGTATCGGTACCCGAAGAACACGATGTAGAGGCTCACGACCAGGGCCACCGCAAGGTAGAGCCAGTGCAGCTGCGGCAGGACGCTGAACGCGGCTCCGCTGTTCTCGACATGGTCTATGGAGACGAACGAGCCCGGCCAGATCTGCTGGTCAATGTAGAGATGCGACGCGACCAGCCACTTGGTGAGGTGGTCGACGAGCGCAACCGCCGCGGCGGTCCCGAGCATCACCGCGTAGATCCGTCGCCGCGAGGCGCGCAGCCGGGCCGCTACCGCTGTACTCCCAGCCAGCATCGCGCGCCTCCCAGCTCGCCTTCCCACTCGGCAAGCGCCTGGTCGCGCCGGTCCTCGATCGCGACCGCGAGCGTCTCCGCCTGCAACCACTCGCGCTGTGCGTCGACGGCACGCCGCACATCGCCGTCGGCGTCCACGAACAGCGTGATCCGATCCTCGACCCGGAGTCCCGCCTGTTTGCGCAACTCGTTCACCTTACGGCTGACCTCGCGCGCGAGCCACTCGAGCCGGAGCTCGTCGGTGATCGTGGTGTCGAATGCCACCGACGCATGCCCACCGGCAGGCTCGACGTAGCGCACCCCCTTGACGTTGAGCTCCTCCATGAAGATCGCCTCGAGCTCGGGCGCGAGCGGATCGCTGGCGATGGTTGCACTGGCGAGCGGCTGACGGACACGCACGCCGGCGGTGGTGCGCGCGGCGAGCCCATCCTCCACCAGCCTGCGCAGGCGGCTCATCTCCACCAGCACGTCGGGATCACGCCACGCGCCGACCACCTTCGGGTAGTCGGTGAGGTGCACGGAGTCCGGAGCCCCCACCGCCGCGGGCGGGTCGCCGTTGAACCCGGTCAGGTTGCGGTACATGCGCTCGGCCATGAATGGCATGAACGGCGCGATCAGCCCTGCGAGCGTGATCAGCACCGTCTGCAGGGTGGCGAACGCCGCCAGCGAGTCGTCGCTGGTCCCGGCGCTCTTCCAGAAGCGGCGGCGCGAGCGCCGCACATACCACTTGGACAGATCCTCAACGAATCCCTCGACGGCGTGGACGGCATCCGATGCGTCGTACCGCTCCATCGCCTCGCGCACCGCCTCGACGGTCTCGTCGAGCCGGGCGAGGGCCCATCGATCGAGCACCGGGCGCTCGATCACCGCGGGAGCGGCCGACGCGGGATCGTATCCCTCGGTGAGCGCGTAGGTCACGAAGAATGAGTAGACGTTCCAGAGCGTCAGCATGAAGAGGCGCACGACGTCCTGGAACGACGTGGGGCTGACGCGCAACTCCGCGTTCTCGACTCCCTGTGCGTAGAAGTACCAGCGTGCCGCGTCGGCACCGAACTGGTCGAAGATCGTGCTCGGCTCGATGGTGTTGCGCCGCGACTTCGACATCTTCTTGCCCTGCTTGTCCTGCAGCGTGCCCACCACCACGCAGTTCTTGTATGCAGGCGAGTCGAAGAGCAGCGTCGACTCGGCGAGGAGCGAGAAGAACCAGCCGCGCGTCTGGTCGACGCCTTCGCAGATGAAATCAGCAGGGTGCGTGTGCTCGAAGAGCTCTCGGTTCTCGAAGGGATAGTGCTTCTGCGCGTAGGGCATCGCGCCGGAGTCGTACCAGGCGTCGATCACGTCGGGGACCCGCCGCATGACGCCGGCGCACGCTTTGCAGGGCAGCGTGACCTCGTCGATGAACGGACGGTGCAGGTCGTCCTCCACCGTCAACCCGACCTCGGCCGCGCTTCCCGCGCAGAACTTCTCGTCACATTCGTCGCAGACCCATATCGGCAGTGGCGTCCCCCAGTAGCGGCTGCGCGACAGGTTCCAGTCGATGAGGCTCTCGAGCCAGTTGCCCATCCGCCCGTCGCGAATGTGCGCGGGCTGCCAGCGAACGCTGCGGTTGTTGGCGAGCAGGCGATCCTTCACCGCCGTGGTCCGGATGAACCAGGACGTGACCGCGTAGTACAGCAGCGGCGTCTCGCACCGCCAACAGAACGGATACGTATGCAGGATGCTCTCAGCGCGGTAGAGGCTTCCCTGCTCGCGCAGGTCCTCGATGATCTTCGGGTCCGCATCCTTGACGAACATCCCGCGGTACCGCGTCTGCCCCTCAAGGAAACGGCCGTCGAGCCCGACGACGTGGCGGACCGCGACACCCATGCGCTGGCAGAGCTCGAGGTCGGCCACGCCATATGCCGCGGCCGTATGGACGATGCCGGTGCCCTCGTCCATGTTCACCAGCTCGGGGGCGTCGAGCACCACGAAGGCGAGACCTTCGGGAAGCATGTCGGTGAAGAGCGGCTCGTAGGTCAGGTCGACGAGGTCCGATCCGTCCATCTCCTCGACGATCTCGTAGTCCCCGTCGAGGATGGAAAGGCGTTCCCTGGCGAGGATGTACGACTCATCGCCCTGCACGACCCGGACGTACGGCTTTCGCGAGTGCACCGCGAGCGCGACGTTGCCGGGAAGCGTCCACGGTGTTGTGGTCCAGGCGAGGAAGAACGTCTTGCCGTCGGAGTCGTTGAGCCGGAACTTGACGTACACGGAGGGATCGGGTGTGTCCTCGCGGTATCCCTGGCTCAGCTCGTGCGACGAGAGCGTTGTCTGGCAGCGGGGACAGTAGGGGGTGACCTTGTACCCCTGGTAGAGCATGTCGTCTTCCCAGAGCTCCTTCAGGCTCCACCACACCGACTCGATGTACGTGCCGTCATAGGTGCGATATGCGTGGTCGAAGTCGAGCCAGAAACCGAGGCGCTCGCTCATCTCGCGCCACTGGTCGATGTACTCGTTCACCGATGCTCTGCAGCGCGCGTTGAACTCCGCGATGCCGAACTCCTCGATCTGCTTCTTGCCGCTGATCTTCAGGGCACGCTCGACCTCGAGCTCGACCGGGAGTCCATGGGTGTCCCACCCGGCCTTTCGAGCCACCGAAAAGCCGGTCATCTGCTTGTAGCGTGCGAAGACGTCCTTGTATGAACGAGCAAGCACGTGGTGCAGGCCGGGGAGCCCGTTGGCGGTGGGCGGTCCCTCGTAGAAGACATAGGGCGGCGCGTCGCGACGCATCGCCAGGCTGCGCTCGAAGACGTGGTTGCGCTGCCAGAGCTCGAGGATCTCGAGCTCCGCCTCGGGAAAACCCGCGCGCGCGCTGACGGCCGAATACCTGGGCATCGCCTCAAGGATACCGGCAGATCGTTCGCTCCCGAACTGCCGGGAGCCTCTACGCGACGCGTTCGCCGAAGATCGCCCGCCCGATACGCACCATGGTGGCGCCCTCCTCGATGGCGATCTCGAAATCGTTGCTCATCCCCATGCTCAACTCCGGGAGCGCCCACCCGGTTATGTGCTCCATGTGATCGCGAACGCGGCGGAGGCGGGTGAATGTCGCGCGCGCGTCCTCGGCATGCTGCGAGAGGGGTGCAATCGTCATCAGTCCCATCACGTGAATGGATGGGACATTGACGAGCTGCTCCACGAGCGCCTCGACATCTGACTCCGCGACGCCCGAACGCGCCGGCCGGCCGGTCAGCTCGACCTCCACGAGCACGCCGATCGGATCACGCCCCGCCGGCCGGTGCGCTGACAGGGCATCGGCGACGCGCCTGCTGTCGACTGAGTGGACGAAATCGAAGAGCGCCGCCGCGCGCCCGGCCTTGTTGGTCTGGAGGTGACCGATCAGGTGCCAGCGGGCGCCGTTGCGCACCTCGGGCTGTTTGTCCGCGGCCTCCTGGATGCGGTTCTCGCCGATGTCCCCGACCCCGGCGGCGATTGCCTCGTCCACGCGCGCGGCGGGCATGCCCTTGGTCACGGCGATCAGGAGGACGTCGTCCGGGTCCCGGTTGGCGCGCCGGGCGGCGGCATCCATCCGGGCACGCACCGCTGCCAGCTGGTCCGCGACCGGCACCTCCTCCGCGATCGTCACCCTATTTCCCGAGATCGAGCGGTAACTCGCGCCCTTCCGTGTCGCGGCGCTTGCGCTGCCGGCGGGCTGTGTCGGGACGGGTGCCAGGAGGATGGGCCAGAACGTCCTCGATAGTTGCGCGCATCTCCTGGGCGTCCTTGAACGATCGATATACCGAAGCAAATCGAATGTACGCGATCTCGTCGATCTCGCGCAGCCGCGCCATCACCATGGCGCCGACCTCCCGGCTCGGGATCTCGGAGATGTTCTGGCTGCGGAGCGCGTTCTCGATCTCCGCGACCATCAGCTCCAGGTTCGCGGGGGCGAGGCGCGTCTTCTTCGACGCCATGACCAGGCCGGAGAGCAGCTTGGGGCGGCTGAATTCCTCGCGCCGGCCATCCTTCTTGAGGACGTACAGCGGGGGCACCTCGACGCGCTCGTAGGTGGTGAAACGCTTGCTGCAGCCGAGGCATTCTCGACGGCGGCGAATCGCCTCACCGGTCTCGGAATCGCGCGAGTCGACGACCTTGATGTCCGTCTCGCCGCAGAACGGGCACTTCACCTGCTGCCCCCTGGTGGCTTGGGATGCAGCCCCGGCCGGCGGCGCGACCGCGGCCGGAGCTGCACCGGACCCAAACCTACCGACGGTCCCTCAGAAACGCCGGGATGTCCAGGTCGTCGACGCTGTACGGACCGTTGGGCTTCCCCCCGACGTTGAACGCCGGCTGCCGCTGGTCGGAGACCACCGGCCGGGCTGACGGCTCGTAGCTGAGCGTGCCGATGACATCGATCTGACCGGTGAACCCGGTGGCGATGACGGTGATCTTCACCTCGCCCTTCATGTGCTCGTCGATGACCGTCCCGAAGATGATCTGCGCGTCGGCATCCGCCGACTCGCTCACCAGCTGGGCTGCCTCGTTGACCTCGTAGAGGGTCAGGTCCGGCCCGCCGGTGACGTTGAGCAGGATCCCCTTGGCCCCGGCGATGGTGGTCTCGAGCAACGGGCTCGCCACCGCATCCTTGGCGGCGTCCGCGGCGCGCGTGTCGCCGCTTCCGAAGCCGATGCCCATGAGCGCCTGTCCCTGGCCCTGCATGATCGTCTTGACGTCCGCGAAGTCGAGGTTGATCAGTCCTGGAAAGACGATCAGATCGCTGATGCCCTGCACGCCCTGACGCAGCACGTCATCGGCAACCTTGAACGCGTCACCGATCGGGGTCTTCTTGTCGACCACCTGCATGAGCCGCTCGTTCGGAATGGTGATCAGCGTGTCGACCCGACCCTGGAGGTTGGCTATTCCCTCCTCGGCCGACTTCTGACGGCGCAGACCCTCGAAGCGGAACGGCTTGGTGACCACACCGATGGTCAGCGCACCCGACTCGCGTGCGATCTCCGCGATGATCGGTGCGGCGCCCGTGCCGGTGCCACCGCCCATGCCCGCGGTGATGAACACCATGTCGCTGTCGGCCAGCGCCTTGGTCAACTCCTCGCGGGACTCCTCGGCAGCGTCCTGACCCTTCTGGGGATCGCCACCGGCGCCAAGTCCGCGAGTCAGCTTGCCGCCGATGCGGATCTTGAGGTGTGCGGACGAGGAGCTGAGGGCCTGGTGATCGGTGTTGATCGCGATGAACTCAACGCCCTTGAGGTTGCTCCGGATCATGCGGTTCACGGCATTGCTGCCGCCGCCGCCGACCCCCACGACGCGGATGCGGGCGTTGCCGTCAAGTGTCCGGTCGAGGTCTGCCATGCCTTTCTCCTCGCGTTTGGTTTTCATTTCTCGGGTTGGGGGCGACTGGGATGACGATCGCCGTCGTGCCAGGGCATCCCCTGGATGATCGAGTCCGTGGGTGCGCAGATGATCAAAAGAGGTCACGAAACCACCTCGAGAGTTTCACCCCGGCGGCGGGGCCGTCCGAGCTCTTGCCGTTGGAGCGGGAGGGCTTTCGGCCGAGGTTGCTCCGAGCTCCCCAGCGCAGCAGNNATCACGATGCCGCCGGGGAACATGCCGAGCGGGCCTGCGCGCTCTACTTCCGCGGCGATCAACGAAGCCATCTCGCGTGCGCGCGGACCGATGATCTCGGCGAGATACCGTTGCGGCACACCGACCGGTTCGTCATAGCCCATCGGCGTCAGGGTCACCTCCGCATCGGCGGGCAGCGTCAGCTGCAGGCAGTGACCGAAGTTCCGCTTGACTGTTTCAGCGGTCTCGAGGTCGCAGCGCAAACCGACCGCGAGGTCCGCGGTCACATGATTGCCGCCGACCGGAATCACGCTGGTGTGCACGATGCTGCCGCGCGCGAACACGGCGATATCGCTGGTGCCGCCACCGACATCGACGACCACGACGCCGCGCTCGATCTCGTCCTCGGTGACCACGGCTTCAGCGGACGCGAGCACCTGCAACACCATGTCGTCGACGTTGAGCCCTGCTTTGTGCACGACCTTGATGACGTTCTGGATTGCGGTGTTGGCACCGGTGATGATGTGGGCGTCGACCTCGAGCCGATTGCCCGCCATGCCGATGGCGTCGCGCACCCCCTCCTGTCCATCGATGGTGAACTGCTGGGGCAGGACGTGGACGATGCGCCGCTCCGAGGGAACGCTCACCGCGCGCGCCGCGTCGATGGCGCGGTGGACGTCCTGGTCGCGAACCTCGCGATGACCGGCCTCCACGGCGACGACGCCCCGGCTGTTCTGCGAGGTGATGTGACCCCCGGCGATCCCGACCACGGCCGAGTCGATGGCAACCCCCGACATCTGCTCGGCCATGTCGACCGCCTCGGCCACCGCCTCGGCAGCCCGGTCGATCTCGACAACGGCCCCCTTGCGCACCCCCCTCGAAGCCACCATACCGACGCCCAGCACTCGGAGACCGGTGCTCTCAAGATCTGCGACGGCGCAGCAGACTTTGGTCGTTCCGAGATCGAGTGCGAAGACGCGGCGAGGACGGGTCACTGTGTAGGTCTCCGAGTGTAGCCGTCGCGGGTGCGCCGTTCAAGGGTTTTCGGGCGCAAAACCGCAAGATGCTGGGTTCGCCGACCCAGTATGCCACAACATGTTGGTTGTCTTCGAGAGGTCGGACAGCCAGTCGGGCGCATTCGCCGATCCAATCCCCGGACCTCCGGTCACTCGTCTCCACCAGTCCTGGAGACACGGACAGGGCCTCGCCACTGCACCTTCTGGACGAGGCCCTGTGCGCCGCGGTCTGAATGGACCGCCGAAGCTGCGCAACCGTAACACCGCTCGACCGGGGCGTCTACGCACTTCTCGAAATCAGAGAGGTCGCCCGGTCACCGGCGCTGCCACGGCTCAGGTCTCGAGGACGATCTTGCCTCGCAGGTCGCCGCCGGCCATCTCGGCGAACGCCGCTGCCGCGTCGCGGAGCGGGTGGGTCGACCCGATGAGCGGCCGGAGCGCCCCGGTCGCGGTCAGATCGACGAGCCTGCGCAGCTCGCCACGCGTCCCCATTGTGGTGCCGGCAACCGTGACGCTGCGGAAGAAGATGCGGTTGAGCTGTGCCGGCGGATTCGGGCCACCGGTCGCTCCCGGGACAACCACGACACCGCCCGGTCGCACCGCTCGCAGGCTCAGGTCCCAGGTCGGCTCGCCGACCGTGTCGACCACGGCGTCCACGCCGAGCCCGCCGGTTGCGCCGATGACCGCGCGCGCGGTCTCGCGCTCGACCGGGAAGGCGGCTTCGGCGCCGAGGTCCACAGCGAACGCCCGCTTCGCCTCGTCGCGCGAGGTCGCATAGACGGTGATGCCGGCGAGCCGGCCGAGCAGGATGCACGCGGTCGCCACGCCCCCGGTGGCGCCCTGCACCAGGACGTTCATGCCCGGACGCAGGGCGGCTCGCACGAAGAGCGCCCGATATGCGGTCAGGTAGGCGGTGGGGAGGCAGGCCGCGTCAGCGAAGCTCACCTGGTCCGGCAGCACCACGAGGTTCGACGCCGGGGCCTCCACGTATTCGGCGAGCGCCCCGCCGAGCGGTGGCTCGCTGAGCATTCGGAAGAACCGGCACCCCAGCGGCTCATCCGCGATGCAGGCCGGGCATCGGCCGCAGGTGATGATCGGATAGACGACCACCCTGGCCCCCACCGGCGGGGCTCCGGCGGGCGGCTCGCCGCCGTAGGCGTCGACCTCGCCGGCGGCGTCGCAGCCGAGGATCTGCGGTGGGGTCACCGGTGCCGACGACACCCCGCGCAGCGTCCAGATGTCGTGGTGGTTGAGCGACGCCGCGCGCACTCTCACCCGCGCCCAGCCGGGCTGCGGTTCGGGTGCCGGCAGGTCTCCGACCGTCAGGTTGGCGAGAGGGTCGTCGCCGCCGACTGCCGACGCATACGCCGCAAGCATTTCTCGGACCGTAGCATGGTGCTCACCATGCGCCTCGACACCGTCCTGGAAGGACGCCGGCAGCCCATCTTCTCGTTCGAATTCTTCCCCCCGAAGACTGACGACGGCGTTCGTCAGCTCTTCGAGGCGATCTCCCACCTGCGCGAGCTCGAGCCGACCTTCGTGTCGGTCACCTACGGCGCCGGCGGGTCGGTGCGCGCCCGCACCGTCGACCTGGTCGTCCGGATCCGGCGTGAGCTCGACATCGAGCCGGTCGCCCACCTGACCTGCGTCGACGCGACCGTCGACGATCTGAACGAGATCCTCGAGGGCCTGCGCGTGGCCGGGATCGACAACGTGCTCGCGCTGCGCGGCGATCCGCCCGACGGCACCGAGCGATTCGTTGCCACCGAAGGCGGGCTCGCGCATGGCAGCGAGCTGGTGGAGCTGATCACCGGCCGCTATGACTTCTGCGTCGGCGCCGCCTGCTACCCGGAGAAGCACCCCGAGTCGGTGGACGCCGACGAGGACGTCCGTTCCGCCAAACGCAAGGAGGATGCGGGCGCCAGCTATCTGATCACCAACCTCTTCTTCGACAACCGCTGGTACTTCGACTTCGTGGCCCGGGCGCGCGCCGCCGGCGTGGCCGTCCCGATCATCCCGGGCATCATGCCGGTCACCAACGTCGGGCAGATCCGCCGGTTCACCTCGAAGATCGGCGCAACCATCCCGGTGGCGCTCCTCGACGCGCTCCGCGCCCGCGAGGACGACCCCGAGGCGGTGCTCCAGCTCGGGGTTGCGTGGGCCACGCTCCAGTGCGCCGAGCTGCTCGCCGGGGGTGCACCGGGCGTGCACTTCTACACCATGAACCGCTCACCCGCGACCCGCGCGATCCTCTCCGCGCTGCGTGCCGCGCGTCCCTGGGACCGCGTCCGCTAGGGAGCTCGTCGGTTCAGGGAGACGCGGTGGGTGTGGTCGCGGGAGGGGTGCTGAGCGTGATCCCCGAGTTTGGGCTGGCGCTCGTGGCCGGCGTGGGGGTCGGCGTCGGACGGGGCGTCGGCGGCGCCGTGGGTGGTGGGACCGAAGACGCCGCCTGCGGCGGCTGGATCGCCGGGGCGACGGGCAGCAGCGCCGCGGTCACCTCCGCGGGAAGCCCCGGATGCCCGCCGCTGACCGGATACGGCGCGGCCTCGAGATCGATGTAGCCGAAGCTCGGCTTGACGAAGTTGAGCCGGCCCTTGAGGGCGGCGAGGGTCTCGATCTGCGCCGGCAGTGCAGCGATCGCATCCTGCGTGTCGAGGTGCCCGAGAACGGCGCGCCAGCCGGTGCTGGTCCAGACGCTCACGACGTCGTCCGCCCCCCACAGGTAGGCGGCCACCGAGCAGCCGAACACGGTGGGGAATCGCTGCGCGATCGAGCTGAGCAGCTGGACCAGCACCGGGTTGATGCCCTGCGGCGACCCGGCGCGGTCGTCGATCAGCACCGGGATGCCGCTTCGTGCCGCGGGCGTCGCGTCGATCCCGGGCAGCGTTGCCCCGTCCGAGGCGACGAGCGTGTCGGCGCCGTCGCGACGGATGCGGAGCATCGGCGCCCGTTCCACCACCGAGATCTCCACCGTCGCGGGAAGCTCGGTGGTGACCACAGCGCTGGCCACCCAGGGGAGCGATTGCACCCGGCCCTGGATCGCCGCGCCGTTGATGGTGAAGATGCTCTGCTCGGGCACCGCCGCTGCGGTGACCACGGCGCCGGTGGTGAGCAGGTGAGTGCCGACGACAGTGACCTTGTGCACCTGGAACCCCGGGAGCATCAGCGCCAGGGCCAGGAGGGCGACCTGCACGGTGAGCGCGGCGGCTGCGATGACCCGCCGCCGCCACGACGTGTGCCGCCTGGCCGCTGGCGGTGTCGGCGGGGTCCCGCGGCGCCCGTGACGTCGTTTGCGAGGCGACGACGTCAGCTTCGACCCGGGGCTGAGGACCAGCCGGCGGACCGGCCGCGACGAATCGGCGATGAGTGCCGCCTGGGCGCGAACGACGGCGACGTGGCGCGAGCGCTCATCAAGCACCTCGGTGCTCACAAGACGTGCTCGGTGCGGTGAAGACGTTGCATGTACGCAGGCTGAGACGTGTGCTGAGACGTGGCGGCCGCACGGGGCCCGGGCGATTATCTCCCAGGGAACGCCGGCGTGACCGCCCTAGGTGCGAGCCGCGTGCGCCACCGGGAGATACGTGTCCGGGAGGTCGTTGGCGAAAAGGACCACGTCCCCGGGACGCGACAGGGTTTGCAGCAGCCGCGTCGCGTCGTCGAGGGTCTCGACCACATGGATGCGGTCCTCGCTCATCCCGCCCTCTCGCAGTCCGGCACACAACGCCGCGCTCGTCTTCGCCGACATCACGATGACGTGGTCGCACACCCTCGCGGCGTGCGCGCCGTAGCGCCGGTTCTCCTCGTCCTCGACGCTGCCGAGCTCGACAAGCCCCGGCGTGATCAGGAACTTGTGTGCGCCGCTCATCGCGGCGAGGACCTCGAGGCCGTTGTGCACGCCGACAGGGTTGGCGTTGTACGAGTCGTCGATGACCGTCAACGGCCCTGCAGTCGCCATCAGCTGCAAACGATGCTCGACCTGCTCCAGCGTTGCCGCGGCGGTGATCGCATCGTCGACGGAGTAGCCGAGCACGTGCACGGCCGCGAGTGCCGCGCTCACGTTAGCGACCTGGTGGCGTCCGAGCAGCGGGATGGCGACCTGCCGGTCGAGGCCGAGGGCCTCCCAACGCCAGCGAAATGTCGATCCGTGCCCATCGACGCGGATCGACGAGGCGATGACATCGGCGTCGACCGTGTCGCCGTCACCGGCCGGCGCGTAGCGGATCAGGTGACGCTGCTCGTTGCGCGCCTGCAGCGCGAGGGCCACACCGGATTCGTCACCCGTGTAGAGGATGAGCGTGCCGTCGGCGGGCAGCGCAGCCGCGACCTCGTACAGCGCGCCGGCGATGCGGTCGACGGTGCCGAAGCGCTCCATGTGCTGCGGACCGATCGCGGTGATGATCGCCACCCTGGGGTGGACGAGGTCGCTGATCGCCGCGATCTCTCCCGGCGCGTACGCATCCATCTCGACGATGAAGATGCGATTCTCGGGCGAGAGATCCTCATTGATCACGCGGGTTACGCCCATCAGGGTGTTGAAGCTCTTCCGGGTCGGCAGGGTGTTGACGTGGGGCTGGAGCAGCTGGGCGAGGATGTGCTTGGTGCTGGTCTTGCCGAAGCTGCCGACCACGGCGACCACCACCGGATCGACCAGCTTGATGCGCGCCGAGGCGAGTGCGAGATAGTGGTGCCGGATCCGCGACTCCGCCGGCTTGGTGACGACATTGGCAGCAACCAGCAGGATCTCGCTGAGGCTGGTGACCAGGCCCGCGGCGACGAGCACGAGGATTGTCGACACGACCGGGTGCAGGGCGACGATGCCGAGCGCCAGCGCCGCCGCCAGCACCACCGCGAGAAAACCGCCGGCGATGAGCAGGCGGCGCATCCTCGCGGTCATCACCAGAGGCCGCTTCGGCGATGTCCAGCGCCACGTGAACTGTGCTGCGGCAGCAGACACCAGCCAGGCGATGGCGATGCCGATCGGGCGTGCCGCGGGGAGCACCGCAGCAACGCTGAGCGCCACCGCTCCCAGGAGCAGACCGAGCCACACCGCACGATGGGCGAGCCACTCGCGGGTCAGCCCCCAGCGTAGGAAGCGGACCGACTCGTACTCCTCGATCTGGAACATCCGCGCAGCGACCAGAACGATCCGGAAGACGAGGATCACCCACACCACGGCCGCGAGCGCGACCAGCGGACCGACGAGCGGGCTCACGCCGGGACCTCGCCCGGGTCGTCGCGGAGGAACACCTCGACGATGCGGCAGAAGCGCGCCGGTTGCTCGAGATAGGCGAAGTGGCCGGCGCCCTCGAAGACGACCAGTCCGGCGTCCGGGATGAGCTGTTCCATCAGGCGCCCGTCGTCGAGCGGCGCCTCGGTATCGTGTTCCCCCCAGATGAGCAGCACGGGCAGATGCAGTTGCTGCAGCAGGGTTCGGAGATCCTCGTTGACCAACCGGACGAGTGTGCCGCGCATGACCCCGGTCGACGCACGGTAATCCGCGGAACCGCGTTGATCGGCCCTGCGGGCCGCCGCGCGGCGGAGTGCCGACGGCAGTGCCCCCGACCGCTCCAGCGCTCGAAGCAGCTTGTACGAGCGGACCCGCGCGGCGCTGCGCAACGTCTGCCGCGGGCGGATGCCGGCGCTGCCCACGAGCACCATGCGACTGACCCGCCCGGGATACGTCGCGGCCATGGCGATCCCGATCCGTCCGCCGTTCGAGTGACCGATGAGGTCCACCGTGGCGACCCCGAGCCGGTCGAGCAGAGCGACACACCAGGCTGCGTATTCGTGCACCGACCAGGGCGAGCCCGGCTCGGAGGTGGCGCCAAACCCGGGGAGGTCGGGAACGATCAGACGCCGTCCCGGCTGCAGGCCACCGAGAATCGGCGCGAACAGCTCGGATGACACGCCCCACCCATGCAGGAGCAGGAGCGGCTTGCCGGTGCCACGGTCTTCGAGTGCCGCGCGGGGGATCTCTCCGGAGGCTCCGGCCGCGGTCGTGTCGCCCCCGCTCGTGTCGCCGCTCAGCCCGGCCGACCGGTGAGCAGCCACGTGTCGATCGACGACGTGGTTGCCTGCTGCTCGCGGTGCCGGGCGATCGCCATATCGATGAGACGTGTCAGCAGGGCGTCGAAGTGCACGCCCGATGGTTCCCAGAGATAGAACGACAGCGAGCCGGGGAGCGTGTTCAGCTCGTTGACGACGAACGAGTCGCGGTCCGGAGAGACGAGGAAATCGACACGGGTCACGCCGGCGGCGCCGATCGCGCGAAAGGACGCCATCGCAGTCTCCTGGATGCGTGTCGTCAGTGCGTCCGAGATGGGCGCGGGGATGATTCGCTGCGAGCTCTTCATCCCGGCCGCGGGTTCCTTGAAGCCCCCCTTTCCCTTGGCACCACTGAGATATTTGTCCGCGTAGCTGAGCGTGCCACTGCTCACCGGCTGCTCGCACACCGATGCCTGCACGTCATCTCCCGATCCGAGCACCGAGCAGTTGATCTCGATACCGCCGTCCTGAGCTGCCTCGGCAAGGATCGACGTGTCGTAGCCGAACGCAACCTCGAGGGCGGTTCGCAACGCTTCGTCGGTCTCGACTCGCGCCACACCGATGCTCGATCCGAGCCGGCGTGGCTTGACGTACATCGGGCAGCCCGGGCGGCGTGCGAGATCCGCGCACACAGCGTCCGGCTCGCCCTGCCAGCGAGCGCGCGAGACCATCACATCGTCGAGCACCGGGATACCCGCGCCGCGCAATGTGGTTCGCGAGAGCCGCTTGTCCATGCTGACGGCCGCGGACGCAACGTCGCATCCGCAGTACGGCAGTCCGGCCAGCTCGAAGAGTCCCTGCAGAGTCCCGTCCTCACCGTTGGATCCGTGCACGAGCGGCATCGCGACGTCGAATCGATCCGCCGCGCGCGCCGATCCCCCGAGCAATCCGCGACGCCCGTCGACCTCGATGAGCTCGCCGCCGCTGGTCGGGTCCGGACGCATCGTGACCCGCGTGGACGCGGCGATCAATCGATCGATGTCCCTGTAGCGGTCGAGCTGGAGGAGCTGATCGCCCGTGTACCAGGCGCCGGACTTGGCGATGTACACCGGCACCGGGACGAAACGATCCGCGGGCAGCGCGGCCATCGCCTGCTGCGCGGTGATCACCGAGACCTCGTGTTCGACCGACCGGCTGCCGAAGAAAACGCCGACCCTGAGCGCGTCAGTCACGGTGCTCACCGGACGTTTCGCTGCCGAGCACGATGATCTCTCGCTCGAGATCGACGCCGAACTGCTCCTGCACGCTGTCGTGCGCGACGCGAACGAGGGTCAGAACGTCGGCGGCGGTCGCGTGGTCGACGTTGACGATGAAGTTCGCGTGCTTCGGCGAGATCTGCGCGCCACCGGATCGGCGTCCCTTCAGCCCCGCCGCCTCGATCAGGCGCCCGGCCCGGTCATCCGGCGGATTCTTGAAAACGCTGCCCAGGCTGCGAATCCCATATGGCTGCGAGGCTTTGCGTTGCGCCTGAATCGCCTCGGTGCGCTCGCGAACCCGCCCGGGGTCGTCGGCGTGGACGCGCACCCGCGCGCTGACGACCACGTTGCCGCTCAGGTCTTCCTTGAAACGGGAGCGCCGGTAGCCGAAATCGCATTCGGCGGCGGTGAGCGTCAGCGGCTCTCCGTGCGGATCAAGCGACGTGCAGTCGACGAGCACATCGGCCATCTCGGTCCCGAACGCGCCGGCGTTGCCGTACACGCTCGCGCCGAGCGTTCCCGGCACACCGATACCGAACTCGACGCCCGCGAGGCCGCGCGTTGCGCAGTCCAGTGCCACGCGCGGCATCATGCAGCCCGCACCGAGCTCGATGGTCCGTTCATCGACCACGCGAAGGCTGCGATCGTTGTGGCGAATCACCAGCCCGTCGATCCCCTCGTCGCTGATCAGCGTGTTGCTGCCGGCCCCGAGCATGGTCACCGAGACCCCGGAGTCGGCGCAGCGTCGCAGCACCTCGGCGAGCACGCCGGCATCTCGCGTGGTGATGAACCATTGCGCCGGGCCACCGACCCCGAACTGGCTGTGACGGGCAAGTGGCTCGTTCCCGCGGACCCCGGGGAACGTGTCCAACCAGTCACCGGCGGACACCCTGTGCCTCCAGGGCATCGCGGAGGCGCGGCGCCAGGCGGTCGAATCCGCCGAGGGAGAGCACCAGAAGGACATCGCCGGGGCGCGTGATACGCGTCACCAGGTCGATCGCCGCGTCGCTCGACGCGACCACATGCACGGCATCCGCGCCGGCGCGGTCGGCGACATCCTGGCTGGAGACGGTCCTGGGCATCCCCCGCTCGCGCGCCTCCTCGATCGGGCCGATGATCACCACATCCGCGCCGGTGAAGCTCCGACGGTAGTCCTCGAGGAGCCGGCTCACGCGTGAGTAGGTGTGGGGCGTGTGGATCGCGATGAGGCGGCGGCCTCCATAGCGCTGGCGCGCGGCGTCGATCGCGGCGGCGACCTCGGTGGGATGGTGCGCGTAGTCGTCGACGATCGCCACCCCGGCGGCCTCGCCGAGGATCTGAAAGCGACGCGCCGGCCCGAGGAAATCCACGCACGCCGCCGTTGAGATCGCGGCATCGACGCCCGCGAACTCGGCGAGGATGAGTGCCGCGCATGCGTTCTGCGCGTTGTGGATCCCGGGGAAGGTCAGCACCACGTCGAGCGGATCCGCCCCACGCCGCTCGACGTGGAACCGCTGCAGGCCGTCCTGCTCGTGCGCGTCGCTGATCCGCCAGTCGCTCCCCACCTTCGTGCCATAGGTGACCACAACACTGGTGGCGGCGTCGCGCAGTGCCAGACACTCGGGATCGTCGGCGCAGAGGGCGAGGATGCCGTCGGCCGGCATGGTCGCGGCAAGCTCGACGAACGGCTCACGGTAAGCCTCGAGGCTCGCATACACGTCGGGATGGTCGAGCTCGAGGCGGGTGACGCACGCGCCGAGCGGTCGAGTGTGCAGGAACTTCGGGCGCGCGTCCCATGGCGCAGAGGTGTACTCGTCGCCCTCGAAGACGAAGGGCCCGGTGCCCAGCCGCGAGGTGCCGCCGAGGTCGAGCGACGTCGAGCCGAGGCGGAACCCGGGGTCCATGCCGGCGCGCTCGAGGATGTGGACCAGCAGCGCCGATGTGGTGGTCTTGCCGTGGGTGCCGCAGACGGTGAGGCGCAGACGGTCACCGGCGAGCGAGACGTAGAACTCGATCTCGCTGACACACGGGATCCCGCGCCGGCGCACCGCCTCGAGCTCCAGGTTCGCGGGCCGGGTCTGGTTGCCGACCACCACGAGATCGGGGATCCCCCACCGGTCGAGGTTCGCCGGGTCGCTGTGGTTCTCCCACTCGATTCCCGCCGCGGTCACCGCGTCGCTCATCGGCGGATACGCATGGTCGTCAGACCCGGTGACCCGGTCGCCGCGGTCGAGCGCGAGGGTTGCCGCCCCGAAGGTGGCGTACCCGCAGATACCGAGCACGTGCACATGCATCGTCAGGCGGCCTTGCTCCGGGTCGGCCCCGCTGCCTCGACGATGAGACGGACCACGGCGTCGGTGGCGTCCGGGAGTCCGAGCGCCGCACTCGCGGCGGACATCGCGTGCCAGCGAGTGGGGTCGGCGACCAGTGCCGAGATCTCCGTGCCGATCCGCTCGGGGGTGCAGTCCGCGTCGTCGATGAGCAACGCCGCCCCGGCCGCGGCATACGGCGCAGCGTTGTGGCGCTGATGCCCGCCGGCGTGGGGGTACGGGACCACGATCATGGGACGGCCGAGCGCCGAGCACTCGGCGATCGACGATCCGCCCGCACGCATCACGACGAGGTCGCTCTGACCAATCCTCATCGCCATGTCGTCGAAAAAGGCTGACACGGTGTAGCGCGCCGCCAGGGGCGGGGGCAGAGCCGCTGCCGCACGCTCGACCGCCTCGTAGTCGAGCCTGCCGCACTGGTGGACGATGCGCAGCTCCAGATCCTTGCTGAGCAGCTCGACCATGCAACCGGCGATCGCCCGGTTCAGCCGCCTCGCGCCCTGGGATCCGCCGGTGACCAGAACGGACCGGAGACGATCGCCGGCCGGACGGCTGGTCACGGCGCGGATCTCGGCACGGATCGGGTTGCCGGTGTGCACGACCCGGGCGTGGGGAAGATGGCTCGCGGTCTCGGCAAACGACGCGGCGACGATCCGTGCCCGGCCGGCGAGCATCCGGGTCGCCCGCCCCGGGACCGCGTTCTGCTCGAGAAGGACGACCGGGATGCGCTGCGCGAGCGCCGCAACCACCACGGGGACGGAGACGTAGCCGCCGGCACCCACCACGACGTCGGGCCGCATCCTGCGCAGCAGCCTGCGCGCGGCGATGGTCGCGCGGGTGACCTGGGTCGTCGCGCGGGCCACGCCCCCGGCGCTGCCGATGTCGACGCCGCTGATGTCGAGCGTCTCGAGGCGGATGCCGGCCGCCTCCACGAGCCGCTCCGCGACGCCGTCCCGGCGGCCGACCACGGCCACCTCGTCGTCAGGTCGATCGCTTCGAAGCGCGAGCGCGACCGCCAGTGCCGGGGTCAAGTGCCCCCCAGTTCCCCCCCCAGCGATCAACGTGCGCACGATTCGTCGTCCCTTGCCGTCGACCCTGGGCGGAGATGTTGAGCAGGATGCCCATGCCCACAAGGGTGGTCGCCAGCGAGGTGCCACCGTAGCTGATGAAGGGCAGTGGAATGCCCGTGGTGGGGATGACGCCAGTCACCGCCATCACGTTGATGAACGCCTGCATGCAGATCCACGAGGTGATGCCTCCCGCGAGCAGGGCGCCAAATCGGTCGGGCGCCCGGAGCGATGCGCGCACGCCGCGCCACGCCAGGAAGAGGAACGCTCCGACGACCGCGGCGGTTCCGATCAGACCAAGCTCCTCACCGATGATCGCGAAGATGAAGTCGGTGTGCGCCTCGGGGAGCCACTCGTACTTCTGCACCGAGTTGCCGAGGCCGACCCCGAAGATCCCTCCGGAGCCGAACGCGTAGAGGGCCTGGCAGTTCTGGAACCCGGACCCGAGCGCGGCCGCGCAGGGGTTGAGGAAGTGGGCGAGGCGGTCGGCGCGGTACGCCACCAGGCCGACCAGCGCGAGGCCGGAGGCTCCGAAGGCGACGATGATCAGCAGCAGGTGCCGCTTCCGCGCCCCGGCCAGGGCGAGCAGGATCAGGGCCGTCGCGGCGATGACGATCGAGCTGCCGAAGTCTCGCTCCATGAGCACGAGGCCGAGGAGCGCCGCCAGGACGATGATGTAGTCGCGGACGCCTCGCAGCGTGCGCACGGTTCCCTCGCGGTCGGTGAGCCAGCGCGAGAAGAACACGATCGCCACGCCGACCGCGATCGCCGACGGCTGGACCGACAGCGGACCCACCTGGAACCAGCGTTGCGCGCCGAAATGCCGCGAACCTATGTGGGGGATCAGCACCACGACGAGCAGCACCAGCATCAGGAGCATCGCCGGGCGGGCCAGCCTGGAAAGGTTGTGGTAGTCGAATCGCGCGGCGACCACGAGGCCGGCGCCCCCCAGGACCGCGCCGATCAACTGGTGAGCGAAGAAGTAGTTTGGGTCGTTGTACCAGAGGAAGCCGAGCGCCTCGGATGCGCTGTAGACCATCACCAGGCCGAAGCCGACCAGGCCGACGACGATGATCATCAGCCACCCGTCGACCCCCGCCGCCGCGGCCGCGCGATCCGCGGACGCGAAGGCACCGGCGACGCGAGCGCCGCCGCGCCAGCGCCACCTTCCAGGCAGGCCCTCGGTGAGCTTCCCGACGCGAGCAGCCATCAGCCCTTCCCGGCGGACCGTGCCGCGAGGTTGTGGACGGCCTCGCCGAAGGCGCGACCGCGGTCCTCGAAATCGCGGAACTGGTCGAAGCTCTTATACCCAGGGGCGAGCAGCACGACGTCGCCTGGACGGGCGAGCTCTGCAGCCGTGGCCACCGCGTCCTCGAGGGAGGGCACGAGTGTCCGAGCGGCAAAACCCCGGCGGGCGAGTGCGTCGTCGAGCTCCCCGGCGCTGGCTCCATTGAGGACGGCATGACGTGCCCGGGCCGTGACCTCGTCGGCGAGCGTCTCGATGGAGGTGCCGGCCCCCTTGCCGCCGCCGATCCACACGATCGTCCGGTCCGGGAATGAGCGCAACGCCGCGATGGCCGACTCGACATTGGTCGCCTTGCTGTCGTTGACCCAGAGCACACCGTCCTGGTCCCGAACCGTCTCGAGCCGGTGCGGCACCGCCTGAAAATCGCGCACCGCGCCTGCGATCGGGGACGTTGCAACCCCGGCCGCGCGCGCGACGGCCACGGCCGCGAGCACGTTCTGCAGGTTGTGCTCCCCGAAGAGCGGAATGTCGCGCATCGGCAGCACCGGCGTCACCGTCCCCGCCTCGATGCTGACCACATCCTCGCCGGCGCGCGTGGCGCCGTCGGTGATGCCCGGGTGCAGGCCGAAGTAGCGCACCCTCGACGTGGCCACCGCCGCCATCTCGCGAGTGATCGGATCGTCGAAGCCGAGCACGGCGTCGTCGAGCGCGAACCGCACCAGGCGTCGTTTGGTCTCGGTGTACGTGTCGAAGTCGCCGTGGCGATCGAGGTGATCGGGGGTGACGTTGAGCACGCATGCGATCGCGCACCGCGGCTCGCGCACCGACTCGATCTGAAACGACGAGAGCTCGAGCACCACCCAGTCGGTGTCACTCACCGCCTCGAGGCGGTCGAGCATCGTGGCGCCGATGTTGCCGCCGAGATGCACGTGCTCCCCGGCTCGTTCGAGGATCGCGGCGACGAGCGCCGTGGTGGTCGTCTTGCCGTTGGTCCCGGTGATCCCGCAGATGCGCGCCCGGCAGCGCTCGAAGACGAGGTCCATCTCGCTCCGCACCGGCACCCCGTGGGCACGCGCGACCTGAAGCTCGGGTGCGTTCCAGGGCACTCCCGGGCTCGGGCAGACCATCAGCGCCTCCGCAGCGATGTCGTCCGGGTAGCCACCGAGACGCACCTCGACGGTCCCCGGAAGAAGGGCTGTCCGCTCCCGGATCGTCAGCGTGTCCGATCGATCGACGAGGACGACTCGATGACCCTCGCGGGCGAACGTCCGCGCGCAGGCGAGGCCGCTGCGTCCCGCGCCGATCACGACCACCGGCTTCTCGTTCACGTGACCGGACCGGCGACGTGGGCGAACAGCACGGTGATGGCGGTTCCGGCCGCTGCCGCGGCGGCGAACGCCGCGACGAGCCGCCGCTCGCGGAGCCCGAGCTCCTCAAAGTGATGGTGGATCGGGCTGGCACGCAGGACGCGAGTGCCGAACTTGCGGATCGCGGTCACATTCACCACGACGCTGGCGGCCTCGACGACGAACACGATGCCGAGGACCGGAAGCAGCCAGATGAGGTGCAGCTCCGCGGTCAGGGCCACGATCACGCAGCCGAGTGCCAGCGACCCGGCATCGCCCATGAAGACGCGCGCCGGGAACCAGTTGAAGAGCAGAAAAGCTGCGACCGCACCGGCGAGCGCCGCGGCGATCACCGCGGCCGTGAGGTCGCCGCGGGCCACCCCGATGATGGCGAGGCCGATGAGCACGAGCGTCGTGCACGATGCGGCGAGCCCGTCGACGCCGTCGGTCAGGTTGACGGCGTTGCTGGTGGCGACGACCGCGATGGCCGCCACGACGGCGAGACCCCAGCCGAGGTTGGGCGCGCCGAGCCCGGGAAAGAACTGGTTCGTGAACCCGGCGATGGTCAGCCCGACCCCGACGAGCACACCGGCGACGCCCTGGAGCCCGAGCTTCTGGTACACCGAGAGGCCGAGCCTGGAGACGTCGTTGATGTTGACGATGTCGTCGAGCCCACCGGCGATCGCGCCGGCGAGCAACGCGAAGATTGCGACGAAGCCCTCTCGCGAGCGATCGACGGCGATCCAGGCGATGAGGACCACGAGGCAGAACAGCACGCCCCCGAGTGTTGGGGTGCCCTCCTTGGCACGGTGGCTCGCGGGGCTGTAGGAGGCGACATGTTGACGTGCGCCAAAGCGCACCAGAAGGCCGATGAACACGGGATAGAGCACGACGCCGGCGATGAAGGCGAGCACCCCGACCAGGATGGTCTCCTTCACGGCTCGATCCGCCAGTCATCGATCATCATCTCGGCCATCTGCTTCCAGATCGGCGCCGCGAGGATCGAGCCAAAGCGGTTGCCGGCGTTCACCTGCGGGTTGTTGAGGATCACCATCATGGTGAACTGCGGGTTGGTGGCCGGCATGAAGCCGACGAACGACGCCACCACGTTGGGGCCGTAGCCGCCCCCGTTGGGGAGCGCCACCTGGGCCGTCCCGGTCTTGCCGGCGATCTCCATGCTGTAGCCGGGGATCTTGGCCCGCTTCCCTTCGGCGCCCGCATCGTTCACCACACCCACCATCATGTGCGCGAGGGTATTCGCAGCGGTGGCCGAGATGACGCGCCGGGTCACCGGGACGAAGGGCGTGGTCTTGCCGGTGTTGGGGTTGATGACCGCATTGACGGCGTGCGGCTGCACCCAGACGCCGCCATTGGCAACCGCGTTCACCGCGGCCAGCATCTCCACCGGTGTGGTCACGAGGCCCTGCCCGAAGGTGGCCTCGGCGTACCGGAGCGGGTTCCACGACGACTGCGGCGCCAGCGGGTTGTTGGCCTCGCCCGCCAGGTCGATCCCGGTGGGGGCGCCGATCCCGAAGGCCAGCAGGTTGTTGTAGTAGGCGTTCTCGCCCTCCATCTTCATGGCGTCGATGGCGCCGTTGTTGAGCGAGTCGTCGAGCACCCACTGCATGGTCACGTTGCCATGCGAACGCCGATCCCAGTCATGGATGAGGAACCCGTCGATCCGCTGCTGCTTCTCGTCGATAACCGTGCTCGGCGTGAACGCGTTGTGGTTGAGGCCTCCGGCGAAGGTGATCACCTTCATGATCGATCCCGGCTCATAGGGCTGCGCAACCGCAAGGTCCCGGAAGTCCGCGATGTTCGCGGATGCGTAGCTGTTGGCGTTGTAGGATGGGTACTGAGCCCACGCGTCGATCGCGCCAGTCTTGGTGTCCATGATCATCAGCGTCCCCGACGACGACTTCGAGGAGTTCACGCCGTTGGCCAGGGCCAGCTCGGCCCAATACTGGATCTGCGAGTCGAGGCCCAGCTCCAGGTTATCGCCATTTTCGGCAGCAACCTTCTGCTGCTGGCCGAGGACGATGGCGTTGCCGTTGACGTCGGTCAACGTCGACTCATGCCCGTTGATCCCCGAGAGGATCGAGTTGTAGTAGCCCTCGAGACCGTACTGACCAGCGCCGTTCCCGTTCACGAACCCGAGGAGGTTCGCAGCAAAGGAGACGCCGGGCACCGGTGAGGGCTCGTAGATGCTCTCCTCGGAGGGTACGGTGCCGATGCCGCTGAGTCCGAGCGCCTGGAGCTTGTCGTTGACATCCTGCGAGACGCCCTTGGCGAGATAGTCGAACTGATTCGGCTGGTTGAGCGCACGCAGGACCTGCGCGGAGGTGATCTGCAGGATCGGAGCCAGCATGCCCGCGACCTGGTTGCGATCGGCCGCCGCCACCAGTGCCGGGTCGACGAACACGTCGAAGACCTGGACGTTGCTCACGAGGACGCGTCCGTTCCGATCGAGGATGACACCGCGGGTGGCGTGCAGCGTGATCGATGACGTGTGCGATGCAGCGGCAGCCGCGGCGAGCGATTTGCCCTGGATGATCTGGACCTGCACGAGGCGGCCGAAGACGGCCGTGGCCATCGCCAGAAATGCGAGCACCAGCCAGAGCCCGCGACGGCGCAGGTCCGGCGCGTCCGCGATGGCACGCGCGTGAGCTGAGCGCGCCGACTCCGGTGAGCGGCGGCGCGGGTTCATCGACCCGTGCCGCTCCCGGCGAAGGCGCCGTCGAGGGCTCCGACCAGCTGCTGCAGCGCGCTCTTGGTGTCGCTCCCCGTGAGCTGAACGGGTGGTGACGTGATGACACCGTGCGGCGCGGCCACGACGAACGCCCATCGCGCCGCGGGGCGCATGCCCATGTGCTGCGCCGAGGCGATGATCCGCTCCGACGACTCGAGTCGCGAAAGCTCAGCGTTGAGTTGCGAGTCCTGAGTGACGAGCTGTTGCTGCTGGGAGGCGAGACGAGTCGCCTGGTACGTATCCGTGGTGACGTGCGCGGTCTGGTTGACATACGCGATCCCGATGCCCGCGGCGATCGCGATCACCGGCAGCAGCGGCAGCGGCGTACGGGGCCCGCCGCGGCGGATGCGCAGACGTCGAACCAATGGTTCGAATGGGACGTCGTCGACGCCGGCGGCCGTCGGTGTCGACCCGCGGTCGACGACAGGTGCGAAACGCAAGTTGGGCACTGCCCTGGGCTCCAGTGGTGAATCGTTGAGAGGGACGATGGAGGGGCACCGACGGTGCCGGGCCGGCGAAGCGTGAGTGGTGGCGGGGAGGGCCGCGCCTGGCGCGGCTCTCCCCTGGGTCGCGAAGTGAGGCGTTGAGAGGTGGGCTGCTCGTCACCCGTCGGTGGCGAGCTTCTCCGCAACCCTTAACCGTGCCGAGCGAGATCTCGGATTCGTGGCGAGTTCGGCCGAGTCCGGCCGGATCACCTTGCGGGTGAGGAGAAAGAGTGTGGCCCGGTGGACGCAGGTGCAGTGGGGCTGTTGGGGCGGACAGACACAATTCTGAGCTGCGACGTGGAGTGCGTTCTTTACAAGGGTGTCCTCGAGAGAGTGAAAGGAGATGACCCCAAGACGCCCACCGGGCCGGAGGATGCTGATGGCTGCCTGCAGACCTCGTTCGAGGCTTTCCAGCTCGTGGTTCACCGCGATGCGAAGCGCCTGGAAGGTGCGCGTCGCCGGGTGGATCCGCTTTGGCCAGAACCGCCGGGGCACCACCTGCTCCACGAGCTCACGAAGCTGCGTGGTGGTGGTGATCGGCGTGCGCTCCCGCGCTCTGACGATCCGGCTCGCGATCGACCGCGCGAAGCGCTCGTCGCCGTAGTCACGGATCAGCGACGTCAGCTCGTCCGCGGTCAGCGAATCGACGAGATGCGCGGCGGTCGTCCCCGAGCTTGGGTCCATGCGCATGTCGAGCGGTCCGTCGAAGCGGAAGCTGAAGCCGCGCGCCGGGTCGTCCAGTTGGACTGAGGAGATGCCGAGGTCGAAGACGACGAGATCCGCCGCCGTCACGCCAAGGGCGCGGACGATGGCCTCGAGGTCGGAGAAGTCGCCCTGGGCGATCTCCACGGCGCCGTCTGCGCCGAAACGGGCACGACCGGCGTCGACAGCGCTTTGATCGCGATCGATCGCGATCACCCGGCCGCCTGGGGAGACGCGCTCGAGGAGCGCGGCCGTGACCCCGCCGGTGCCGAACGTGGCGTCGACGGCGATCTGCCCCGGCCGGGGCTGCAGGCTCTCTATGAGGGGTGTGAGAAGGACCGGCCGGTGGCCCACGCCGTTAGGCGACGGGGCACCGGGCGTGGCGTCGTCGAGCGTCCCCATATCGGCCACGAGCGACAGGGGGATGGTCATTGATCGAGGCGGATCCGTCTGGGGCGCTCACGCCGGGGACGGAGATGCGGACGTGCCGCGCTGGTGGACCAGGTCCCAGACCTGGGTGAATTCGGCGGGACTGAGCTCCGCCTGGTCGGACTGCCAGAGCTCGTCGGCGACGATCTCGACACCGGTGCCGAGGCCGACGAAGACGACCTGGTCGACGATCTGCGCGAAGGTGCGCTGCTGCGCCGAGAGCAGCAGGCGTCCCTGAGCGTCGACTTCGAACAGCGAGCTGTTTCCGATGAGCAGGCGCATGAAGCGCCGCTCTTGGGCGGGTGTTTCGGCGGTGCGCAGGAAAAGGTCTCTCTTCACCGCCCACTCTTCCGGGGGCCAGATCATCAGGCGGTTCTCGGGGCCGGGGGCGACGACGCTGCCCTCGGGCAGGAAGCGGCGCAGCTGGGCCGGGATCGCCACGCGTCCCTTGTCATCGATATGGTGGTGGTACGTTCCGCAGAACGTCACCGGAGCACGCATCTCGACTCGGACCTGCTCGAGCCTCTCCGTCGTCACGTCGGTATCCCCACTACTCACCACTTTTCTCCACCGGCGCGCCGAACCCTAACACCTGTGTGGTGAGGCGTCAACGCAAACAAATGTACGCTTCACCTCTCCGTGAAAAGGCTCTCAGGCGTCGAAGCGAGGCGTTTCGACGAGGAGTGACGAGAGATCGGCGCCCCCTGCGACCTCCGCAGGATCGGCGCCCCGCCTGAAAAGCACTGCCCCACCCGTCCCCCGCAGGTGCATCGACGGGCCGTCGACCTCTAGCCAGCCCTGCTCGCGGAGCGCGACGACGGTCACGTCGTTCTCGTCCAGGAACTCCATGAGGCGCTCCTCGCGCGTCTCGCCGATTCGCGCCTCGGGTGGCGGCGGGTCGATGTAGTGCGGATTGATCTGGAACGGAACCAGGTTGAACGCGGCGAAGCTGGACGGCTGCACGATCGGCATGTCGTTCGTGGTCCGGATCGTCGGGCAGGCAACGTTGGCACCGGCGCTCGCTCCGTAATACGGAATCCCGCTGTCGATCGCTGATCGCACCGCGTCGATCAACGACAGGCTGTGGAGTGCGCTCACCAGCCGGAAGCTGTTGCCACCCGTGACGAAGATGGCCTCGGCTTCGGCGATTGCGGCGCGTGGATCGCTCGCGGTGTGCACGCCGGTTATCTCGACGCCGTGGGGTGTAAGCCACTCCTGGAATCGTGCCGTCGCACGGTCGTGGTCGCTCTGGGCATACGGGATCATCACCGCGCGGCGAGCACCGCGGAGATGCTCGATCACCGCGGGCCGGGCGGACGTGCCGTCACCTCCAGCGTGCAGGAGCAGACGTCGACTCATGAGTGGCGCGATCTCCTCGATTCGGATCCCGTTGGTCAGCAGCCCCAGAGGATAGACTCGACGGGCAAGCCGGCCAGACGGTCGCGGACGCACGTGTCCGAGGAAAGTCCGGGCTCCGCAGAGCAGGGCGCTGGGTAACGCCCAGTCGGGGTGACCCGAAGGAGAGTGCCACAGAAATGACACAGCCCCGGACCCGTCCGGGGCAACGGTGAAATGGTGGGGTAAGAGCCCACCGGCGGCCGGGTGACCGGCCGGCCAGGTAAACCCCGCCCGGAGCAAGGCCAAACAGAGACCGAGCGCCTCGGCGCTCAGGAGCTGCTCGCTCCCCGTGTCTCAGGTGGGCCGCTCGAGGCGCCGGGCAACCGGCGTCCCAGATGGATGACCGTCCCTTGCCTGCCGCGCAGGCGAGGACAGAACCCGGCTTATCGGCCGGCTTGCACCCCCCTCATCGCGCGCTGCCCCCACCCGCGGATCCGGCCAGGATCCGCTGCGTCTCCTCCACCGCCAGGCTGTCGACCCGTTCATTGCCTGGATTGCCGCTGTGGCCACGCACGTGCTCGAAACGCACCCGCGCGTCGATGAGGGGATCGATGGTGGGATACAGGTCGAGATTCTTCTTGCGCTTCCACGACCCGGTCAGCCAGTTGATGACGCCCAGGCTGTCGGTGCGCACCACGATCCGCCACGCAGGATCGTCGCCGATGCGCGCGCGAATGCCACGAAGCGCCTCGCGAACCGCCTTCAACTCCTCTCGATTGTTGGTCGTCTCACGCTCACCACCCGCGGCCTCGTCAACGCCGCCGTCCGGCCATTCGATCCTGTATGCCCACGCGCCGGCACCGGGGTTTCCCGAGCAGGCTCCGTCGGTGTAGGTGACCACCGTCGATGTCATGGAGCGAGGATCCGGTCGCAATTCGCACATTGGGTCAGCCCCGTCCCGGTGCGCACCGCGCGACGTTCCTCGTTGGACACGGGCATATGGCAGCCGGCGCAGAAGTCGCCCGCCAGACCGGTCACCGCGGGACGGCGATGCGCGGCGATGCGCGCGTACAGCGAGAGATCGGCCGGGTCGGTGTCGGCCCGCACCGCGTCACGTTCCGCGTTGAGGACATCGCGCTCCGCGGTCAGCGATTCGAGGCGCGCGCGCATCGGCTCCATCGCATCGGCGCGCTGCGATTCGCGTGCTGACACAAGGGCGGAAGCGCTCTGCAGGCTCGCCTGCGACTGGTCCACCTGCTCCATGCGCTCGAGCGCGTCGTCCTCCGCCGTGGACAGCTTCGCGCGCATCACCTCGAGCTCGCGCTGCATCTCCATGAGCTCTGCGGGGTTGCGCACCGTGCCTCCGTAGAGACGGCGGTCGAGCTCGCGAATGCGACTCTGCAGCGACGCCGCATCGAGCTCCGCAAGCCTCGCGGCGGTACCGAGCGTGCGGTGCTCCTCCTGCGCCGCGGCTTCGGCCTTGCGCAGGCGATCAAGCTCGGGATCGCCCCTGAGTGAAGCCTCGACGGTGGTGATCTCCGAGCTGAGCGCCGCGATGCGATCGTCGATCTGCTGAAGGCTGAGCAGGGCCGACGCGCGGCTCACGCGGCCATCTCGTGAGACACGCGGGCCAGAAGCTCCAGTGAACGCTGCGCTGCGCCGGTGTCGATCGACGCCGCCGCCACGGCGACCCCGTCGAGCAACGTGGTGACATGGTCGGCTGCGACCAGCACCGCTGCGGCGTTGAGCAGGACGACATCGCGCCGCGGCCCGCGCTCGCCGTCGAGAACGGACCGGATGGTTGCGGCGTTGGTTGCCGCATCGCCGCCTCGAACCGCATCGAGCGGAGCGGGCTCGAGCCCCACGTCGCGCGGGTCGAGGACGAAATCGCGGACGCCCTCGACCGTGACCTCGTAACAACGCGCGATTCCGCCGACTCCAAGCTCGTCGACGCCGTCCGGCCCGGTGAAGACAAGCGCGTGGACGTGTCCGAGTCGATGCAGCACCTCGGCCATCATGGGTGTGAGCCTCGCATTCGAAACCCCCAGCAACTGATGGCGGACGCGGGCCGGGTTCGCCAGCGGGCCGAGCACGTTGAACACGGTTCGAATGCCGAGCTCGCTGCGGACGGGGCCGACATGACGCAACGCAGGATGAAACGCGGGCGCGAAGAGAAAGCCGATGCCGGCCTCCGCAACACAACGTCGAACGCCGTCTGGCGACAGCGAGATCACGACGCCGAGTGCCTCGAGCACATCCGCGCTGCCGCATCGCGACGACGCCGCACGGTTGCCGTGCTTCGCGACCGGGCATCCGGCGCCGGCGGCCACCAGCGCGGCGGCGGTCGAGATGTTGAAGGTACCGGCGCCGTCGCCGCCCGTGCCGCATGTGTCGACAGCCTCGACGGGCAGCGTCACCGGTGTGGCATGCGCCCGCATCGATTCGACCATCCCGCTGAGCTCATCAACCGACTCGCCCTTGGTGCGCAGCGCAGCCACCAGGGCCGCCACCAGGACCGGCGACGCCTCTCCCTCCATCATCGTGTCCATCACCGCTCGCGCGGTCGCGACATCGAGAGAGCGGTCGGACACCACCGTCTCGAGTGCCTGCCGCATCACCTCCGCACCCATCGCGGGCGACGGTAGCACCGAGCGTGAGCGGCGCGGTCCATATACTCGGAGGTGTGACCGCGCGCACTCTTGCCCCCTTCGACCCTGAGGCCGTCCGCCCCTGGCGCCTCGGCGATGGACCGCGCGGAGCACTCCTCATCCACGGCTTCGCCAGCACGCCGCCAGAGTTGCGTCGTCTTGGCGAGGTGCTGGCAAGCTGTGGCTATCGATGCTACGCACCGATGCTTCCCGGCCACGGCACGACGCCTCACGACCTCGAGCGAACGCGCTGGCAGGACTGGGCGGCCGGCGTTGCGGCGGCGTTCGATGAGCTGGCCTCGCAATGTGATGACGTGGTGGTCGCCGGTCAGTCGATGGGTGGCACGCTCGCGCTCCACCTCGCGGCACACGATCTGCGCGTCCGCGCCGTCGCCACGCTTGCGGCGCCGATCTGGCTGAGCGGACCGTTGCCACCGCTGCTCCCGGTGCTCAAGCGCGTGGTGCGCTGGCATCGCGCCGGTGACGATGTCGATCTCTGGAATCCCGACGCGATCGAGGAGCTCCACAGCTACGGCATCCGCGCCACGCGAAGCATCAACGAGCTTCGCCGCCTGTGCGCGGTGGTCCGCAAGGAGCTGCCCGAAGTCCGTGCTCCGGTGCTGGTTGTGCACGGCGAGCGGGATCGATCCATCGATCCCCGCTGTGCCCGAGAGATTGCGCGTCGGCTGGCCGGCAGCGCGGCGGTACACCTGGAGATGCTGCCGCGCAGCGGCCACGCGATTTCCGTCGATGTCGATCGTGACCGTGTCAGCGAGGACATCGTTCAGTGGTTCGAGCGCTTCGTCCCGGCGGCGCGAGCGCCTGCGGCCGTGGGGCGATGACTCAGCCGGAGTCGCGCGTGGACTCCAGCAGCCGTGCGGCGATTTCGGGGTCGATGACGGGATTCGCCGGGGGGCCCGCATCAAGGTCGCGATGACGTTTCGAGGTGTGGCGTTGCGGCACCGGCGCGCTTTCGCGCGCGGTGTCGCGAATCACGTCACCGCAGCCTGCACAGCGCAGCACGGCGGCCGACATTCCCTTGCCCGCGTACTCGCGATGCGAGAAACGCACGTCGCCACCGCACTTCGCGCAACGCCGGCGGGGCTTGGTCTCGCCGGGGACGTCGGTGCTCATCGACTCAAGCCTACGGCCTTGACGGCACGGTGAGCTCCGACCCCGACGCGAGCATCGTCACACCGAACCTCGTCGATCGGCTGCGGCTCGCGGTCCGCGACCCGGCCGGCGCACCGCTTGCGCCGGACGGCCTGCGACCGGCAGCGGTGCTGCTCCTGTGCGACCCGGCGGCGCCGGGCGTCCCCCTCCTCTTCGTGCTCCGGTCGGAGGAGCTTCGCAATCACCCGGGCCAGATCGCGTTTCCCGGCGGAGGGGCCGAGACAGCTGACGCGGACGTGGTGGCGACGGCTCTCCGCGAAGCCGGTGAGGAGTTGGGGATCGGGGCCGAGAGCGTCGAGATCCTCGGCGCGCTGACCACGTTCTCGACGGTGGTCTCGGGACGGTGGCTGACGCCGGTCGTGGGCCTGCAGCGGGGGCCGATCGAGCTCAGGTCCGACGACTTCGAGATCGCTGAGTGGTTTCACGTCGACATCGCCGACCTCATGCTGGCGCCGCACACAATTCGCGAGGTCGAGCGCGACGGCATGCGCCGTCAAGTTCACTACTACGAGGTGTCCGGCCGGGTCATCTGGGGGGTCACCGGGGCGATCGTGTACGAGTTGCTCGAGCGCCTCAGCCGGACCGACTGACCTCAGGCCGCCGCGCCGACGATCTTCTGATCCTGAGCGAGAGCGACCGCGACGGCGAACGCCGGATCCACCGGCGCTGCGGAATTGACGACGAGGACGATCGCGATGACATCGCCGTCCTGAAACGCGACGCCCACCTGGCTGTACCCGGTCAGCGTTTTACCGATGAACTCATCAGCCTGGCAGCCGAGGCGTCCGACCGTGGAGACGCTCGTGACCGACGCGAACTGCTTCTTCGCCGCGTCGCGCAACTGTGGATAGTCCGCGCTTGCGCTGAGCGCCGAAGGATCGAGAACGACGTCGTCCTCGATGCGATATGTGTTGGTGGCATTGGCAAATCCGCGCTGATCGCTGTTCGGGGTGTTGTTCATCTCGCCGTCGGTGATCTGCTTCAGTGGTGGGCCGCCGAACGGGATTCCACTCACCGTGAGCGCCAGCCTGGTGACTGGCGAGGTTGACGAGCTGAGCTGCGGATTCGCACACGCCGATGCGGATGCGGACGGTGACGCCAGTCCCGACGTCGGATCGGCTGATGATGCCGGGATGTTCGCGGTATCGCCGCATCCGGCGGTCAAAAACGCCACGACGGCGCAGGCGCCGACCACCAGTGATGTACGCATAACGAAGCTCACTCTCAACACCCCTCCCATCCACCGTAGCACAGGGTCACCCGGTCAGCGGTATCGCGGATGCACCACAAATGGGTTGCCGCGCATCTCCTCATTCACGGTGGTGCGCTGACCGTGGCCGGGGTAGACCACCGTATCGGGAGGCAGGGTATAGATACGGTTCTCGATCGAAAAGATGAGCGCCGGCCACGATCCGCCGGGCAGATCGCAGCGACCGACACCGCGGTGGAACAGCGTATCGCCGGAGAGCAGGTCGGATCCAATCCTGAAGCACACCGACCCGCGGGTGTGCCCCGGCGTGTGCACAACCTCGATGTCGAGGCCATGCCAGCGGAGCAATTCGCCGTCGCTGAGGTCCTGTTCGCACACCACATCGGGCAGGTCGTCCGGAACGCCTGGAAGGTACCGAACCGCGTCGAGCTGTTCGCGATCATCGGGATGGATCGCGGCCTCACATCCGAATGCGGCCTTCACAGCCGGGACACCGCTCACATGGTCCGGATGGCCGTGAGTCAGGAGAATGCGATCGCAGCGCAATCCCCGCTTCTCCAGCAGGTCGAGCGTCTGCGGATACTGCAATCCCGGATCGACGACGAGCGCGTCGGTCGTATCGCGCCGGCGCAGCACGTAGCAGTTCTGATCGAACGTCGGGTCGACGACGACGGCCAGCTCGATGAGGTCGCGCAGCGTGTCGGTCACGACCGAAAGACTACGCGGGGTTGGCGTTGATCGGGCCCAGAACGTCCGAAGCGGTGATCGGAAGCACGAACCCCGCACCATGCCGCTCACGACGGCGTGGCGCATCGGACTCGACCAGCGCACGATCGAGCACCTCGCCCACGTTATCCACGGGAACGACCTCGATTGCATCGAGGATTTCCTTGTCGATCTCGTACAGGTCGCGCACGTTCTTCGCCGGCAGGATGAAGGTCTTCAGCCCCGAGCGGTGCGCGGCGAGCAACTTGTCCTTGACGCCACCGATGGGAAGTACCTTGCCCCGCAGGGTCACCTCGCCGGTCATCGCGAGGTCGCGGCGCACGCGCCGCCCCGACGCCACCGACACCATCGCGGTCGCCATGGTCACCCCGGCCGACGGCCCATCCTTGGGGATTGCGCCTGCTGGGACGTGCACGTGGATCGCATGGGTGTCGAAGAAGTCTCGGGGTGCGCCGTACTCGACCGCGTGGACCTTCGCCCACGACAGTGCAGCACGGGCGGACTCCTCCATCACACTGCCGAGCTGACCGGTCAACACGAGTTCGGGCTTCGTCTCGATGGCGAGCGCCTCGACGGTGACGATGTCGCCGCCCACCTCGCTGACCACCACACCGGTCACGGCACCGATCTCGTCCTGCTCATGGGCTTCGCCGTAGTCATGCCGTCGCGGACCAAGCAGATCCGAGAGGTCCTCCGGGGTGATGATCACGGGAGGCGTCTCCCCGGCCGCGAGCTTGCGCGGCACCTTGCGAGCGACCTCGGCGATGGTGCGGTCAAGCTGGCGCACGCCGGCCTCACGGGTGTACCCGTGCAGCATCGCGACGATGGTCTCGTGCGGAATCTGCAGCTCCCCCGCGTCGAGCGAGTGCTGATCGAGCTGGCGAGGCACCAGGTGGCGTTCGGCGATCTGGACCTTCTCCTGCTCCGTGTACCCGGTGATCCGGATGATCTCCATGCGGTCGCGGAGCGGCGGACTGATCGTATCGACGATATTCGCCGTGGTGATGAACAAGACCTGCGAGAGGTCATACGGAACCTCGAGGTAGTGGTCGGAGAACTCCCAGTTCTGTTCCGGATCAAGCACCTCGAGCAACGCCGCCGACGGATCACCACGGAAGTCAGCACCGACCTTGTCGATCTCATCGAGCATGATCACCGCGTTGCGCGTTCCGGCCGTCCGCATGGACTGGATGATCCGTCCGGGCAGTGCACCGATATACGTCCGACGATGACCGCGAATCTCAGCCTCGTCGCGGATTCCGCCAAGGCTCATGCGCACGAACTTGCGGTCAAGAGCTCTGGCGATGCTGCGACCGAGCGACGTCTTACCGACGCCGGGAGGGCCTACGAAGCACAGGATCGGCGTCTGAAGCGTTCTGCGCTTGGGAGCAGTCACGAGTGCGGCGGGTACGTCGGGTTGGGAGGGCAAGTCGGGAGCGAGTGGCGAATCGGGAGGGGGTGGCGACTCAGGAGCGGGTGGCGACGCGGGGGGAAGCGCCGATCCGTGGCTGGGCGCCGAGATGGTCGTTCCCAGAACGGACGACGATGTGGAGTCAGACCCAGCCTCGGAGCGGCGAGGGGTCCCCGCGTCGACAGGACCCGCGCTCTCCGACGCGGCCTTTAGCCGGATCCGGTCGCGAACAGCGAGCCATTCGAGCACGCGGTCCTTCACCTTCGTGAGGCCGTAGTGGTCTTCGTCGAGAATGGCCGCGGCGCGTTCGATGTCGAGTGTTTCTGCGGGTGGGTCTATCCAGGGGAGGTCCAGGAGCCAGTCGACCCAAGTTCGGACCATTCCCATTTCGGGGGAGGCGCTGGGGATCTGCTCCAGGCGATGGACTTCTTTCAGGACGCGCTGCTTGACGTTGTCGGGCATGCCTGCTTTTTCGACGCGGGCGCTGAGGTCCTCGTCGTCTTCGCCGGCGTCGTCGAGCTCGGAGAGCTCCTTGCGGATGGCGCGGAGCTGCTCGCGGAGGATGTGCTCGCGCTGCGAGTTGTTGATGGTTTTCTGAACGTCTTCGTGGATCTTGCTGCGCAGCTGGGCGACTTCGACCTCGCGGGCGAGCAATGGGATGAGCTTGCGAAGGCGGACGAGGGTGTCGGTCTCCTGGAGGAGGGCGACGCGATCGTCGAATCCGAAATCCGGACAGGTGCTGGCGATGTCGGCGATCAGCTCGGGCTGCGACGCGCGGGCCATCGCAACGGCGGTGTCGGCTCCGACCTGGGCTCCGGCGTTCACGTACTCGGCGAAGAGGGTTCGGACCGACCCGAACAACGCGTCCACCTCGGTGCCCTCGACCGGTTCGGGTGGAAGCGGCGTGACGGTTGCGATCCAGGCGTCACCGGAGGCGTCGAAGGCGTCGATGCGGACGCGCTCCTTGCCCTCGACGAGCGCATGTGCGCCGCCGCCCGGAAGCCTACGGAACGCGCCGACATGGGCGATGACGGCAATGGCATGCACGTCATTGATGGAGGCTTCATCGCGCTCGGCATCGCGCTGGATTGCGAGGACCACCCGCCCGTCGCCGTTGACGGCGGCCTCGAGCGCGGCGACCGAGCGCGGCCGGCCGGCAGCCAGCGGTGCCAGTTGCGACGGGAACACCACATTGTCCCGGAGCGGTACCGCCGGGAGGGTCAGGGGCGCCGGGCCGGAAGCGGCCGGATCGGGCTCGGCGGGCGCCGAGGGCTCGGCATCGGGCATCCCAAGAGAATAGACGAGGCCTTCCGGGGTCAAACGTCGATTGCGAGTGACGTCTCCCAGTCGCGACGCCAGGCAGCGGCGTAGTACGCGGCGGCACCCGGATGATCGATCCGTAGCCCTGTCTCCCAGTTGCCGCCGAGGCCGGCCGCGCTCCAGTTCGCCGAGGAGACCAGCACCGCGCCGTCGGCCACCATCCCTTTGGCGTGCCCCGACGTCGATCGTTCCGGGTCCATACGCCGAACCTGAAAGGGCAGCGCGGCGAGCAGGTCGACGTCCTTCGGGTCGGGTATCGCGCCAAGGAGGAGCGCGCAGGCCACCCTCCTGGAGGACGCCTCGGCCATCAGATCGAGCACCTCACGAACCGGCAGCGCCCTGGGACGCGCGTAGGGAACCGTGACCAGCACCCGTCGACGGGCGGCGGAGACCAGATCGCCCAGCGTCTCCCAGACCGCCGCCCCGCCGATGACCAGGGCGAGCCGGCCCGATGGCGCGCAGAGGAGCTTCGGAGCAACCTGAGGCATTGGAATGCCCACCGCCGGCGGTGTGACGTCGGGCGCAACGGCCCAACCTGCCGGCGGCGCCGTCGCCTTGGTCCAGTGAGCTTCGAACGCGTCGTCCGCGGATCGATGCAGCCGGCGTTTCTGGGCTGCGGTTACCCACCACTCCCGCGTCCCGGCGAGCGGCGGCCCAGCAGGAGGCAGGCGCAGATGAGGATCCCGGGGCGCATCACGCCACAGGAGATTGCCGCTGCCGACGGCGACCGTCCCGTCGACGATGAGCAACTTGCCGTGGGCGGCGTCGGCTCCCACGCCTGCCACCCGACACTCGGCACCGCCATCGATCAACGCGCGTGCAGTCGCCGCGTTCCCATCGGAAACGTGCGCGTCGAGCACCAGGCGCACACGCAGGCCGCGCTCCGCAGCGCGGACCAGGGCCCATCGATACGACGGCCCGACCTCGTAGACCGCGGCATCAATGCTGCGGCGCGCCCGCCCGAGCAGTCGCATCAACACAGTCCCCGCGGAATCCGGGCCAAGCGCGCAGGTCATCGCGCTCACGGCGGCGCGAACGCGCTGGCGTGGTCGCACGGCACCTGCCCACTGTATGGACGGCGCACGCCCACGCAACGCACGATCCAGCAGTCACCCGCGCTGCACGCGACAACGTCACGCCGTCGCGGGGCCGACCCTCGCGGCGAGACGCTGCAACTCCACGTGATGCTCCTTGACGTGGGCGATCACGTCGTCGAGCACGGTGTCCTGCGCCTGAAGGTGCGCCTGCAACTGCAGGCATTCGCTGAGGATTGCCTCTGCGTCATTGAACGTCTGCTCGGAGCGCTTATCGGATGCCTTGCCCTGGATGTTCTGGCCCACGATGATGATCGGCAGCAGGACCAACTGGATGAATGTCTGTGCGATCCACGCAACGATGACGATGGCCTGGCCACTCGCAATCGCCGAAGGCAGCGAGACCAGCGCGATGAGCGTGAAGATATAGGCGCACCACATAGTCCCGACCACCGCCGTGATGATCAGCGCGACCTTCCCGTTGATTCCGGCGCTTTCGTCCTTAACCTTGACCGGCTTCTCGTGCCTGCGCTGAGCGATGCGCGGATGCTCGACGCGGTGGAACAACTCTTCGACCTTGGGGATCGATACGGGTGCCGGGCTCGGTGCCGGTGGGACGGGTTGGTCGGTCATGTCAGATCTCCTCGCGTGGGTGCTGGATGTGGACGCCCAATTGCGCGGTATCGTGAACGATGCAGGAGGAGTTGAGTGAAGGTCGCTAGTCGCGGATCACGAGCGATGTCGCAACATCGCCGGCGGACGCGACCGGCGAAGGCTCCATGCAGGCTGACGCTCGACGAACTCGTACATTGCGGCGGGGCGTCCCGGCCCTCCTTTGGCGAGCGTGCCGGTGGCATGCACCAGGCCCGACTGCTCGAGCTCGCGCCGGAAGTTCGACGGCTCGTAGGTCACGCCGCTGATGGCTTCGAACACCCGCCTCGCCTGCGGCATGGTGAATCGCTCGGGGAGCAGGCCGACCGCGATGTTCGACCACCAGAGCTTGCCACGGAGGCGCTCGACGGCATCGACGACGATCCGGGGGTGGTCGAAGCCGAGCGGCGGGAGCGCGTCGACCGGTTCCCAACGCGAGCTGGACTCGTCTGCACGGAGCACCGCCGCGTCGATGAGGGCGAGGTAGGCGACCGTCGGAATCCATCCGCGCGGGTCGCGCTCCGGGTCGCCGTAGGTCTCGAGCTGCTCGAGATAGACGGCGCCGACCCCGGTCTTCTCGGTGAGCTTGCGCTGGGCGGTCTCCTCGGGCCGCTCGCTCGGGCTCATGAACCCGCCGGGCAGCACCCACGTCCCCGCAAAGGGCGCCTCGACCCGCCGCACCAGGAGTACGTGGAGGCGCCCGGACAGCGGCGCGAGCACCACGGGCACGGCGTAGATGCCCGCCGGGGCCGGAAACCCCGACGAGTTGACCGCGGTCATGCCGGCGGCGGCGCCGGAGTCTGCTCCTGATGGCATCGCGATTGATTGTGGCGACGCGCTAGGCTGCACGTCGATGGAGAGCGGGAATATCACGACTGCGGAAGGCTTCCGCAGCGCCTACGCCGAGATCTTCGCGAATGTCGGCATGCTGGCGGAAGGGCTCGACGATGAGCGAGCGATGCTGCCCACCGGCTGTCCCGGCTGGACGGTGCGCGATCACATCGCTCACATCACCGACCTGGAGAGCATCCTCGTCGGGCGATCGCGGGTCGAGCACGTGCCGCCGGAAGGGCTGCCCTACATCCGCAACCAGCCTGGCGCGTTCATGGAGATCGGTGTCGACGCCCGGCGGGATATGCCGTTTCGCGACCTGCTCGCCGAGTACCGCGTGGTCACCGCGGAACGGCTGGGCCGCCTCGCCGCGCTCACGGATTCGCAGCTCGACGAGATGGGCCGCGGTTTCTTCGGTGAGTCCAAGGTCCGTTCGCTGCTCGCCATCCGGGTGTTCGATCTCTGGGCCCATGAGCAGGACATCCGGCGCGCGCTGGGCGAGCCCGGCGGGCTCGACGGCGTNNGGCTCGACGGTGTCGCCGCGGCGCACAGCCGCGAGCGGATGCTCATCGGGGCTGCACACGAGCTCCAGGAGCGCATCACCCCGTCCGCCGGGACGGTGATCGTCTTCGATGTCACCGGGCCGGGTGGTGCGCTCCGGGCGATCACGTTCGACGGCGAGAGGGGGCGGGCCGGGTCGACGATCCCCGGCTCGCAGGCCTCGACATTCCGGCTCGACCTGCCGACCCTGACCGTGCTCAGCTGCGGCCGCGCCGGCGACCCCGGGGCTCGCGCTCGCGTTGTCGTCGAAGGTGACCAGAACCTGGCGCGGCTGGTGCTCGAGGATCTGGCGGTCACACCGTGAGGGCGCGACTGCTTGCGACCGGGATCGCTGCGGCCCTGATGCTTGCCGGGTGCGGGCTGCAGCAGGACCTCGGCTCGGTGCCGATCACCGGCAACGGTCCGGTGGGGCCGGCAACACCGATCAGCGCCCCGACACTCACCGGCACCGAGTTCGCATGGTCGTCGACGCATGGGCACGTCGTGGTGCTCGACTTCTGGGGTTCGTGGTGCAGCCCGTGCAACGCGGAACAGCCCGACCTCAACAAGCTGGCTGCACAGTGGATGCCGAAAGGCGTGATCTTCCTCGGGGTGGATGAGCAGGACCCGATCGCCAACGGCGCCGCCTACGAACGCAGTTACAAGGTGCCCTATGCGAGCGTGAACGATGCCAATGAGGTGATCATCTCGGAGTACAACGTGATCGACCCACCGACGCTGATCGTCATCGACGCCAAGGGCGACATCGTCGATCGTTTCCTCGGTACGCTGGCGGGCATCAGCACCGATCTCTCGAAGCTCACCTGATGCCACAGATCACCGTCTACGGGGCTCCGTGGTGCCCGGACTGCAAGCGCTCGAAGCGATTCCTCGCGGAGCAGCGTGTCGCCTATGACTGGGTCGACATCGACCAGGACGCGGTGGCGCTCAAGCATGTCGAGGAGCTGCAGCAGGGCGGCCGCACGATTCCGACGGTCGTCTTCGACGGCACCGAGGTGCTCATCGATCCCACCAACGAGGTGCTGGCGCGCAAGCTCGGGCTGACCCTCGAGGCTCAGCGGAGCTGCTACGACCTTGCGATCGTCGGCGGCGGCCCGGCCGGGCTCGCCGCTGCGATCTATGCGGCCCGAGAGGGCATCGACGCCGTGGTGATCGAACGCAGCGGGCTCGGCGGCCAGGCCGGCGTCACCGAGCGCATCGACAACTACCCCGGCTTCCCCGACGGCGTTGGCGGTGCGGACCTCGCCGAGCGATTCATCGCACAGGCCCGCCGCTACGAGGTCGAGCTGCTCAGCGCGGTGAGCGTCGAGCACGTCGCGACGGAGGGTGCCGAGGCCGGCGACATCTGCCTGAAGCTGGCCAGCGGCCAGGAGATCGAGAGCCATGCGGTGCTCATCGCGACCGGGTCGTCGTATCGGCGTCTCGGCGTGCCGGGGGAGGACGACCTGATCGGCGCCGGCGTGCATTTCTGCGCCACCTGCGACGGCCCGTTCTACCGCGGCGCTGAGGAGCTTCTAGTCATCGGTGGCGGAAACTCGGCACTCGAGGAGGGTCTCTTTCTCAGCAGATTCGCCGAACGCGTCCGCATCGTCCAACGGGAGCCCGAGCTCACCGCCTCGCGGCTCCTCCAGGACAAGATCAACAACGACCCGCGCTTCGTGGTGCATCGCAACACCGAGGTCACCGAGCTCGCCGGCAAGGGACATCTGGAGTCCGTGCGCCTCCGAGACCGGGCCACCGGTGAGGAGCAGGTGGTCACGCCGCGCGCTGCGTTCGTGTTCATCGGCCTCGACCCCAACACCGCCTTCCTCCGTGGCAGCGTCGACCTCGACGCGCGCGGGTTCGTCGACGACAAAGGCGGCTTCACCACCTCGATGCCCGGGGTGTTCGCTGCCGGGGATGTCCGACGCGGCTCCACCAAGCAACTCGGCTCTGCGGTCGGCGACGGCATTGCCGCGCTGATCGCGATCCGGGAGTACCTGCAGGAGCACCACGAGGTGGCCCGCCACTGCGAGGACTGAGACCCGTCGTCTCGGCATGCATCATGCTATAGTGCGGAACGCAATATGGGAATCCGCACTCAACCCAAGGACATGGTCGCGCTCACCACGCTCAGCCTGCTCAGCGAGCAGCCGTGCCATCCGTACGAGCTCCAGCGGCTGTTGAAAGAACGCCACAAGGCCTATGCCGTGGGCAAGACCCGCAGCCTCTACCGAGCGATCGAGGAGCTCGAAGCGGCCGGATACATCGAGCCGCTCGAGACCAGCCGCGAGGGCCGGAGACCGGAGCGAACCGTCTACCGGATCACGCCGGAGGGCGGTGAGGAGCTCGAGAACTGGCTCGCCGACCTCCTCTCGACGCCCGTCGACGAGACGCCCGTGTTCCAGGTCGCGGTGGGACTGCTCGGCTATATCACGCAGGTGCGGGCCGAGACCGCGCTGGTAACCCGTGTGGTCGCGCTCCGCGCACGGGTGTCCGCGCTCGACTCGACCCTCAGCATGGCCCAGGACGATCTCGGGCTCCCCAGGCTCGTCCTGCTCGAGCTGGAACACGCGATGGCGCTGGCCATTGCCGAGGTCGACTGGATCCGATCCATCCTCTCCGATATGCAGCGAGGCGTTCTGGTGTGGAACGAAGAGCTGATCAGAGCGCATTTCGAGGCGATGCACGCCGCCGACGCCGAGCGTCGCAGCCGCCACCGGGAAAACCACCTCGGGAAGTTGCTCCATCGCGAGCGAGGCGAGGCCGGGTCCACCACCAGGGAGGAGACGCCGTGATCGAGACACACAATCTTCGAAAAACCTTCAAATCGCGCCGGGGGCCTGTGGACGCGGTCGCCGGGGTCGATCTGGACGTCAAGAAGGGCGAGATCTTCGGCTTCCTCGGACCCAACGGTGCGGGCAAGACGACGACTCTCCGGATGCTGTCGACGCTCCTGCCACCGACCAGCGGCGAGGCAACCGTCGCGGGTTTCGACCTCCGGCGCGAACCCGCCAAGGTGCGCTACGTCATCGGCTACGTCAGCCAGGAAGGCAGCAGCGCCCCCGAGATCCCCGGCCGGACCGAACTGGTCATCCAGGGACGCCTCTACGGCATGACCAAGGAGCGTGCGATCGCGCGCGCGGCCGAGCTCATCGAGTCGCTCGAGCTCGCGGATTGCGCGGACAGGCCGACCAAGACGTACTCCGGGGGACAGAAGCGCCGTCTCGACATCGGCATCGGGCTCATGCACCTGCCCCAGCTGCTCTTCCTCGACGAGCCCACCACCGGCCTCGATCCACAGAGCAGGGCTCGGATGTGGGACGAGGTGCGCAGGCTGCGCGACACCGGGACGACGGTGTTCCTCACGACGCACTACCTCGAGGAGGCGGACGCGCTCTCCGACCGCATCGCGATCATCGACCACGGCAAGATCGTCGCTCTGGGCACACCCGATGCGCTGAAGCGTCAGGTCGCCGGCGACGTCGTCGTCGTGGGCACGGACCAGGCGAGCGACAGGGTGCTCGAGCTGCTCAGGGATCAGCCGTTCGTTCGTGAGGCGACCACGGCCGGCGACGTGGTGCGTCTCTACGTCGACCGCGGCGAAACCGCGATGCCCCAGATCATCCGCGTGCTCGACTCCGCGGGCATCCCGCTCGCATCACTGTCACTGAACCGTCCGAGCCTCGACGACGTGTTCCTGCGTCAGACTGGGCGTTCGCTGCGCGAAGCGGCATAGGAGGGAATCGCCATGAAAATGCTGAAGGACACGTGGCTGATGTTCCAGCGCTATCTGCTGGTGTTCCTGCGCAACCCGGCATGGGTGGCCATCGGCGTCATCCAGCCCCTGCTCTACCTCGTCCTCTTCGCGCCGCTGCTGAAATCGCTCGTCCAGGTGCCAGGATTTCCGGCCGGCGGCGCGTACAACGTGTTCGTCCCAGGACTGCTCATCCAGCTCGGCTTGTTCGGTGCCAGTGGTGTGGGGTTCGGGCTCATCGCCGAGTTGCGCGCCGGGGTCATCGAGCGATTCCGCGTGACCCCGGTCAGCCGGTTTGCGTTGCTGCTCGGCCGCGCGCTGCGCGACATCCTGACGCTCGTGGTCCAGTCCCTCATCCTGCTGCTGCTCGCCATCCCCTTCGGACTGAAGCCGACCGTGGTTGGAGTCATCGTCATGCTCGGACTGGTTGCGCTGATCGGCCTCGGCATGTCGTCGCTCGCGTACGCCGCCGCGCTCGCGCTGAAGAGCGAGGACTCGTACGCGCCGCTCATCTTCACGCTCTCGCTGCCTTTGCTGCTCCTGAGCGGCGTGCTTCTGCCGCTCGACCTTGCGCCGGGGTGGCTCCAGGACATCGCCAAGGCGAATCCGCTCTCCTACGCGGTGAACGCGGCGCGCGATCTCTTCAACGGGAAGGGCTTCGACCAGGCCGTGTTCGAGGGTTTGGCGATCATGGCGGCGCTGGCGGTGGTCGGTGTGTTGATCGGTGCACGCCGGTTCACCCGGGCGATCGCCTGAGGCAGGGCCTGGCGACCGCGCGGCGGAGGTCAGCCGGCGAGGGCGGGCGCGTCCTCGAAGCAGGAGCGGACCACGGCCCCAAGACCCGGCAGGCTGAAGGGCTTGGTGATCAGGTGGTTGGCGCCGGCCAGGCGCGCACGTTCGACATCCTTGTCAGCGGAGAGCGAGGTGAACACGAGCACAGGCATCGATTGCGTCGCAGGCTGCGAGCGGATGTAGCGGCACACCTCGATCCCGTCGACGCCGGGCATCATCACATCGAGGATGGCGAGGTCGAACTGCTCGGTGTCGAGCATGGAGATCGCCTCACTGCCGTCCGAGGCCTCGCTGACCTCGAAGCCTTCCATGCTGAGATACAGACCGACGACGTGCAGCAGGCGCGGTTCGTCGTCAGCAAGAAGGATGCGCTGCTGGGTCAACGGTTGCGGCCTCCCGGGCGCGTGGACAGGTGCGTCATCGCAGTATCGAGTGCGGAATCGATCCGATCTCGCTGACCATCGTTCCGTCACCGGGTGGAGACATCAGCCGCCGAACCGGGTCCAATGCGCGGCCGTGCTGGATGATGTGGTGATGGCGGTCGCCCCTGATCACGGTGAGCAGCGAGGCTCGGACGTTCGTGTCTGACCCGGAGGGGCCGCGCCGAACCGCTCGCAGGATGCTCACCGAGCCTCGCCGGCCCGAACGCATCCGATCCCTCCATTCCGCTCCCTGGCTCGCGGTGGCGACCGTCTGCGTCGGAGCGTTCATGGGCCAGCTCGACGCGAGCATCGTTGCCACCGCGCTTCCATCCATCCGCAACAACCTACACGCATCCATCGCCACTGTCGAATGGGTCGTCCTCATCTACGTGCTCGTCCTCGCGGGCACGGTTGCCGCGGTGGGAAGGATCGCCGACCGCGTGGGACGCAAGCTCCTCTACACGTACGGCTTCGGCATGTTCGTGGCCGGCTCGGCCGCGTGTGCGCTGGCGCCGTCCCTCGGCCTCCTGGTTGTGGGGCGGCTCGTGCAGGCGATTGGCGCGGTGATGCTCCAGGCAAACTCGTACGCGCTGATCCGCGACGTGCTTCCCCCCGGGCGGCTGGGCACCGGGCTCGGCGTGCAAGGGGCCGCCCAGGCCGTGGGGCTCTGCGTCGGGCCGGCGCTCGGCGGGGCGCTCACCGCGCTCGGCGGCTGGCGGCTCATCTTTCTCGTGAACATCCCCATCGGGCTGATCGGGCTCGTGCTCGGCTGGGTCTTCCTGCCGCGAAGCACCCATCACGACCCGACGAGCCGCATCGACCCGTATGGGACCCTCCTGCTCGCGGCGATCCCCGCCGCCGTGCTTGCGGCCCTGTCGTTCGCCGCGCAGTCGGGGACGCCGTCATGGACCGAGCCGGCGCTGGTCGTCCTCGCCTGTGCGCTCGTCATCGGCGCCGTCGCACGCCAGCGGAGTGCGTCCGGGTCGGTCGTCGATGCCGCTCTGGTCCGGACCCCTCCCTTCGTGGCCGGCATCACCGCGGCGATGCTGTCCTACGTCGTCCTCTTCGGATGCCTCGTCGCAGTCCCGTTCTTTCTCGAGAACACGCTTCACGTCAGCCCGCTCGCCGCGGGGCTCGAACTCACCGCGCTTCCGGTATCCCTTGCAGTGGTGGCGCCGCTCGGCGGGGCGATGCGAGACCGGATCGGGCCTCGAGTGCCAACCGGCGCCGGCATGGTCGTCACCGCCGCCGGCATGGCGCTGCTCGCCGCCTCGGCGACCCGGATGGATCTGACCGTGGTCGCGCTCGCCATCGCGGGCGCGGGCATGGGCCTGTTCGTGGCCGCGAACAATGCGGCGACGATGTTTGCGGCGCCCCAGGAGCGGGCGGGCGCGGCCGGGGGGCTCCTGAACATGGCGCGCGGCCTGGGGACGGCGCTCGGCGTGGCCTTGCCATCCCTCGTGTTCGCCTTGGGCCGCGGCATCACGTCGGTCGCCCTTCTGCTCCTGGTCGTGGCGCTGCTGACGGCCGCCATCAGCGTGACCTGGTCGGGGTCGCCCGGCCGAGTGACCTCAGTGGCCTGAGCTGTCCGCCGGGTACCAGTGGACCGGGCGGGAGTCGTCGCGGCGCACTCGCCCGGTGCTTTCGAGGAGCACCAGGTGCGCGAGGGTCTCGCCCACCGCCGCCCGGCGCATGAAGCCGACGATCTGTGACCAGTCCCGCGACCAGCGAAGCCGGAGGGTCGTCTCCCAGCAGGTGAGCCCGGGGGCGCTGCTGATCGCCGCCTCGGTCTCGTCGAGCCGCCGGCGGTGATGGTCGAGGAGCTGGTCGACGCGCGAATCGAGCCCTCGGAACCGCCATTCGTGCGCAGGCAGCACCTCGTCGACATCGAGGTCGCGCACCCCGCGCAGCGCGTCGAGGAAGTCCGCCAGCGGGTTCGCCGGCTGCTGCGCATGGAACGCGACGCTCGGGCTGATCCGTGGAAGGACGTGGTCGCCGCTGAACAGCACACGGCCGCGGCGGTCGAGGAAGCAGACGTGGCCAGGTGAGTGGCCCGGCGTATGCAGCGTCACGAGGTCCCAGCCCGGCAGCGGCACCGGCGTTCGATCCTGGAGAAGGACATCGGGCTCGGCAGCCGCCACGAACTCGCGAATCCCCATCGACGCGCCGGTGAGCTCGGCCCGCGTCTCATCGGGCACGCCCGCATCGATGAGGAGCGCGTCCATGCTCGCCAGCAGGCCGTCGAGCCCGAGGCCGTAGCGCGCGGGAAGCAGCGCGGCGTCAGCGGGGTGGAGGGCGACCCACGCGCCTGACGCCTCGCGCAACCGGCCGGCAAGTCCGTAGTGATCGGGATGGATATGGGTGATGAGGATGGCGCGCACGTCGGACGGGGCGTACCCGGCCACCGCCATCCCGGCCACCAGCGCCGTCCAGGCTTCCTCCGTGCTCCAGCCGGTGTCGATCACCGCGACGCCGGTGTCCAGTTCGAGCAGGTAGACGAGCACGTAGCGCAGCGGGTTGTTCGGCAGCGGCACGGGGATCGACCACAGTCCCGGACGGACCCGTTCCACCTCGGGCAGTCCCACCGACTCCCACGAGCGCCGTTGAGCGGTGCCGGTGACCTCGATGCCGCCCACGCGCCGGCCTCAGCGGCCGGCGTTGGCTGGGTTGGCCGCGAGATGTTCGAGGAACAGGTCCTCGACGTCACTCCAATGCTCGTCGGGGATCCAGTGCGATCCGCCCTCGAGCTCGAGAAGCTGATAGTCGCCGGTGCAGTGCTCGGCCGTCAGGTCGGTTGCCTCACGCGTGAAGATCGGGTCCTGGTCGCCCCAGACATGCAGCACGGGAACGCTCACCGGCGCGGAATGTCCCCGCTCCGTGCCCAGGGCTCGATACCAGTTCAGAGGGCCGGTGGGACGGACGGCGCGCAGTGCGGTGATATCGCGATGCGCGTGCGCGGGGCTGAGACCGGTCGCGGTCAGGAGCGACTCGGCGACGACGCCGCCCGCGGCCTCGATGAGCGATTCGGGGATGAGCGGGAGGCGGAGCACGGGGATGTACGCCATGCGCAGGCGCTGCTGCGTGCCGTGCAGCGCCTGTCGCAGCGCCCCCGGATGCGGCGTCGAGACGGCGGTGAGTGACGCCACCGCGTCGGGACGGTCACCGGCAAGCGCCCAGGCGACCAGGCCACCCCAGTCATGGCCGACCAGATGGAAGCGGTCGTGCCCCAGCGCGGCCGCGATGGCGAGGACGTCTTCGCACAGCTCGCTCACGCGATACGCCGCAACACCCACGGGACGCGCGCCTCGGGAGTAGCCGCGCTGGCTGGGGGCGAAGGCTCGATACCCGGCGGCGGCTAGACCATCGAGCGCGTCGTGCCAGCAGGTGCCGGTCTGCGGGAATCCGTGGAGCAGCAGGACCAGCTCACCACCCGCGGGTCCGCCGATGAGCGCGTCGAAACGCATGCCCCGTGCCGCTAGGGTCGTGCTCCTGACCGCCACTGCATGGGAGCGTAGCAGGCTGCCCGAGTGGCGCATTCCGCTCGCGCGCCTGCTTCATGCACCATGCCGCCATGTCCGAAGCGCTGTTCACGCCCAACCGGCGCGGCTACGTCCCGAGCGAGCACGCGCGCGGGACGTGGGATCGCGGCGCGATGCACGGCGGCCCGCCGGCCGCGCTGATGGCGGGCGTGATGGAGGCGCTGCCCACCGAGGCGCCGATGGCGATTGTTCGAGCCACCGTCGAGATCTTCCGGCCGGTGCCACTGCGACCTGTGGAGGTTGCGGCGCGCATCGAACGCGAGGGCCGGCGCGTGCAGATGCTCAGCGCAACGCTCACCGACGGCAACACCGAGCTCTGCCGTGCCACAGCCTGGCGCATGCGCATCGCGGATCTCGACCTCGGCGAACAGCCGCCGCTCGAAGTGCCATTCGCGGGGCCGGCGGGCTCAGTCGCGCACACGCCCGAGAGCGACGACCCCGCGTTTCATCGCACCGGTGTTGAGATGCGCTACGCGCGTGGCTCGTTCATCGAGCAGGGGCCGGCGACGGTGTGGATGCGCCTGACCGGCCCCGTCGTCGCCGGCCAGACCACAACCCCGTTGCAGCGCGCGCTCGCGGCGGCCGATTTTGGCAACGGTGTCTCGGCGGCGGTGCCGTGGGGGGAGTACCTCTTCATCAACACCGACCTCACGGTCTACCTCCATCGCCAGCCCGAGGGCGAGTGGATCTGCCTCGATGCGAGCACCGACGTCGATCGGCACGGTGTCGGCGTCGCCCACAGTCGGCTGTACGACGAATGTGGGCCGATCGGTCGTTCCCTGCAGGGCTTGTTCATCGATCGGCTCCGGGTCACCCCACCCGGCGTCTGACCGACCTCTTTGCTGCGTACTGCCGGCGTTGTCACCCAAGACACCGGTCATTTGAGTCAGCTCTCGCTACTGGCAGCCGAGTAACGACATTACGGCAGGCCGTCGACGATGGTGCTCACCTTCATGATCAAACGACCCGGAATCGGGGTGTCGCTACACCCGAAGTGCCTGTAGAACTGGTGAGCCGCATCGTTCAGGGCATCGACGACAACGAATCGCGCGCCGGCGAGGTAGCTGGCAGCAACGGCTTTGTCGAGGGCATGTCCGAGGAGCCTGGTGCCCAACCCCTCTCCATGCATGCTCTGATCGAGCGCCAAGCGCGCAAGAAGAATCGCGGGGATCTGCTCGCGGGCTCCTCCGGCCATGCTCCTGGAGACGTTATCCGGCGCGATCGCGTAGGCGGCCAGACTGTAGTACGCGACAACCTCCCGGGTTCCGGTGCACCAGACGAATGTCCGAGCCGTACGTCGCGTCTCAGCAGTGCGTGCGGAGTTCTTGAGCCAGTCGTCAAGGACATCCTCGCCGCATGTGAAGGACGCGACATCGTGCGCGTCTCCGAGTGCTTCGGAGACAAAGTCAGCGGCTATCGAAGCCCGCAGCCGCGGCCATGGCCCGGCGCAGGGCTGCATTTGCCGTGACCGGCGTGTCCAGGGCTACCAGGACTTCCTGGAAGTAATGCTCAGGGACAAACATCGTGGTCTGCTCCCGAATGACCCTTTCCGCTCGTTCCAGCGCGCTATCGCGCACGAGGTCGGCGACCTTCTGATGCTGAAGCTCGGCCGCCCTGGTCAGGGTTGCTTTCTGATCTGGCCGCAGGCGCACTTCAATGCGCTGCGATGCCACTCTCGATTCGCCGCGTTGGTTGTCCATGTACGGACAATGTACGGCGCTCGCGGGCCGATTGTCAATAGAAGCCCGTGCTTCTCCGAATCGTTCGAATACCCGAGTTGGCCCCATTGGTACCGTCCCGGGCCGATCAGGCGCCGAGGAGGCTTTCCACTCGTGGGTCGTCGCGGATGGGCTCAAGGTCCACGTCCTCGAGCGCGAAGGCGCGCAAGTCCGGCCGCGCGCGCAGCGCGGTGCTCAGCAGCGGCAGGGCTTTGTCGGCGTCACCGTTGCGCGCGTAGAAGCACGCGAAGTTGTAGTCGGCGACCGGTTGGTTGTCGGGGAACAGCTCCGAGTCGATCGCATAGCTCCACCTCGCGGCCTCCTCCGCTGCCGCGGGAGCGTCGTGGTCGACGGCCCAGTACGAGAGGTGCTGCGCGACGTGCCCGTGACCATTGCCTGGAACAACCCGCCACACGGGGCCACCGTTGTCAGGGCGTTCGCGCAGCAGATCTGCGTCGGAGCACGCGTTGACAGCATCGATCAGTGCCGTGTAGGTCTCGGCGGCGGTTGCACGTACGGAGGCCGCGGTATCGGCGCGATGGGCCTCGTAAATCTCGGCATTCCGCGCGTCGACGTCGGTGTCGAAGGCAGGCCCCTCGAAGGCGGTCCCACGTCGCGCCGCATCAAGTGTGCTCACCGCATGTTCGCGCCAGGTGTTCAGGTGCGCGACGCTGTCCTTCGCGCTCCAACGCCCATCCTCCCTGGGCGGCGCGTCGTCGACCAGCGCGACGAGCACCGCCTCCCTCTCGCGCGCGGCAAGGAGCGATTGCACCAGGCGGTCCTTGAGGGAATCGCTGCTCACGCCGGCAGCATAGCCGCGGGCAACGGCGCGACGATCCACGGGCCGGCCATCTCCACGAACCGGCAGAGCGCGTTGACGAGCCGCATCTGCTCCGGCGAGTGGCAGCGCGCGCGGAGCAGTTCGGGCGAGCACACCAGGATCGAGAGCCCGCGCGCCCGCGACACCGCCACGTTGAGGCGGTTGAGGCTGAACAGGAATTCGAGGTTGCGGGGCAGATCCTCGACGCTGGACGTGGCCATCGAGAAGATGCTCACCGCGGCCTCCTGTCCCTGAAAGCGATCGACGGTGCCGACCCGTGCGCCGGCCGGCAGCGCGCCGACGAGACAGGCGACCTGTGCGTTGTACGGTGCGACGACCACGATGTCGTCGAGCGTCATCGAACGCTCGTGCCCCGCGTCATCCCGCCATGTTGCTTTGATCAACTGGTCGATGACATCGCTCACTCGCCCGGCCTCGGCATCGGAGCGCACCCGGTCGCCGTGATGCTCGACAAACGACGCGCGCAGTCCAGTCACCGCGACACCATCGATGACCACCGCCTGACTCGAGCACTGCGGTTCCGATCCCAGCCGCCCCTCGTAAAACGACCGTGAGACGAAGCTGGTCACGTCGGGGTGCATGCGCCAGGTGAGGTCAAGCAACACTCCACGATCGGGGGGATGGTCACATTGCCGCCGAGCAGGTGGTCCAGTGCCGAGACACCGACGCCGCGCGGATGGCTCCCCTGCAGGGGCTGCGCAAGTTGCCGGGGGTCGCCGACCAGAACGAGGTTGCGCGCTGCGCGGGACACCGCAAGCGTGTCGGCAAGTGACATCTGACCGGCCTCGTCGACCATCAGCGTGTCGAATGACCCCTCGAACTCGGGGCGGGTGAACAGCCACGACGTCCCGCCGACCACGTCGACGGTTTCGTCTGCGATGGCGGCCTCGATAACGTNNGCTCCGCGCGATCTGGATCGATGCCGTTCCGGTTCCGTCCCCCTTGCGGTGCTGCATGCGGACCTGGATTCCAAGAGACGGCGCGAGTTCCTCGATCTTGTCCAGGAGCGTACGAATCGCGTTGTGGGTCACCGCGGTGACACCGACCGGCCCTCGACGGTTCTTGACGAGCGTGAGAGCAGCGAGCGCAGCCATGTGAGTCTTTCCCGCGCCGGGTGGACCCTGCACCGGCAGGCACCCTCGGTCCAGGCTCAGGATCAGGCGGATCGCGGCCCGTGACGCACTCTCGCCGACGTCACGAAACACGCAGTCGGTGCCGCCATTCAGACGTGGCGGAAGGCGCATCAGCAGATCGCGCCCAGCGCGATTGGGGCCTGGAGTATCGGGCCCGTTGGCGACGACCCATCGACCGAGGTCCAGCAACGCCTCCTCCTGCGCCTCCGTCTGCAGCGGCGTCGACGGGATGAGGAAGCGCACGGAACCTCGATCCGCCTGGCCGGCCGTGCGAGACAGCGTGATCTCCCCTCTCGCCGAGTCAAGGTCTATGACGTCGCCTGCCACCGGGGCCCAGCGCACGTCCGCCTCGGGATCGAGCGGCTTGTCGCCGATGCCGATCCGGTGCTCCTGCGGCTCGAACCGGTATCGCTCGATGAGCCGGCGGCCGTCCTCGTGGGAGCCGATCATCTCGAGCGGTCCGAGGGCATACGTGTCGCGCTCGAGCTCCTCCGGGCTCATCGCGATCTGATCGAAATGGCGCCACCAATTCACCTTGTTCTCACGCCGGTGGTACGACAGCAGTGGTGCAAGCAACCATCTCGCCCGTTCGGCGTCGGTCTGCACCTCGGGATCCACCGGCACGTCGATGATGAGCGCGTCCGCGACCCTCTGAGTCGTGATGAGCTTGCCCTGCAGCGCGTCACTCACAGCGCGTTCGATGACCGGTGGACGGTCGATGGGAGCGCCGCGGAGTGCTTCCTCCTCAACGCGACGCGCCTCGAGCCAGTCGCGCAATTGCGCAGTGGAGACGCAGTCGCGCTGGTTGTACATCGCGATCTCGTCGAGCAGCGTGGCGTTGCCCTGGCTCCCATCCTCACGGCTGGTCAACCAGCGTTCGTACATGACCATGCTTCCCGCGGCGTCGGCGATCGACTCCTCGCGAGCGGGCATGTACAGACGCTCGACCTTCTTGAGCGAGTACGAGTCTGTTGACAGCCGGATCCCCTGCCGGACCACCCGGTAGAGATCGACGAGCACCTCGTTGCGGAGCAGGCGATCGACCTCCTCCTCCCGGGTGCCGTGGCGGCTCATCAGCCGGCGCAGCGCCGTCTTCTCGTACGCCGCGTAGTGGTAGACGTGCATGTCCGGGTAGCGCTCGAGCTGCTCGATCGCGAAGTCGGCGAAGCCCTCAAATGCGAGCCGCTCCCCAGCCTCGTCGTGGCCCCACCAGGCGTGATACTCACCGCGCATGTCGACCGCGCCGAAGAGATACTCGAGNNTCGCCCTCCATGTCGAAGAAGACATCGCCGGGTGATGGGCTCGGCAGCGCGCACAGACCGTGCCCAATTTCCCAGGCATCGAGCAGTTCGTGTCGCGGGACACCGTCGGCGTGCGGACCCCGGTGCTGCAGTGCCGCCTGTGCATGGAGGTCGCGGAAGCTCGTGATGCTCATGCGTGCGGGCGGATAGGCGTCAAGGGACGACTCCGCGAGCGCTGTCATGGTGGTGATCCCAGCCGACTGCAATGCGAGCACTTGACCGGAGCGCATGCGGGCGACCTGCGAGAGGTGATCGTCGCGCTTTCGCTGCGCAGCGCAGCGCGCGGCCAAACCGCAGGTGTTGCAGTGCTCGACGGGGTCTGGGTACGTCGTCGCCCCGTCGACGAGCATCGCCGATTCGAAATCGCGCTTCACGGTTGCGTGGTATGCGGAGAACTCGTCAACGCGATACGCATGCTCGGTGCCGTCGCCGAGGACCACGTGCAACTGGGCGGGCGCAGTTCCCTGGAGCCGCTCGAGGTGCGCNNTACCCCCATGGCCATCGAGCGCTGGGGGTCTTCACGCGGAGCAGAAAGTCGGCTCGTCCCATCCAGCGTCCATCGAAGAACGTCGGCTGATAGATGACGTCGTACCCCTCCTCCATCGCCGCGACGGTCTCCGCCTCGAGAGCGCGCAGCTCGGCGGCGGCGCTTGCGTACCGGTCGCGCTCGTCGTCGAAGGCCCTGACGCGCAGGCCGCGAGCCCGGAGGCTCTCGAGATGGCGCTGCTCGTGCCCGGCGCCGAGATTCGCGAGCACCTCGCTCAGCGCGGAACGGTCGCTCGGGATCGATTCGCCGGCTGCGACACGTCGCTTGAGGGCGACCAGGTGACCGCAGGCGAGGTAGTCGCACAGATCCGTTGCCGTATACACCGGACAGCCGTCCTGAAGGAATCGCATCAGCGCACCATCGTTGCTCGGCGGCGGGTTCGTTCGCGCGGCAGGGGCAGGGCCAGCTGCCGCCCCTGGCGCGTGAGCGGGGCGGTTCGGTCC
>PKWB01000071.1 GCA_003131685.1 Candidatus Dormiibacterota bacterium
GGTTGAACAGAACGCGCGCTCGGGGCTCGGGCTGGCCAGTCACGGCGTCGTCCTGGAGAGTGGACGTGTCCGCCTCGAGGGCACCGGCGCGAGCGTGCTCGGCAATGGCGAGATCGGTCGCCTGTTTCTCGGAGCGCCCGTCTGATGGATCGCACCCTGAACCGTGTGCAGCTGGCCGCACATCACTGGCAGCCGCGCTTTGTCGCCAACGGCATCGACGTGAACGATTTCGACGACGTCCTCGCACGCACACAGGAGTGGGCGGACTGGGGACCGAACTGGCTCGCGATGGGAGCCGTCCACGAGGATATCGGCCACGACGCCGAGGATCGCGGACACCTGGTGTCCGCCGCCGCCGCCTACCAGCGGGCTGCCTGGTGCTACCACCTCGGAAAGTTTCTCTGGTTCGAGGATCTCGACCTGCACGCGACGTTGCGTGACCAGGCGGTCTCGGTGTACCGCCGGACACTGCCTCACCTCGATCCACCCGCTGAGCGTATCGAGATTCCCTTCGAGGGACACGTCATCCCGGGTCATCTCCGGCGTCCGCGAGGTGTCACCAAGCCACCCCTGGTGCTCATCGTGCCGGGCCTGGACTCCTCGAAGGAAGAGATGTTCACCATCGAGGAGGAATTCCTTCGCCGCGGCATGGCAACGCTCAGCATCGAGGGTCCGGGTCAGTCGGAGAACTCGGTCGACTTCGCCATCCGTCCGAACTGGGAGACGGTGATCACGCCCGTGCTCGACCACCTTGCAGACATCGGGCTCGACAGCACCTTCGGTTTGACAGGGCTCATGGGCATCAGCATGGGAGCCATCTACGGTCCGCGTGCGGCCGCCCACGAGNNTGGGACGCATTGAACCCGTTGACGCGCGGTGGCTACATCTTCTACACGAAGTCCGCCACGGAGGAGGAGGCGCGAGAGAAGGCATACGGCCTCAATCTTCACGGTGTCCTCGAGAAGGTCACGCAGCCACTGCTGGTGATCCATGGCGCCCGCGATCGCCTGTTCCCCCCCGAGCAGGCGGAGCGGATCGCGCGCGAGGCGCCGAACGCCACGCTGCTGATGTACCCGGACGGCAACCACGTGTGCAACAACATCTCGTACAAGTACCGCCCGGCGATGGCGGACTGGATGAGCGAGCAGCTGAGATAAGGAATCGCGCCGCCGACATCGACATGCGGTGCACTGAGGCGCCGCTCTTACAACGGCACACAGGAGATGCTTTCATGAGCCTCGACACCCAGGGTGGGATCCCGCCGAGCCCCGGCCGGATGAACGTCGATTTCGAGGAGCGCGTGGACTTCGCCCGCCTGCGTGCGTACCGGCTCGCGCGTGCTCGCGAGGCACTGGACGCCTCCGAGCTGGGGGCGGTCCTGCTGTTCGACATCAACAACATCCGATACGTCTCTGCGACCATGATCGGCGAGTGGGCGCGCGACAAGGTGGCGCGCTATGCGTTGCTGACACGCGGCGGGGAGCCGATCGTGTGGGATTTCGGATCAGCGGCGCGGCACCATCAGCTGCACTCGCCGTGGATCCGTCCGGAGAACAGCCGGGCGGGCATGCTCGGTCTTCGCGGCGCGGTTGCTCCCGATGCGGGACTGATCGCTCGCGCCGTGACGGAGATTCAGTCGGAGCTCGCGGCCGCCGGCGTCGCGAGCATGCCGCTCGGGGTCGACATCGCGGAGACGCCGATGCTGCTCGAGTTGCTCAAGGCGGGGGTCGAGGTGCGCGACGCGCAGCAGGTCATGCTCGACGCGCGTCTGATCAAGTCGGCGGATGAGATCGCCCTGCTGTCCACCGCTGCGGCCATGGTGGACGGGGTCTACCAGGACATCGCAGAGGTGTTGAAGCCGGGCATCCGCGAGAACGAGATCGTTGCGCTCGCCAACAAACGCCTCTACGAGATGGGATCCGACGATGTTGAGGCGATCAACGCGGTTTCGGGCGAGCGCTGCAACCCGCATCCGCACAACTTCTCGGATCGGCTCATCCGCCCCGGCGACCAGGCGTACTTCGACATCATCCAATCGTTCAACGGATATCGCACCTGCTACTACCGGACGTTCGCGGTGGGCCGGTCGACCCCGGCGCAACGGGATGCGTACACACGGGCGCGCGAATGGATCGACTCGGCGATCGACGTGGTGAAACCGGGAACCACCACCGACCAGATTGCGCGTCTGTGGCCGGAGGCGAAGGACTTCGGATTTCCGAGCGAGATGGCCGCGTTCGGCCTTCAGTTCGGGCATGGCCTCGGCCTCGGGCTGCACGAGCGGCCGATCATCTCCCGCCTGAACTCGCTCGACCATCCGATCGAGCTGCGTGAGGGCATGGTCTTCGCGCTCGAGACGTACTGCCCCGCGACCGACGGTCAGTCGGCGGCGCGCATCGAGGAAGAGGTGGTGGTGACGTCGAGCGGCTGCTCAGTGCTGACCCTGTTTCCGGCGGAAGAACTGTTTGTCACCAACAGGTATTAGCGGTCATGCGCGTGCGATCGAGAGGAGAAGACCATGACATCAACGCTTGATGAGCCGGCTGCACCGGCCGGGCCCCCGGGAATCGACCCGGCGACGCTGCATCGCCCCGAAGGGAGCGTCGACGTGCCGATCCAGCTCGCGCTCTTCCGTCAGATGGTGCGCATGCGCAAGTTCGAGACGCGGGCCTATGACCTCTTCATGGAGAACCTGGTCAAGGGAACCAGCCATCTGTCGCTCGGCCAGGAGGCGATCGCCGCTGCCTTCGGCGAGGCCATGGAGGAGGGTGACTACACCTTCGCCACCTACCGCGGTCACGCGCACACGCTCGCCCGCGGCTCATCGATGACCGGGGTCATGGGCGAGCTGCTCGGGCGTTCGTGCGGCGTTCTGTCGGGCAAGGGAGGATCGATGCACCTCACCGACGTGCAACGCGGCGTGATGGGCTCGTACGCCATCGTCGGCGCCCACCTCACCATCGCGCTCGGAGCGGCATGGTCGGCTCAGTACAAGGGCGAGCGACGGGTCGCGGTCGCCTTCTTCGGAGACGGCACCACCAACATCGGCGCGTTTCATGAGTCACTCAACCTCGCCGCCGTCTGGAAGCTGCCGGTGGTGTTCGTCTGCGAGAACAACATGTACATGGAGTACACGCCGATCGGTGCGGTCACCGCCGTCGCAAACCCCGCGGCTGATCGTGCGTCGGCCTATGGTCTGGACAGCATTCTCGTCGACGGCAATGACGCGGACGCCATGTACCTCACCGCTCGCGAGGCCCTCGATCGGGCGCGGAACGGCGGCGGCCCCTCGCTCATCGAGGCACGGACCTATCGGAGTTCCGGGCATTCCCGTGCCGATCCCGGTACGTACCGCCCCGATGCGGAGGTCGCCGCATGGAAGGCATACGACCCGATCGTCCTCTACCGCTCGCGTCTCGTGGCTCGCGGGGTCAGGGAGGCCGACCTCGACGCGATCGAGGAGACGGCGGACGGCGATGTCGAGACCGCGACGGTCAACGCCAAGGCATCGCCGGCACCGGGAGCGGACGTCCTCATGCGCGACGTCTGGGCGGATGGAGGATCGTCATGGCGCAACTGACCTATCGCGACGCGGTCGCTCGGGCGATCACGCAGGAGATGGAGCACGACCCCAACGTCGTCTTCCTCGGCGAGGATGTCGGCGGCGCCGGGGGTGTGTTCAAGGCGACGGTCGGGTTGCTGGAACGCTTCGGGCCGGAGCGAGTGCGCGACACCCCGATCTCGGAGCAGGCGATTCTCGGCGCGGCGATGGGAGCCGCGATGACCGGGCTGCGGCCCATCGCCGAGATCATGTTCGCGGACTTCTTCGCGGTGTGCTGGGACCTGGTGGCGAACCAGATTGCCAAGAGCTCATACATGACCGCCGGCCAGGTGAGCTTCCCGCTGGTGATCAGGTCCGGCAATGGCGGCGGTCTGCGCTTCGGGGCGCAGCACTCCCAGTCGGTCGAGAACTGGGCCATGGCAGTCCCGGGGCTCAAGGTCGTGGCGCCGTCGAATCCCACCGACGTGATCGGCCTCTTCGCCGCCGCCGTCCGCGATCCCGACCCGGTGATGTTCTTCGAGCACAAGGGCCTGTATTCGAGCAAGGGCGAGGTCCCTGACGGTGAGATCGTCGACACGCTCGGTTCGGCTAAGGTGCTGCGCCCCGGCGGCGACGCGACCATCGTCGCCCTCGCAGCGATGGTGCCCCGCGCCGTGGCCGCGGCGGCGACGCTCGCCGAACGGGGGATCGACGCCGGCGTGATCGATGTGCGCAGCCTGGTGCCCCTGGACACGCAGACCATCCTGCGTGAGGTCTCCGCGACCGGGCGGCTGTTCACCGTCGAGGAGAATCCGCGCCTCTGCGGGTGGGGCGCGGAGCTGGTGTCGATCGTCGCCGAGGAGTGCTTCAATTACCTGGACGGACCGCCGCTGCGCATCACCACGCCGCACATTCCGCTCCCATCCGCGGACGCGCTCGAGGACATGGCGATCCCGTCGATCGAACGCATCGTCACCACCATCGAGAGGGCAATGCAGTCATGACCACCGTGCTGAATGCCGAGGCGATCGGCGCACCGACGCAGTTGATAATCGCCGGTCGCTGGATGGACGCCTCCGACGGCCAGACGTTCGAGGTTCATGATCCCGCCACCGGGGAGGTGATCGCGTCCGTTGCCGACGCGTCCGTCGAGGACGGGCTCGCGGCGGTGAGCGCTGCGGCGGCCGCGCTGCCCGCATGGTCGGCCACGCCACCGCGTCAGCGTGCCGAGTTGCTGCGGCGCACCTTCGAGCTCATGACTCAGCGTGCCGACGACTTCGCCCGGTTGATCGTCCGGGAGAACGGCAAGGCGCTTACCGACGCGCGTGGCGAGGTCGCGTACGCGGCGGAGTTCTTTCGCTGGTACGCCGAGGAGGCGGTTCGCGCGGAAGGCCACGTGCAGACGGCCCCTGCCGGAACCAACCGGATTCTCGTGCTTCGCCAGCCGATCGGGGTGAGCGTCCTGATCACGCCGTGGAACTTCCCCGCGGCGATGGCGACACGCAAGATCGGACCCGCGCTGGCGGCGGGATGCACCGTCGTGCTCAAGCCCGCGTCGGATACGCCGCTCACCGCCCTTGCCATGGGGGCGCTGCTCGCGGAAGCCGGTGTCCCTGCAGGCGTCGTCAACGTGCTGCCGTCGCGGCGCTCAGGACCTGTCGTGACCGCCATGCTCCACGACCCGCGCGTGCGGAAACTCTCGTTCACGGGCTCGACGGAGGTCGGCCGGGGTCTGCTGAAGCAGGCGGCCGACTGCGTGGTGCACTGCTCGATGGAACTCGGGGGCAACGCGCCGTTCGTCGTCTTCGACGACGCCGACCTGGATAGTGCCGTCGCCGGCGCGATGGTTGCAAAGATGCGCAACGGTGGCGAGGCATGCACCGCCGCCAACCGTTTCCTGGTGCAGCGTGGCATTGCCGAGGCCTTCGCCAGGAAGCTCACCGAGGCGATGGGCGCGCTCCGAGTCGGCCCAGGGCTCGAGGAAGGGATCCAGCTGGGTCCGCTGATCAACGCCGCCGGCCGCGAGAAGGTCGAGTCGCTCGTCGCCGGGGCGGTGCGCGACGGCGCCCGTCTGACGGTTGGGGGCACCGCTCCCGATGGACCCGGCTTCTTCTACCCGCCAACCGTGCTCGTCGATGTGCCGGCGGATGCGGCCATCCTGCGTGAGGAGGTCTTCGGGCCCGTCGCTCCCGTGGTCGTCTTCGACACGGAGGAGGAGGCGGTCGAGATCGCCAATGACACCGAGTTCGGCCTCGTCGCCTACGTCTACACCGGCGATCTGCAGCGCGGGCTGCGCTTCAGTGAAGCCCTCGAGTCAGGCATGGTCGGCCTGAACCGTGCGCTGGTCTCCGACCCGGCAGCGCCCTTCGGTGGTGTGAAGCAGAGCGGCCTCGGCCGCGAGGGCGGCCACGACGGCCTGCTCGAGTTCATGGAGAGCAAGTACATCGCAGTCACCTGGTAATGCTGCGGAGGCGGAACATCAGAGCTAGACTGGGGGTGTCTAGAAAGGAAACCCCAGATGGCCTGGATTTGGTGGCAGCAGCGTCGTGCGGATAACGCTGAGAGCCGGTCGATCAAGACGTATCTGCAGCAGCGGAACACGTCCCGCATTCTGTGGGATGTGGTTGTCGAGGCAAGGCGGGACGCCGACGCTCGATTGCGCCTCGAGGCAGTGCTCAACACGCAACGCGTCACTCCCTGACGGAAACGCGCGCAGGACTGCTCGGGCTCGTCGGGGGCGACGAGTTTCATCCGGGAAACGAGCCGCACGACGCGCTCCTCGGAGCGTCGGCTCGCGGTCCTGCGTACGTTCTCGCGACCGCCGCGGCGAGGTCGCGCCCCGACATGGCCGTGCGCAACGCCCAGCGATGGTTTCAGCGATTCGGTCTGGACCTTGTCGAGCTGGCGGTGTACACGCGGACGCAGGCATATGACCCGGCACTCGCGAAGATTGCCGCCCGGGCAGGGTTCTGCTACATCCCAGGCGGTGATCCCGGGCTGGTGGCAACCGTCCTTCGCGACAGCCCGGTTGGCGACGCCCTCATCGCCGCGTGGCGGAACGGTGCAGCGCTCGCCGGATCGTCGGCCGGCGCCATGGCTCTGTGCTCAGACACGCTGGTCCGTCAGTCGTTCCCGGGACGCACGCAGCGCCGCGCGCTGCCCGGCCTCGGCGTGGTGCCGGCTGCGGCCGTGCTCCCACATCACGACACCTTTGGCGAAAAGTGGTACCCGTCGGCGCGGGAAGCCCTGCCCGGCGACGTGCTGATCGGAGTCGACGAGCGGACGTGTGCGCTCTGGGAAGCGGGAACGTGGCGATGCCTCGGAGCCGGTGCGGTCACCGTCTACAGCCCAGGGAAAGATGCGGTACGTGCCGGGTCTGGAGCCCTCGAGGGGATCCCGCAGCCGTCGACGGCCGGCTGACTACCGCAGTCGCTCGCGCTCGGTCCTGAAACGGTCGACGGCCATGAAGATGCTCTCGTCCAGCCACTGGTAGAACCGCTGTCGCTGCGCCGCATCGGTGGTCACGTCGCTGTCCTCGGTGCGGCGGGCGATCCAGGGCGGGACACCGTCGGCGATGACGCCGCTCCCGACATGGACGCGCACCAGGGAGTCGTTCTCCTCCAGCACCTGGATGGTCACCTTGAGGATGACGCCAGTGTGATCGACGAGGCGCCAGCTCTGCTCCCACCGAGCCTTCCGGTTGAAGTCACGCGCGACATGCACGGTATCGTCGGCGATGACGCTCTCGCCGGTCTTCGCGGCTCCCGTGAGCAGCCGGCGAACGTTGGTATCGAGGTCACGGGCGATCCAGTTCACGAGTGACGGCGCCCGGTTGTCGATGTCCGGCAATCCGCCCTGGGGGGTCGCCTGAGCACCTACAGCACGAAGGACTCCGGCATGGCGGCGGCAGTAGAACTTTCCGTCGGTGGACGCGCCGTGATCCGGGCAGCAGACGGCGCGGCATGCGCGGCCACGCCCATCGCGATACGAGCACGGCTGGGCGGTGTCGTTCGAGCACCCGGCGACCTTGCAGACCTCACCCGTGCTTTGGACGGTTACGGGCGAGGGCGCTGGCACAGGCTCGGCCGCGCGATTGCGGCGGAAGAGCTGGGTCATCGATACACAGTGATCTGCGCGGCAGCCACACGCCTCTCGGGGGTCCCCATACGGGCGTTCTCCTCGTGATCGGCGACAGCAGGTCGCCCGACGAGTCGTAATGAAGCGCAGGCGGGGCTCTCTCGTGCGCCGATGTCTGACGCCTCGCGAAACCGTGTTACACGCCGGTGACCGCCTGGAGCCTGATATTGCGCTGCGGGCGTCTAACATGCTAGGCTCACTATCATATTTAGTTAGCGCGCCACCGTAGGGGAGAGAGGCCAACCCCATGGGATCAAAGGGGCCGATGAGCGCGGACGATGAGCGGCCAGATCCGATTCGTGCCGCCGCCTCACGCGTCAGCGCGGTGGTCGAGGAGCCGCCCGCAGAGAAGGTTTTCAAGGGTGACGCTACCGAGGCGGCGACCGGCACGCCGACGGCGGGGCGCAGTGGCATCGACGAGGCGCGCCGTCGCGGCCTGTTCGGCATCATCCAGCTTCTCGGTCCCGGCCTCATCACCGGCGCCTCCGACGACGACCCGTCGGGTATTGGAACCTACACCCAGGCGGGGAGCCAGTTCGGTCTCGGGACCCTCTGGCTGGCGCTCTTCACCTTTCCCCTCATGATCGCGGTCCAGGAAGCATGTGCGCGGATTGCCCTCCAGACCGCTGTCGGCCTGGCGACGTCGCTGCGCCGGAAATTCCCCTCAGTCCTCGTCGGCGCCTGCATCATCCTGGTCCTGGGCGCCAACACGATCAATGTCGGCGCTGACCTTGGTGCGGTGGCGGCGGGAGGATCGCTGCTCACCGGCAGTCATGTGCCACCCGGGTGGTTGGTCGTGCCCGCGGCGCTCCTGATCGGCTTCATGCAACTTCGTCTCACGTACTCGATCATCTTCCGCTGCTTCAAGTACCTGACACTCGCGCTCTTCGCCTACGTCATCACCGTCATCATCGTCCACCCGAACCTGCTGAAGACAGTCGAGTCGACGTTCATCCCGCATTTCGAGCTGAACAAGAGTTTCATCGGCATCGTCGTGGCGATCCTCGGCACCACGATCAGCCCGTACCTCTTCTTCTGGCAGGCGTCGAGCGAGGTCGACGAGATGAAGGCGGCCGGCGCCACGACCGAGCGGGAGCGCCAGGGCACGAGCCGGAATGAGTTGCGTGCGGCACGGATTGACGTGGCGGTCGGGATGCTGTTCTCCCAGCTGGTGATGTACTGCATCATCCTCACGTCCGGGACGGTGCTTCACACGTCCGGTCATGCCGGTATCGCGACCGCCCAGCAGGCGGCGCAGGCACTCAAGCCGCTTGCGGGGTCGCTCGCATCAGTGATCTTCGCTGTCGGCATGATCGGCACCGGGCTGCTTGCGATCCCGGTCCTCGCGGCCAGTGCCGCGTATGCGGTGAAAGAGTTCTTCGGTTTCCGCGGGAGCCTGAGCGAGACGCCGCGATCGCGTCCGACCTTCTATGGACTGATCGTCGTCGCGCTGGTCGGTGGTGTGCTGATGAACATCTTGCAGATCGATCCCATCCAGGCCCTCGTGGTCACCGCGATCATCAATGGCGTGGTTGCTCCGCCGATCCTCGTCCTGATTGCGCTCCTGGCTCGCGATCGACGGGTGATGGACACGCATCGCAGCGGGATCGTGAGCAGCGCGTTGGTATGGATTGCCGCGGCGTTGATGGGTGTTGCCGCGCTGATGCTGCTCGTGACGTCGCTCTGATTCGCGGAGCCGCCGCTCGGCGTCAGGCAACGCCGCAGGTGGGCAATGAGTAGAGCTTGTTGGTGGTCGCGTCGACGATCTCGAGGATGCCGCCGGCGGTGACGGCGAGCCCTTGCGGCGCAGGAAGGTTCACGGCGACCGCGACCGACGCGCCCGACACGGGATCGACGGCCACGACATCGCGCCGATTCAACTCGGTCACGTAGAGCAAGCCGGCGTAGTACACGACCTCGTCGAGATCCGTGAAGGCGCCGAGCCGGCGCACGTTGCCGCCCGGCGTCACCTCGACAAGCCCCGGCGTCGACTCGCTCGCGACGAAGATGTCGCCCGCCGGATCGGCAGTTGCCGCCACCGGTCGCCCGAGGTTGGTCGCGATCACCCGTGCTTTGAGCGCACCGGCCAGGGAGAGCTCGATCAGCGTGCCGTTCGGGCTGTCCGGGACGAGCAGCGTCTGGCTCGCCGCTCCGATGTTGATGCCATCGATGCCCGCATTGGCGGTGTGATTGGGAAATGTCATCACCGCGTGGGGCTGCGGGGCGATCTGCTCGATGGCATTGACGTTCTGCTGCGCGACGTAGACCCCGGACGCAGCAACAGCCACACCCTCAGGGCCGCCGGTCACCATGACCGTGGCGATTGTGGTCCCGTCGGAACGCAGACGAAAGACCTCGTTCGCCGTCCGCGCGCTCACCCAGAGGTTGCCCGAGGCGTCGACCGCGATGTCGTCAGGCGACACGCCGAAGCGGTGGACCACATGGAGCGCGGTGCTCGACACGGGGGCCGCACAGCTGCCCAGCGTGACCGGCGCGGCGGTGGGCGTTGGAGTCGCGACCGCGGCGGTCGGCGCCGGCGTCGGAGTGCTCTCGGCCGGCGTCTGGGTGCGTGCCTCCTTCGCGGGTGATGTCGCGCAGCCGGTCATCACGGCGATGACGAGCGCTGCGCTCACCGCGACGGCGTGACGTTGACCCCGGGTCGCGCCCTGGTCACTGCGGCGGCTCGTAATCGATCCCATCCGGGTAGAAGAGACGCGACGCACCAGTCCCGGTGAACGTCCAGATCACCTGGTCGGTTGCGGGGTCGACCACGATGATCCGGCTGTTGAAGTCGTCGCAAATGGCGATGCGATTGCTTGCCAGGGGGATGGCGATCGAGGTGTGGTTGAGGGCGGCACGCCCCGAGGGGCGGTAGTACCAGAGCGTGCGTCCGGTGCTGCTGAGGCGAACGACGGCCCCGGGCTGGGAGTAGTCCGTGAGGAGCACCGAGCCGCCCGCCATCTGCATCGCATCGGACGGGTAGCGCACGGGCGCACGCACCGACCATGCGACGGACCCGCCTGGCACCAGGTCGGTGACCCAGCTGCCTCCGATCTCGGTGACGATCAGGCTCCCGGTTGTGGTGGCAAACGCGCCGTTGGGCTCCGCGAAGCTCGATGGAGGATTGTGCCGGCACGCGCGGTTCCCGATGGTTCCCAACCAGGCACCCGACGCCCCGAGGTGCACGAGACGGCAGTTCCGGATGTCGGCAACCCAGATCGTCCCGTCCGGTTGCGGCACCGCGTCGTCCGGCTCGTTGAAGTACCCGCGCGCGCTGCTGCGAACGTTGTAGTGGCCGACCTGCCACAGGACGGTTCCCGTCGCCCGGTCGATGGCGGTCACCGTCTGACGGCCTTCGGAGTTGGCGATGATGGTCGTCCCGTTGGCGGTGTAGAAGGCATCATCCGGCGCGCCGAATGGAACCGGCAGATGCTCCCCCGGTCGCGGGAACACCCAGTCCACGGCGCCGCTCGCATTGATCTCGATGATCCTGCCGTTGCCGCGATCGGCGATCAGCAGCTTGCCTGTGAACGGCACCCCGGCCGGGAGCGGGCGCAGCCCGAATGAAGCGCCGGGCAGGCGGCTCGGGGCGGGGTCTGGCGCCGGCGACGGGGTTGGGGTTGGGGATGAGGTTGCCGTCGCGGGTGCTGCCACTGCCGGACTCACGCTCGGCGTGGCGATGCGTGCGGCCACGGGCGAGCATCCGACGATCGTGAAGAGCAGCGCCGCGAGGAGCCAGCGCCCCTTGGGAGTCGTCATTCGACGGACATTCTTGCCCATCGGGACGCCGGCACCCCCTGTCCCGACCCCTGAGCCCGCCCTGGGAGCGGCTATCTGGGGAACCGTTCTCCGTGAGCGAACGCGCGCCGGTCGCGCCCGAGTCGCACATCCACGTCGCCGGCGCCAAAGACGCGCCAGGCGTCCGCGTCAGACGCAATCGCGGTGTTTTCTGCGATGCCGATGAACCGCACGCCGGCCGGAAGCCGCCGGGGCGCGAGATCGCGCAGCCACCGGATCCACCACGCGGAGAGGGCGTCCCAGTGGACCCCGACCGCCGTCGTCGGGAGCAGACCATGGCCGCTCGCGAATGGGAAGCGCATGCCGCCTGCCCCGGCGATCATGGCTCCGGCGCTGCATCCTGCGAACACNNCTCCCGCCGCTGAAGAACACCATGCTCACGCCGTCGATCAATCCGGCCATGGCGGGGTCGAACGCATCAATGTGATTGCGCACCGGCACCACGCGCGCGGCAATGCCGAGCGACTCGTAATGAACGAGTCCCATGCCCGTCCATCGGGCATAGACCGCATCGCCCTCACGTCCGCTCGCGGTCGCCAGGACGGCAACCGAGCCGTCACCGGACGCCCCGTCCAGCGCGAATCGCTCAGCATCGCCGGACCATGGCTCGAACTCGCCGGAACCGAGCAACAGGAAACGACCGGGCACTCCAGTTATCGGCGCGCATCCTGGACTGCCGCGACGCCCTGTCTGCGGTGGTCGAGGCGCGCAGCGGGGACCTGCATCGCCGCATCCGGGGTTCGGAGCAGATCGAGGGTCACCAGCCCGATCGCCCCGCCGACAACGCAGGACGACACCACGCTTGCCACCACGCCCCATGAGCTGGAAGGCAGTGACTGCGCGGCTTTGACGATGAACACGTCAATGGTCAGCAGCAGAGGGACCACGGCTCGCCAGTTGAGCGCGTTGCCGGGACGGCACAGCCACCAGAGAACGGCGAACAGATAGGGCTCGAGGAGGTAATACGGAAACACCGTCTTGGCGAGGAGCGGAAAGCAGCACGACACCACGGTCAGGAGGCCGGCGAGGCCGGCGGGGGTTCGTGCGACGGTTGGATTGCGGCGCAGCGTGACAGCGACGAGTGCCAGTGCGACAGCCGCTCCGATGTAGACGTCGCCGCTCCTGATCGCCCCCGCCCAGGATGCGTCGCGAACGATGATCCAGACGCTGCCTCCGCCGATGGGAAGGCTGCCCCTGTACGTCATCAGCGAATGTGTAACCGCCTGCGCGTCGGCCACCAGGAAAGGTGCCATCACCACCGTGATCGTGATGGCCGCGGCAAGCGCGATCATCGCTGACGCGCGTGGCCGGCCGGTGGCCGGCGGGATCAGGAGAAATGGGAGTGCGCAGAACCCGGCGATGGTGCGCGTGAGCACCGCGGCGCCCAGGGCGATGCCGGTCAAGGCGTTGCTCCTGCGCAGAAAGCACCTGATCGCCAGCAACATGAAGCACAGCTCGACGGGCTGCTCGACATGACCGTAGTCGAGGACGCCGATCCACAGCGCCGGCGCCAGCAGCACCGAGCACGCGACGAGCAGAGGCCATCGCACCCCGCCCCGTGCCGTCTCGATCAGCCCTACTGTCTGGTAGGCGAGAAGCAGCACCGCCAGCGACACCACCGCGCCGGCGAGCGCGGCGCGACCGGCCAGGCTCCCGGCCCAGCCGAGCGCGTTGGCGAGGGCTGCGACCGGGATCAGGGGCACCAATCCGAGCGGGCCGTTGGCATTGGGATAGACGTCGTGCAGGTGCGCTGCGTAGATGAGCAGCGGGTGCCCGGAGACGACGGTCTCGGCCGAGGGCCAGAAATACAGATCGAGGTCCGAGGGTGTGGTCTTCAGGACCAGCGGCGCGACCACGGACGCAGCCACGTAGACAGCGCCGAGTCCCGCTGTCACGGCCCGACTGGTCACGCCGACATTCTGAGCGCCGCCGGACATCGAGGATTCCGCACCATGAACGATGTGCGATCACCAGCCGGCCGGTACCCGCTCGCGGTGTGTGCGCCGAACGCGTTCAAGGGCACGCTCAGCGCGCATGCGGCTGCCGCGGCAATGGCGCGGGGTGTCCGGGACGCCGGGGCCGATGCCATCGAGATCCCGGTTGCCGACGGCGGCGACGGCACGCTCGACGTGCTCCTCGCGGCACGTGCCGATTCCCGGGTCACGCGCCACCGCGTGACCGGCCCTGCCGGCACACCGATCATGGCCAGGCTCGGCTGGCTCGGACGCGACCGAGCGGTCGTCGAGCTGGCGGAGGCCTCGGGGCTCCGCCGCATGGGTGCGACCCCTCCCGACGCGCTGCACGCGACGTCGCGCGGGACCGGTGAGCTCATCCGCATCGCCATCGATGGGGGCGCTCGAAGGATTGTCGTCGGCGTAGGCGGCAGCGCCTGCACCGACGGCGGCGCCGGCCTGCTCCAGGCACTCGGAGGACGCGTGACCGATTCCCGTGGCGAGGAGGTCGGCCCGGGCGGCGCCGGCCTCGAGGACGCTGCCGGCATCGACCTGTCCGAGGTGCTCCGGAAGCTCTCGGGCTGCTCCGTCGAGGTGGCCTGCGACATCCGCAGCGCATTGCTTGGACCGCAGGGGCCCGCGCAGATGTTCTCGCCCCAGAAGGGCGCGAGTGCCGACGATGCGGTTCGCCTCGAGCGAGCGCTGGCGCACTTTGCCGAGCTTGCCTCCGGCCTGGGCCGCGCCGACCTGTCGGCACTCCCCGGAGCGGGTGCGGCCGGCGGATGCGGCTTCGGGCTCGCTCTCGCCGGCGCCCGGTTGCTGCCCGGTGCCGCCGCCGTCTGCGACCTCGTCGGGCTCGATGCCGCCCTGGGTCGGGCGACGGTCGCGATCACCGGTGAGGGGCGGCTCGACAGCCAGACCCCCACCGGCAAGGCGCCCGCCGAGGTCGCGATGCGAGCGACGGCCCGCGGGATCCCGTGCGTGGCGATCGCCGGGACCGTCATCGATCCGCTCCCGCAGCTGTTCAGCGTCGCTCTGGCGCTGGACGCAATCGACGGCCATCTCGACCCGATGCGTCACGCGAGGGCGCTGCTGCGCAGGGCTGCGAGACAGGCGATCGAAGGGCTTCACAGCCGCGACCGAGCGATCGAGGAAGCCTAGGTTCTGAGGTCCATCCGTCGGATCCACGCGAGACTGGACGCCGTGTCCACGAGTGGCTTGTATTCGAGGCCCACGAACCCGTCGTATCCGAGCCGGTCCAGCTCCTCGAGGAACGCTCCGATCGGCTGTGTCCCGGTGCCGGGCTCGTGCCGGCCTGGAACGTCGGCGATCTGGACGTGCCGGATCAACGGGAAGTAGCGCCGCAGACAGTCAAGAGCATTCTCGCCCGCCATCGCCGCGTGGTACTGATCGAGCTGCAGGCGCACGTTCGGGCTGTTGACGGTTTGCACGAGATCAGCGGCGGCTTCGACTGTGTTCGCCCAGTACCCGGGCATGTCGATGTTGTTGATCGCCTCGACGAGCAGCGTGATGCCGGCCGCCCGCACCAGCGGTTCGACACGATTGAGGTTCGCGATCGCGGTCTCGCGCGCCTGATCGCGGCTCACCTGCACCGGCGGCACCCCCACCAACGCGTTGAGCCTCGATGTTCCGATTCGCGTCGCCAGGGCGATCGCCGCATGTACGGTGTCGACGAACTCCTCCTCGCGCCCCGGAAGCGCAAGCAGCCCTCGCTCCCCGCCATCCCAATCGCCCGCAGCGGGGTCGAAGAGGACCATCTCGAGCTCGAGCCGATCAAGGATGGATGCGAGCCAGTCCGCGTCCAGCTGGTGCGGAAAAAGCATCTCGACGTGCGTGAACCCCACACCCGCCGCGGCGTCGAACCGCTGGAACGGCTCGAGGTCCTGCCAGAGCATCGTCAGGTTGGCGGCGAGTCTCGGCACGCTATCCCGCCTGCCGGTCCCAGAATTTCACCAGCGCGGCCATGTCCTCGCCGGTCCAGCCACGNNGCTTTCGCCTCCAGGTAGTACTGCTCGACCAGACCGCCGAGCAGCAGCGGCATACCCGCGTCCTGCGCTTCCGAGTGGATGATCGACAGGTCCTTGGCGATCAGCCCCACCGGGGTTGCGGGGCTGAAGTCGCGGGCGATGAAGCGCGGCAGGTTGCGGAGCAGCATCGCTGAGCTGCCGAACGAGGTGCCGATCACGTCCTGGACGGTGCCGAGATCCGCTCCGAGCTGGACCGCGAACGCAGCGGCCTCGGACGCGGCCATGGTGTGCACGGCGACCAGGTACTGGTTGACGAGCTTGATCGCCTGACCCGCGCCGACGCCGCCGCAGAGCCGGATCTTGCCCCCGAAGGCCTCGAACACGGGGAGAGCGCGATTGAACGTCGCCTCGTCGCCCCCCACCATCACCGTCAGCGTTCCGGCCTCGGCGCCGGCCGGCCCGCCTGAGACCGGAGCATCGAGGAAGCTCGCGCCTCGCCTTGCAAGGATCTCAGCGCAGTGCCGGTTGAGCCCGGGGCTCACGGTCGAGTGGTCGGCGTACAGCTGCCCGTTCGAGGCAACCGCCGCCATGTCGTCATAGACCTGTCGCACGGTGTCCTCGGTGGGCAGCGCCGTGAGGACGACCTCGGCCTCGGCAGCCAGCTCGGCGGGCGTTCCGAGGACGGTTGCGCCCCCGTCTCGCAGTTCCCGCACGCCGGCATTGTCCGAGCGGTTGCAGATGGACACGTCGTGACCGGCGGCGATGAGCCGCACGGCGATCGGCCGACCCATCTTCCCGATCCCGATGACTCCGACCTTCATGACAGCATCACCAACCCGTTCTCCTCGCATCGTTCGGTAGCTGAAGCGCGACGATGGATCGTAGCCATCCGACACGCTAACCCGTGTTCTGCAGCCCCGCGGCGATGCCGTTGACGGTCAGCAGGAGCAGTTGCTCGAGCCGCCTCCGGTCAACGTCGCCGGCATCACCACTGCGCAGCGCTCGAAGCGCACGAAGCTGCAGATGACAGAGCGCGTCGATATAGGGATTGCGCAGCTCGACCGCCCAGGACAGCACCCGTCGCTGCTCGAGGAGGCGCGATTGCCCGGTGACGGCGAGGATGCCCTCAATCGTGCGGTCGTACTCCGCCAGGATCCGCTCGGCGATCTCGGGGCGGTTTCCGAGGCGGAGGTACTCCGCGGCCATGAATCGGTCGGTCTTGGCCAGACTCATCTCCGCGTTGTCGATGAGCACCTTGAGCAGTGGCCACTCCGTGTAGGCAACGGACAGGTCATCGAGCGGTGCTCGATCGAGCGCGCTGCCGATCCCGTACCAGCCCGGGAGGTTGAGCCGGATCTGCGACCACGCGAAGACCCACGGGATCGCCCGGAGCGACCCCAGGCCCCTGTCGCCACCGCGACTTGCAGGGCGCGACCCGAGATGGAGACTGGCAAGCTCACGGACCGGGGTCGCCTGGGCGAAATACCCGGCAAAGCCCTCGATGTCGATCAGCTCGCGGTATGCGGAGCGAGCGGCGGTGTCGAGGGTTCGAGCGAGTGCCTGGAAGCGGAGCGCCGCGCTCTCGGTGCGCTGACGAACCGCGGGTGTCGATGCCAGCAGCACTGCTGAGGTCACCTGCTCGAGATGCCGTTGGGCGATGGTCTGATTCCCATAGCGAGCGAAGATGACCTCCCCCTGCTCCGTTACCTTGAAGCGCCCGGAGACCGAACCCGGCGCCTGAGCCATCACCGCGCGATTGGCTGGGCCGCCGCCGCGTCCGAGCGCACCGCCGCGCCCATGGAAGAGCGTCAGCCGCACTGAGCGCTCCGACGCCCACGCGGTGAGGTCGGCCTGGGCGGCGTACAGCGCGAGCGTTGCCGTGACCGGTCCGCTCTCCTTCGCCGAGTCGGAGTAGCCGAGCATGACCTCGACGGCGCGTCCGGTCGCAGCCATGCGCCTGAGCACCGGCTCGAGGTCGAGCATCGCGTCCAGTGTGGCGCGCGCGTTGCCCAGATCCGCGATGGTTTCGAACAGCGGCACGACGTCGAGCTCGGGGGCCGCGTTGGGTGCGCACGCCAGCTCGGCCAGCGCGTACACGTTGGCGATGTCCTCGGCGCTCTCCGTGAAGCTCACGACATAGCGATGACAGACGTGCACACCCAGTCGCTGCTGCAGCAGCGCGATGGTGCGCAGCGTCGCCACCACCTCGTCGGTCTCGGCAGAGCGCGTGCCCGCGCCGCGAAGCGTGCCCGCAGCGCGAAGCTCGGCGAGCGCATGGCGATGCACGCCGCTGTGCTGCCGGATCTCGAGGTCGGCGAGGTGAAAGCCGAAGGTTTGCACCTGCCACATGAGCCCCTGCAGCTCGCCGTATGCCAGCCGCGGAGCGCCGGCTCGCACCAGGGCATCCTGAAGGCATTCGAGGTCCTCGAGCAGCTCGTCCGGCCCCGCATACGCGAGCGACAGATCCCCTCGGCGGGTGCCTTCGATTCGTTCGGCCACGATCAACAGGAATTGCCGGAACGGCTCCCCGGGGGAACGCGCTTCGATTGCTGCGGCGCGGCCGCCGACGATCTCGTGCGCCGAGCGGAGCCTTCCGAGGAAACCCTGGTCGGGCATGGTGGTTTCCGCATCCGCGGTCAGGCCGCTCCCGATGCGGGCGGCTGCCGCCTCGAGCCCGCGGAGGATATGGTCCGACTGAATGAGCATGGTCTCCCGGGTGACGTGGGCGGTGATCTGCGGGTTGCCGTCGCGATCCCCACCGACCCAGCTCCCGAACCGAAGGAACGCCGGCGCGGACGGCCGCTGCGCCCCGGTTTCGCCCGTGTCGAGCGGACCGCCGAAGTCCCGGTAGACGGCGGGCACGAGCCGGAAGAGCGTCTCGTCGAAAACCGTCATGAGCGTGCGGACCTCATCGAGCGGTTGCAGCTCCTGGCTGCGCAGCTGAGCGGTTCGCCACAACCCGTCGACCTCCTCGAGCAATCGCCGGCGGATCTCCAGCGGCGGAGCACCCGCGACCCCTGGCCCGGCTTGGCGCTCGAGCTGGTCGCCCACGCGCCGGAGCGCCGAGGTCACCGCGCGTCGACGTGCTTCGGTCGGGTGCGCGGTGAACACGGGATGAACGCGCAGCACGGCAAGCTGCTCGTCCAGACCCGAATCCCCAAGCTCCGCGCGGACCGTCGCGAGCGCGGTGGCGAGCGCCTCGACCGGACCGGCCGCGCCGTGGTCGGCCTCTCGGAGCGCGCGAGCGCGGTAGCGCTCCTCGCAGAGGTTGACGAGGTGGAAATAGCAGGCGAACGCGCGAGCCACCTGCTCTGCGCGGTCCAGCGACCATGAGGACACGAGCGCGTCGGCACTGTTCGCATATCCGCCCCGTGTGGCGGCTTCGGCGCGAGCCTGGATCACGGTTCGGCGCAACGCCTCGACGTCGGCGAGCAGCCCCTCACCGCCGTGCTCGGCGATCACCTGACCGAGCGCATCGCCAACGAGCCGCACCTCGTCGCGGAGCGCACGCGGCATCTCGTGCCGGGCGGTGTCTCGCACGCTGCGGTCGGCGGTCTCGCGCTCTGCCGGGGTTGCCATATCACGCAGAACCATACCGACGCTCCGGTGCTCGACGCGGAGGCGGCTCCCCTGCGCACCCGTACACTAGCCCCGGTGATGACCAGCGCCCTGCCGGCCACAGCCGGCGTGGTGGGCCTCGGCCGGTTTGGACGCCTCTGGGCATCGATGCTTCAGGGCGATTTCACGCTCCGCGTCTTCGACACCGATCCCGGCCGGCGTGCCGAGGCGGAGCGTCAGGGTTTGACCCCGGCGTCCTTGGGCGAAACGCTCGCATCCGACGCCGTCTTCTACTGCGTCCCGATATCAGCGTTCGAGCCCATCCTGCATGAGCACCTGCCGCTCTTCGAGGAGCTCGGTGGCACCCGGACGCTCATCGACGTGCTGTCGGTGAAGCTGCACCCGCGCGAGGTGTTCGACCGCCATCTCCCCGCCACCTACCAGGCTCTGCTCACCCATCCGCTCTTCGGGCCGGACAGCGTCGCGGCGAGCGGGCTCGAGGGCCAGACGATCGTCGTCGACGGATTTCGCCTGCCGCTCGATGCACTCGAAGCGTGGAAGGCCTACTTCACCGCCAAGGGCCTCGTCGTGGTGCAGATGTCCGCCGACGAACACGATCGGCTCGCGGCGGAGAGCCAGGGTGTCACCCACTTCGTCGGACGGACACTCGAGCGATTCGGCTTTGCGCAGACGGGGATCGACACGCTCGGCACCAAACGCCTCCACGACGTCACATCCCAGGTGAGCAACGACACCTGGCAGCTCTTCGTCGATCTGCAGACGTTCAACCCCCACACCAAGGGAATGCGCCTGCGCATGTCGGAGGCGCAGGACTCGGTCTTCGACCTGTTGCTCCCGAACCGCGTGGTCGCCGACCGCGTCGTGGTCGGCATCCAGGGCGGGCGGGGCAGCTTCAACGAGGATGCCGCGCGGTACTACATGAGCAGGACGCCCGACATTCCCTTCGAGATCGTGTATCTGCACACCACCGAACGGGTGCTGCGCGCGCTGCACGAAGGGGAGGTCGATCGTGGAGTTTTCGCGATCCACAATTCCGTCGGCGGCATGGTCGGTGAGTCGGTTGCTGCGATGGCGCGGTATCGATTTGCGATCGTCGAAGAGTTCGCGATCAAGATCTCGCATGCGCTGATGATTGCCGGAAGTGCTGACTTCGCCACGGTCGACACGGTGATGGCCCACCCGCAGGTGCTGCGCCAGTGCCGGACCAACCTCGAGAAGAAATACGCGAATCTTCGGCAGACGAGCGGTGCCGGTGACCTCATCGATCAGGCAAAGGTGGCCGAACTGCTCGGCACCGGCGAGCTTCCCGATTCAATCGCGACGATGGGAAGCAGGATCCTCGCAGAGCTCAATGGTCTGCGCGTCGTCGAGGACAACCTCCAGGACCTCGACGAGAACTTCACCAGCTTCCTGTGGGTGGAGCGTCCCCGGCAGAGCTAGATCCCATAAGTTGATG
>PKWB01000006.1 GCA_003131685.1 Candidatus Dormiibacterota bacterium
ACGCGGAAACGATCTAAACGCGGTAACCGTCAGGCCGTGCGGGTGAGGAGCATCAGGCGACGCGGGTCAGGATGGGTCTGTCGCTGCGCTGCGGTGTAGCGGCCGTCTCGGGTGTAATGGCCCTCCAGAGCTCGGCGGGCCGTCCCCCATTCGGATTCTTCCTCATGCGGCGCTTGGCGCGTCCGTCTCTCTCCAGCGATTCGAGCGCCTCCAGGACCTGCGCTGCGGGATAGTTGCGATTCAGCGAGTCGCGCAACTGGGACCGCGAGAGCTCATCGGGATCATCTGAGAGAGTGCGATAAAGCTGCTCGGCGAGCGGGACTCCCGTCGTGTCCCCGAGCGCCCACTCAGCACCCCGAGCGGCATAGTCCCACAGGGCGAGCGCTGCCTTCAGATGATCGAGTTCGATCGAGCTCGCACCATCCAACAGCGCATAGATCAACGCCAGACGGATGCTGTGCGCTTCAGCGCGCGCGGTAAGCGCACCAGTGAGACCGTCCGTCGAGAGCTCCGACATCTCCTCATAGCTAGTCGTCCAGTGCTCCTCAGCGTCAGGGTGAAAGCAAAGCTCACCAGCACACCGAGCACGCTCGAGCGCCTCAGCCAGCCGATCCTTCAGCCCGGTCTGCGCGAGAGGGTTCTTCTTCTCGCCGCCGTGGGCCAACAGCTGCATGCGGCGACACGGCACAAAAAGGAAGCGATTCAAAAATCCATTCGCGATGCTGAGCGTGGTGGAGCAGTGACGCAACTCCTCCGCAGTGATATGACCGATCAAAGCGAAATGAGCCCCGGTCGCGCGCAATGGCGAATTGCGCGTCAGCAGCCCCAGCCTGCGCCCGTCCCACGCCTGACGCAACACGGGCGAGAGCGAAGCGATTTCCCTTCCCTGCAGCACCCTGGCGAACTCGGGCTCCGTCACGAGCAGGCGACGATCCGGGGCCCCGGCGTCCTCGCCGTGACGGTCACGCAACGCCCACACCAAACCCTCGCCAGTAGACAGACCGTTCTCCATCCGTAAGGCAAACTCTGGGTCGACTTCGCTCAGCAGCCACTCGATATGGTCATAAGAAGTCCCCTTACGCGCCCGCGAAGACTCCCCCACCAGCACAGCGAACTCGGCGGGGTAATGGCGGGTCCGCTCCACGTCAAACCAGGCACCACGCCCAATCAACGCACCACAGGCAATCAGCAGCTGGACGAGCACCGAGACCGGATCCGCCTCCGTATGCGGCGCGATCGCCTGCACGATCTCGCCGACGAGACCATGATAAGCAGCCGCAGCGGGAGGCTCAGGCCAACCCACCGGGGCCGGCAATACCTTCCTGATCGAGGCGCTCATGCCGCTACCTCGTGCAGGGCGGGGTCGTGGAACGCGGGGGCGTGCAGCGCGGGGTCGTGCAGCACGGGGCCGCTCATTGTGGGGTCGTCAGCCAGCTCGTGCGGCGCCGGGTCGTGGAGTGCGGGGCCACGTAACCCAGCGCCGTTGAGCACTTCGAGGACGTGCTCGGCAGAGGCGACAGGGTGCGCGCCGTCCTGCAGCAGCCGGAGGATGCGCTCCCCGCTCGGGTCGGTGACACGGCCGGGCACAACCGCGATATCCCGCCCAAGCTCGACGGCGATCTTCGTGCTAAGCGCCGAGTGGGTGAAGCCGCCCGCCTCGACGATCACGACCACATCGGCGAGCGCGGGGACGATGCGCCGGGAGGCGATGAAGGACCAGCGCTGCGGTTGNNGCTGGTGCAGGGAATCCTGCCGGGTGAGATGGGAGAGATCGGGCGAGCACGCCATCACCGCGATCGAGCGCCCGGCACCCGCCAGCGCCCCCTCATGCGCGATCCCCTCGGGCCCCTCGTTGACACCACCGACCACGGTCACACCCGCGCGCGCGAGGCCTTCTGTCATGGCGCGCGTGATCTGTTGGGCGTACGGGGTGAGCCCCCGGCCGCCAACGATCGCGACCCTCGGACTGGCGGGGGCAAGCAGCTCCCGCAGACGCTCAGCAGTACACGTCGCGTACAGGCNNTTAGGGAGCTGCCGCAGCGCCCGCGGATAGCCAGCGTCGTGACGGCACAACGCGGTCGGGACGGTGTCGGTCAACACCGGCAGCTGCAGCCGGCGCAAGACCCAGGGAGGATCCTTGACTTTGGCAGCACGCAGCAGCGCCTCGTTCGGGAGCGCAAGCACCGAGAGCAGCCACTGCTCGCGCAGCGGCGAGCGCCGCGCGAGCGCGGGAGCGGCCGCGGCAAGCACCGCGGAGCGTCGTAAACACAAAGAGCAAACCATCCACAAAACGTAGGGACAGCTTGGGACGGGAGAGACGATTTGCGCGCCTAAACTTCCGCGAGCCCAATGTTTACGGGCCTTCTTCACCCGAAGTTGGCGTCAGAACGCTCACCCATCAGCTGCGATCTTGGCTGGTCAGACGGTGGCGAGGCCGGTGTTCAGGACCGGTGCTTACCGGCTGCGGAGTACTGCTGCTCCGCTTGGCGCTTGCAACTTTGCCGCTTGCTCTTTGGCTTCTTCTCGCAGAGCTTCAGTGCCTTTGAGAGCTTCTGCGCGTTCTCGNNCTTGGGGCTGACCTTCTTGCCATGGCATCCTCGTGTGCAGTTACACAGGCACACGATTCTAGGCCCAAGCGGCGTAACCCCGGGCGCAGGAGATCCTCCCGAGCCGGCGGGCTGGTCGCCGCTGCTGGTGTCCGAGCCAGCGGGCGGGCCGGTGCCGGATTGGGCCGAGGCGCTCGGAGCCGGCGGGTCGAGCACGGCCGGGATCAGCGTCTGCCACGGGGACACGACGTGCCCTCCCGTGCTGGTCGCGCTCAGCGCGTATTCGTACACGCCCGGCGCCAAACTCACGCCGACGCTGTTCAGATCGAGACTGACCGCCTGGTCCGCGAACGATCCGAGCAGCAGGCCGCTCGGCAAGGGGATGTCTTTATAGCCGATGCATTCCGAATACGGGCAGAGATTAATCCTCAGCTCGAACTGGTAGATGGTCGACAGGCCCTCGGTGTCGATCTGCGCTTCCAGCGTCGCGTCGGTCGGGGTCANNGTCTGATCGGCGCCGTAGACCGTCGGGGGTTCCCATTCGATCGTGTCTTCGCTGGGCTTGGACCTGGCGGCGATCACACGGTAGTGGTAGGTCGTGCCGGGCTTCAGCAGAAGGGCCGCACCGGCCAGGTCGAGGCTGACGGGCGAGTCCTTCAGCGGATTTGCCTCATCGCCTGGCACGAAGCCGATCGGCGCAACGCCAGGCGATTGAGGACCAACGCATATTTCGTGCCCCTGCGGCCGAGTGGACGGACAGATGAGTTCGGAGGCGTATTCGCTGGGGTTCTCCACGATCTGAAACTGGTAATCGGCACCGTGGCGCAAGCCTTCGACGTCGATTTCCGCTTCAAGCGTCGCATCGGTCGAGGTGACATGCGAGACGGACTCGCTTTCGATCGACGGTGGCGCGGGGGG
>PKWB01000078.1 GCA_003131685.1 Candidatus Dormiibacterota bacterium
CGAACTGTCGACACCAGGTTTTTCAGACCTGTGCTCTACCAACTGAGCTACCTCGGCGATCCGCGACGCAGTGTAGCGGCAGACCCTGCGCTCCCCATGGCGCGTTCGGGCCACGGATGCGCCCGTACAATTAAGGCATGGCCCGGGTCATCCACGTTCGCGTGCGCGGGGTCGCACCAGCCGAGCGGGATCGATTACAGGACCGGTTCTCTGACCTCACCACCAGCCGGGAATGGCGCGACCAGCTCCCATGGCTGGCTGATGCCGCATCGACCGATCTCTTCGCCCAACTCTTCTTCGAGCAGGCCGTGGCTGCTGAACTCCGCGATGACCTGCAGGGGACCGATCTCTCTGCCGCCGGATTCATTCGGGTTGCCGGCGACGAGACCGATGCGCTCGCGCTCGTCTTCGTGCTCCGCGATCTCTCCGAGCGCTTCTCGTGCAGGGTCGACATCCGCGACCCGGACAACCCGATCGCCAAGCTGCGCACCGTCGACCTCCTGAACGGCAGGCTCAGGGACCGGCGGGCGCTCGAATCCATCCTGGTGCGCCGGCCGATCTTCAAGCGAATGCGCGACGGCAACCGGATCGAGATGTACCCGCCGCGTGCGCTCGGCAGCGCCTTCGGGACCATCGACGGCGCCGACGGCGAACGCCGCGCCTGGAGCTTCCTCGTGCACGGCATGCGCGATTCACGGCCGAGCTTCCTCGAAGCCGAGGCGGAGGCGCTGCGGATGTGGCGCGGCCTGCGCTTCCTCGAGTGAGGGCGGTCGTTCAGCGGGTCAGCCGTGCCCAGGTCGACGTCGGCTCGGCGACGGTGGGCGCCATCGAGGCGGGGCTCTGCGTCCTGCTCTCGGTCGGCCCCACCGACGACGAGGCGGTCGCACAGCGCTTCGCCGGCAGGATCGCAACCCTCCGGGTCTTCCCCGACGCCGACGGCCGGATGAATCTCGACCTGGCGGCCTCCGGAGGCGCGGTCCTGGTGGTGAGCCAGTTCACGCTCCACGCGGACACCTCGCGGGGCCATCGCCCGTCCTTCGTGCGCGCCGCCGCCCCGGACCGGGCTGCCGACCTTTACGAGACCTTCGTCGCGGCGCTACGGCAGCTCGGGCACCACGTCGAGACGGGCACTTTCGGCGCCCATATGGCCGTCGACCTCGTCAACGACGGGCCGGTGACCCTGGTCCTGACCGGCGCGGAGCCGGACTGGCCGGCGGACGCCGGGTAGCGCCGGATCAGCCCGCGCGACGCGCCCTGAGCGCTGCCAGCTGCTCGTCCTCGCCGCCGGCACCCGAGTAGCGAAGCAACTCGGGGGGCCTGCCCCCGGTCCCCGCGGGTGAGCGGAATCGAGGCACCCGGAGGCGCAATGCGGCCACCTCGGTGTCGCGGACGGGGCGGAGCACGCCAGAATCGCGCAACTCCTGGATCCGCCGCCGGAAGGTCCGCTCGCTGCCCTCGGGCCCACCGTGCAGCGCCACGTGGAGGCGAAGCAGGTCGTCCCCGGTGAACACATCCCCGACCAGGGCGGCGGCACCGGCGAGCTGGCGGGTGTCGGCCCGAAGCCGGTCGAGTGCGGCGCGCAGGGCCGCGGTGCCGGCAGCGTCGAGGTGCAGCCCTCGGCCCGTCGCCGACCACACGCCCGGTCCTGGGACCGCCCCGTAGGGCGCGGCTGCGTAGTACCAGACGATGACGCTCCGGGCCCGCGCCGGATCGTCGTCGACACCGACCAGGTGGAGACGCTGGGCACCGCGGGCGCCACGCCGGCCTCCGAGATCGATGCCGGCCTCGGTGGCGGCGCGCAGGGCCGCCTCCGGGAACCGCTCCTTGGGGCCGAGATCGCCTGTCGGAAGGGTCCGTTTCACGGTGAGCACGTGCAACGCCCGGCTCGCTGGGGTCCCGGGCTCAGGATCGAACCCGAAGACGGCAACCCCCGCGCTCAGCGCCGCCATAGCTCCCTTGGTCATGCTCCGGCCTCCTCCAGACTCGGTTGGTTTCGGACTATGATGGCACGAACTGGCCAAATTGTGCCACCCGGAGTTGCGATTTTGCCCTCCCCGATCTCGCGGGGCGGGCCGTCGCTAGGCCTCGCCGGGGGGCGGCTGGCCTGCCGGGACCGTCCAGCTGACCGGCGGGTCCGGCTCGCCAGGATCCTTGGAGCTGGTCAGGACACGAGCCCAACTGACGGCCATCCTAGCGCCCCCGAGCGTCGAGGTGTTCACGTCCCAGCGGCCGTGGGTGTGCCGGACGACGGCATCCGCGATCGCCAGTCCGAGACCGGAGCCATAGCCGCCCTGCTCCTCGGCTCGATGGAAGCGATCGAAGATCTTGGGGCGTTCGTCGTCCGGGATTCCGGGCCCGGAATCCTCCACCACCAGGCGAACTCGGTTACCGTCAGCGCCGACGCTCACAGCGACAACGCCCCCCTCGGGGGCGTACTTGAACGCGTTGTCGAGGAGCACGCCGAGGAGCCGATCCAGCCACTCGGACGAGCCCATGATTACCAGCGGTCCCGAGCCGACCGACACCTGGAGCGTGATCCCGCGGCTCTCGGCCACCGCCGCGAATCGTTCAGCAGACTGATGGACGACCACGCCGACCTCGACCGGCTCGGCGGTGGGACGCCCCTGCGGCGTGTCCACGCGGGCGAGCCAGAGCAGGTCGTCGACGAGGCGGCGGATCCTCCCACTCTCAGAGCCGACTCGCTGGAAGGCATGCCGATACCAGGCCGGGTCCCGGTCCTGGTTGAGGGCCAGGCTGGTCTGCGCCTCGATGACGGCAAGAGGAGTCCGCAGCTCGTGAGAGGCGTCGGCGGTGAACTCGAGCTGGCGCTGCCGGGCAAGCTCGATCGGGGCGCCGACTCTGCGGCCGACGACGAGGGTGCCGAAGAAGACGAGGAGAAGCAGGACGACACCGGCGGCAGCCTCAGTGACGATGAGGGACGTCCGTGTTTGAGAGACCGAGTCAACGTCGTACCCGACCACGAGGCGCGCCGGTCCGAAGTTGGTGACGACGTTCGCACCGACAAGCCGCACGTCCACCCCCTTGACCTGGGTGGTCATCGGGGCGGTGACCGCTGAATCCGCCGCCGGAAGCTGCGTCTGATCGGCGATGGTGGTGAACTCGGGGCCAGAGGGAAAGATCAACCAGGCGAGCGCTGGGGAATTGAGCCCTCCCTGTCCTGTGTCGCCCACGCCATTCGCTGTGAACCGAGGAACGAAGCGCTCGTATGCCGCCAGCGAGGTGGCGAGCTTGCTGTCCACCTGAGACGTCAGATTGCTGGTGACGAACACGACGACCACCATGCCGACGATCGCGTAAACCACCGCCACCAGTCCGGTGCTGATCAGCGCCACGCGCAGCGAGGCGACATCGACCCGCTCCAGCCGCCGGTTCATGCCTCCTCCAGTCGGTACCCCGAGCCCCGGACCGTCACGATCTGGATCCCCGTATTGGGCAGCTTGGCGCGGAGCCGGCTCATCTGGACGTCAATTGCGTTGGACCCGAGCGGCTGCGTCTCATCGCGCCACGCGTGCTCGGCGATGGCCTTGCGATCGACGACCGCCGGCGAGCGCCGGAGGAGCAGCTCGAGGATGTTGAACTCCGTGGACGTCAGGTTCACGGGAGCGCCGCGGACCTCGATCTCCCGCCGGGCAGGGTCCAGGGTCAGCGCCCCGCGCGTGATCGCCGGACCGTCGACGCTGCGCGGTCGCCGCTGGAGCGCGCGTATCCGAGCCACGAGCTCGCCGAAGTCAAACGGCTTGATCAGGTAGTCGTCGGCCCCGGCATCGAGGCCCTCGATCCGGTCAGACGGCGTGTCCCGCGCGGTCAGCATCAACATCGCTGTTGGGCGGTTGTGGCGGCGAGCCCATGCAACGACCTCGAGGCCGCTGACCCGGGGCATCCGCCAGTCGATCACTGCGACGTCGTACTCGTAGAAGCGCAGCTGTTCGATCGCCTCGTCGCCTGCCGCGACGGCGTCGACGAAGTAGCCGGCCTCCTCGAGGCCCTGGACCAGAACTTCGCGGAGCCCGCGATCGTCCTCTGCTACGAGTACACGCACTCAGTTCTCCAGGCTAGGCACTCGTTGAGCCACTGCCTCCGAAGCCACCGCCGCCTCCAAAGCCACCGCCGCCACCGCCGAAGCCGCCGCCGCCGAAGCCACCGCGGCCGAAGCCCGCGGTGCAGCCGCTGGCCGTCGGGGGCGTGATCGTCAGCGATCGTGCCGCAACCGTCCCGGCGCTGTCCTTCGGCCCGACCGCGGTCACGCACTCACCGGTCTGGAGCGCAGTGGCCTTGATCACCGCCGAGGTGGTCACCTTCACGGTGGTCGGGACATTGATGGTCAGCACGGTGCCGGTTGACTCAGTAAGCGTGACCGAGGTACCGGTCACTGACTTGACGAGCCCACGCGCAGCCGTGAGCCCGGCGGCGCCGGCGGGAGGCGAGAAGCTCGGCCGAGGAGTCGCACCGGCGGGGGGCGAGAACGTGCCGCCTCCACCAAATCCCCCGGTGGTGCACGAGCCGCTGATCGGTGCGCTGAGGATGACCGTGGTCGCGGTCAGCGTCCCGGCCGCGTCCTTGGTACCGGACGCAGTGATGCACATCCCCGAGGTGATGTTCGCGAGAGTCCCGGTGCTCGTCTGGGTGATCGTGGTGGTTGGAGCGTACGTCACCGTCGCATCACCGGTGCTGCTGCTGAGGATAAGTGTCGACGCCTTGATCTGGACGAGTTGCCCAAAGGCCGCGTTTCGTGTGAAGGCGCCTCGACCGCCGGGTGACGGCGACGCGGAGGGGGTCGTCCCTCCACTGGCGGTGGCGCTCCCGCAGGCGGCGATACCGAGGCTGGCCATGACGCCGGCGGCGCCGAGGATGGCACGATTCATGAGGTCTTTCTCCCAACAGGATGACGGCGTTCAGAGATCATTCGGCTCGCAGTGCGGCAATCGGCGCGAGTCGAGCGGCGCGCGCCGCCGGGTAGACACCGAAGATCAGGCCAACTCCGGCCGCAACACAGACGGAGATGATCACCGGAGTCGCCGTGATGGTCACCGCGATGCCGGCGAGGCGCGGCACCAGGAATCCGGCGAGCAGGCCCGCTCCAACGCCGAGCACGCCTCCGATGAAGCTCAGCGTGGCCGCTTCGATCAGGAACTGACGGAGCAGGTCTCGAGGAGTCGCGCCGAGCGCCTTGCGCAGCCCGATCTCCTGGGTCCGCTCGGTGACCGACACCAGCATGATGTTCATCACGCCGATGCCTCCGACGAGCAGGGAGATCGCGGCCACGCTGGCGAGCAGGATGGTGAGGGTTGTGGTCACCGAGGCGGCGGTGCTCGCGAGCGTCGACGCGGAGGTGATGTTGAAGTCCGCTGACGCGGTGTTGGTGACGTGGTGCGTCTGCAGAAGCAGTTGGTCGGCTTCGAGGTATGCGGAGCCGATGGTTGCGCTGCTGGTAGCGCTCAGCAGGATTCGTTGCACGGAATCCGGGCTGCCACTGGTGATCTGGTCCTGAGCCGTCGTGATCGGAACGACCGCGAGGTCATCGTTGTTGGTGAAACCGGTGCTGCCGGTCGCGGTCAGGATGCCGACGACATCGAACGGCGCACCCGAGATGGTCACCTGCGATCCGACCGTCACTCCCAGGTCCTGCGCGGTCGTGGTGCCAAGGACGACAACCTGGGCGTGCTGGTCGACCTGCTGCTGCGTGAAAAAGACCCCGGCCGAGAGGGATCGAGCGTTGGTCACGAGCCATCCGGGGCTACTGCCGTTCACCGTCGTCGACCAGTTGGTGCTCGTGCTCACGAGCGTCGCCGTCCCCGAGACGACCGGCGCAACCGCAGCGACATCGGGTGCATCCTGCTTGTCTTCGAGCCCCGCGACGTCCTCCATGGTCAGCGTGTTCGCAGAACCTGACCCCCCGCGCACACCGAAGCTCGTCGTGCTTCCGGGCGAGACGGTGAGGAGGTTGGTGCCCAGCGCAGCGATTCGCGAGTTGACCGAGTCAGCCGACGCCGTGCCGATGCCGACGGTGCAGATCACCGCGGCAACGCCAAAGAGGATGCCGAGCGTCGTCAGGATCGAGCGCAGACGGTGGCCGAGCAGGCCGCGCATTCCCGTGTCGAACGTGCGCAATAGGCTCATGCCGCGACCCGGTCCATGAGCCGCCCGTCGGCCATCTCCACGATGCGCTCGGCGACGCGGGCGACGTTCGGATCGTGCGTGATCAGCACGATGGTGTGACCCGACTTGTTGAGGCCGGTCAGGATGTCGAGCACCTCGCGGCTCGCCTTGGAGTCGAGGTTGCCGGTGGGCTCATCGNNTGCTGCTGGCCTCCCGAGAGCTCGTTGGGACGGTGCTGCACCCTCCCGGTCAGACCCACCTGGGCGAGTGCGTTGAGAGCCATCTGCTTGCGGTCGCGAGCTGTGCGATACAGCAGTGGCAGCTCGACATTGCGCCACGCCGACATCGACGACAGCAGGTGGAACTGCTGGAAGA
>PKWB01000184.1 GCA_003131685.1 Candidatus Dormiibacterota bacterium
TTGCGCAGCGCGATGGCCACCGAGCGCTTCGCATCGTGCTGGCCGATGATGTATTCGTCGAGCCGGCGCACGACCTCGGCGGGGCGGAGCGTCTCCCCTGCCACCGCCTGGAGGAGATCGTGGGGTGCTGCCACCATCTCCACGGGGCCGGGATCGACGGCTGCGGCGCTGGTCACGCCGGGACGGGCGCAGCCGGCGCAGGTGTGGCGAGCTCGAGGGTTTCCACGGTGATGTTGTCGTTGGTGTAGATGCAGATCTNNCGAACTCGTCCATCTCCTCGCGCGTGACCTTCCAGCGCCGGGCGATCTCCTCGGCGCCGAGGTCGGTGCTCTCCATAAGAGCCGCCGCGGCAGCGTGCGCATACGGACCACCGCTGCCGATCGCGACCACACCGTCGCCGTCGTCAGGTTCGATGACCTCGCCGTCGCCGCTGAGCAGCAGGATCCGATTGGCGTCGGCGACGATGAGCATCGCCTCGAGGCGGCGCAGGTACTTGTCGGTGCGCCACTCCTTGCTGAGGCCGATGGCGGCGCGGACCAGGTTGCCCTGGTGCTTGTCGAGGTGCTGCTCGAACTTGTCGAACAGGGTCAGCGCATCGGCGACGGCCCCGGCGAATCCGCAGACCACCTGGCCGTGGAACAGCCGCCGAACCTTGGAGGCTCGCGCCTTCATCACGATGTCGCCGACGGTCACCTGGCCATCGCCGGCAACCGCAACTGTTCCGCTGCGCTGCACCGCCACGACGGTCGTCGCGTGCGCGCCGGTCATACCAGCGCGACCTTAGGCGGGCGGTACTTGCAGGCGGGGTACCCGGAACAGCTCACGAAGGGTCCGTATCGGCCCTTGCGGGTGACCAGCGGCTTGCCACACTCGGGGCACTCCTCGCCGGTCGGCTCGGGGGCCGGACCCGCGACCCGGGCTCCGGGCGCGCCCGGCTGGATGTACTTGCAGTCGGGGTAGCCGGTGCAGCCGACGAAGCTTCCGCGCCGTCCGGACCGGCGGCGGAGCGGTTTGCCGCATTGCGGGCAGGCTCCAAGCTCCTCGGCGGGGGCGCCCTCGGCCTCGCCGTCGGCGGGGGGGCGATCGTCCTTGATATAGGTGCAGCTCGGGTAGCCGGAGCAGCCGACGAACGGTCCGCGCCGCCCCTGGCGGGTGACCAGCGGCTTGCCGCAGCGCGGGCACAGTTCCCCCGTGGCCAGCGCCTCGGCGGTCTTGCGATCCTTGATGTACTTGCACTCGGGGAACCGGGAACAGCCGACGAACTCGCCGAACTTGCCCTCGCGCACGACCAGGCGGCCGATCTCGCATTCGGGGCATTCCTCACCGGTCTCGCGTGCGGGGACTCGGACACGCTCCATCGACCGCTCGGCGCGCTCGAGGGTCTCGGCGAACGGCTCGTACCATTCGCGAACCGTCGGCTCGTAGGCGCGGGTGCCCTCCTCCACCGAGTCGAGCCGCTTCTCGAGGTCGGCCGTGAAGGCGACGTCGACGATCTCCGGGAAGTTCTGCCGGAGGACGGCGTCGACGGTCTTGCCGAGCTCGGTCGGATGGAGACGTCGCTCGAGCTGGCGCACGTACTGGCGCTCCTGGATCACCTCGATGGTGGCGGCATACGTCGACGGCCGGCCGATGCCGCGCTCCTCGAGCTCCTTGATCAGCGTTGCCTCGGTGAATCGGGGCGGTGGCTGCGTGAAGTGCTGCTCCGAGGTGATCTCGAGGCACTTGAGCTCCTCGCGCTCGGCGAGTGCGGGGAGGGTCGAATCCTTGTCCTTGTCCTCGTCGCGTTTCCAGACCTTCTGGAATCCCTCGAAGGTGATCAGCGAACCGGATGCACGGAACACGTAGTCCGCGGCATCGATCATCGCCGTGGTGTTCAGGTATTTCGCCGGGCTCATCTGACTCGCGACGAAGCGGCGCCAGATCAGGTCGTAGACCTTGAGCTGCCCGGGGGACAGGTTCGCGCTGACCGAGTCCGGCGTGCGGTTCACATCGGTGGGGCGGATCGCCTCGTGCGCGTCCTGGACGTTCACAGCGGCCTTGCGCCGGACGGCCCCGGTCCCGACGTACTCCTTTCCGAATGCCGCCGTGATGTGCTTGGCGGCATCGTCACGCGCCGCATCGCTGATCCGGATCGAGTCGGTGCGCATGTACGTGATCAGGCCGGTCGAGCCCGCGCTGCCGAGCTCGACGCCTTCGTACAGCTCCTGGGCGATGCTCATGGTGCGCTTGGGGGACATGCGCAGCCGTGAGCTCGCGTCCTGCTGCAGCGTGCTCGTCGTGTGCGGTGGGAACGGGCGGCGCGTGGTCTCCTTGACCTCGATGGAGCGCACGACGAACGCCGGCGTCCGCTCGGTGACCGCACCCTTGGCGTCGAGCCCGAGCGCGGCGATGACCTCGCCTGCCTCAGCCTGGGTGCCGAGCTCCAGCTTCTCGCGCTCCGCGGCATCGGTGTCGCCACGCCGCCCCACGAGCCGCGCGCTGAACGGGTTGCTGCCATCTTTGGCAAGAAGAGCATCGATGGTCCACGACTCGACGGGGACGAACGCGTCGATGTCGGTCTCACGATCGACGACCAGGCGCACCGCGACTGATTGCACACGACCGGCGGAGAGTCCGGCACGCACCTTGCGCCACAGCAGCGGCGAGAGCCGGTATCCGACCAGGCGGTCGATCACCCGGCGCGCCTCCTGTGCGGCGACCAGCGAACGGTCGATCTTTCGCGGATGCGCGAGCGCCGCGTCGACGGCGAGCTTGGTGATCTCGTGGAAGACGATCCTGTCGGGATCGCTGAGTCCGAGCGCCTCGGCAAGGTGCCAGGCGATGGCCTCGCCCTCGCGATCGGGGTCGGCCGCGAGGAGCGTCGAAGATGCCTTCTTCACGGCCGCGCGCAGGTCGCGGATCTGCTTCTCCTTGCCTTTGATGAGCTCGTACTGCGGGGTGAACCCGTCGTCGACGTCGACCCCGATCTTCGACTTGGGCAGATCGCGGACGTGCCCCATGGAGGCGAGCACGATGTACTCGGACCCGAGAAAACGGGCGAGCGTTCTCGCCTTGCTGGGCGACTCGACGATGATCAGACGTGACACTTCTGGACTTCCTATGGGGCTCTGGCGCCGGTTATACGGTACGGGCCACGAGGCCTCCGGGCAGGGACATTACGGCTCCGGCAAGCTCCAGCGCACCCAACCGGCTGGCGACCAGCGACGGTGAGAGCCCGAGGGCAGACCCGACCTGGTCCGGGTGGACCGGCTCTGTTCCCATGCGTGCCAGTATCTCCCGGAGCGGTGGGCTGAAACGCTCGAGCCCTGCGCCGGGTCCGCCCGGCAGGGTGTCGAAGACGCCTTCCGGGGCCGCCGAGCGAAGCTCGGGGACAGCCTCGAGGAGGTCGGCGATGCCGAGAAATGGCCGGACCCCATCCCGTATCAGCAGATTGGTGCCACTGCTCTGACGCGATCGGATCGAGCCGGGAACGGCCAGCACCTCGCGGCCGAGGTCGGCAGCCCAGCGGGCCGTGCTCAACGCGCCGCTGCGTTCGGTGGCCTCCACCACCACCACCGCTTGGGCGAGTGCCGCGATGATGCGGTTGCGTTTCGGAAAGTGGTACTTGAAGGGCGGCGTGCCAGCCGGCTCCTCGCTGATCACCGACCCGGAGACAACGATCCGCGCGCGCAGCCCGGCGTGCCGGGGTGGATAGCAGACATCGATCCCGCAGCCGAGCACCGCGATCGTCGACCCTCCGGCGTCGAGGGCGCCGGTGTGCGCAGCGGCATCGATGCCCAGGGCCATGCCGCTCACGACCTGGATGCCGGCCGATCCAAGCTCGCGGGCGACCGAGGTGGCGATCTCGACGCCGGCGAACGTGGCGCGGCGTGAGCCGACGATCGCAACGCACGGCGTGGTTGGGACGATCGTGCCGAGCTGCCAGAGCCCGCGTGGCGGTGACTCGAGGTGCATGAGGCGCGCCGGCCACTCGGGCGAGGCCGGGTCGATCCAGCGTGGCTGGGTCATCCGGCCATCTCGATCCGGTAGTGCAGGGCTTCGGCGAGCGCGTCCTCGCCCACTCGATCGTCACCCGCGAGGTCGGAAATGGTCCGGGCGACGCGCAGGATCCGAAAGAAGCCGCGCGCGCTGAGGTGGAGGCGTTCGCCGGACAGCGCCAGCAGCCTGCGGGCGGGAGCAGTGGCCCGCGCAGCTGCGAGAATCTCGCGTCCGGTCAGGGCGGCGTTCCCATGCTCGGCACCCTCCCCACGACGCTGGCGGGCGGCCTCGACACGGTCGCGCACCGCCGCAGAGGGCTCCTCGTCGGTGCCGTCGAAGATGTCGCGGTACTCCTGGCGAGGGACCGAGACGACCAGGTCGATGCGGTCCTTGATCGGTCCGCTGATCTTGTTCCCATAGGCGCTCAGCTGGCGTGGTTCGCAGGTGCAGCCCTGAGCGTCGCCGAGATGCCCGCACGGACACGGGTTGGAGGCGCCGATGAGCATGAAGTCGGCGGGGTACGTGACCGCCGCGCGAGCCCGGGCGACGGTGACCGAGTGCTCCTCGAGCGGCTGCCGGAGCGCCTCGAGATGCTGCCGGGAGAACTCGCAGAGCTCGTCGAGAAAGAGGACGCCCATGTGGGCAAGGCTGATCTCACCAGGCTGCGCGAGATCGGTGCCGCCGCCGACCAGCCCGGCGCGGGAGATGCTGTGGTGCGGTGCGCGGAAGGGCGGCCGCAGCGTGGTCGGCGGACGCTCGCGAAGGGTGCCTCGCAGCGAGTAGATGGCGGGAACCTCGAGCGCGGCGTCGGATCTGAGGTCGGGGAGCAGCGACGGGAACGTCCGCGCAAGCATGGTCTTGCCGGCGCCGGGTGGACCCGACATCAAGATGTTGTGACCCCCGGCGGCGGCGATCTCGAGCGCTCGTTTCGCCTGGCCCTGCCCACGAACGGCGGCCAGATCGGGCTCGGGCGCGAGTGATGGAGCCGACCCGTCTCGCACGCCGGCGACCAGCGGCCCGTCGCCGCGGAGGTACTCGACGCACGCCTGCAGCGACGTGGCGCCGAGTACCTCGACCCCATCGGCAAGGGCTGCTTCGGGTGCGTTCTCCACCGGCACGATGAGGCGCGTGATGCCCGCCGCCGCGAGACACCGCGCCATCGGGAGCACGCCGGTCACGGGTCGCACCGACCCGTCGAGCGCAAGCTCTCCGAGAAAGGCGAGCCCGTCCAGTCGGAGCGACGGGTCTTCCGCCCGCAGCACCGCGATGGCGATGGCCAGGTCGGAGCCCGTCCCTTCCTTGGGCAGCTCAGCGGGCGCAAGGTTGACGGTGACGCGACGCTGCGGAAACTTGAAGCCCGCGTTGCGGATCGCCGGTTTGACCCGCTCGCGGGCCTCCTGGATGGCCCGATCCGTGAGGCCGACGATGGTGAACGCCGGCAGGCCGTTGGCGATGTCAGCCTCGACCGTCACCGGCACGCCGGCGAGGCCTCTCGTCGCGCAACTGATGGCGCACGCAATCACACAAACGAGTGTATCACCGGCACGGGTCCGGCCGGGCGGCATGCGGCGTCACGCCTCCCGTATCGTCGCCGCATGCCGACCAAGAAGACGACGTCCAAACGCTCCGCGCCAACCAGGACACCGCCAGCGTTCTCCCGCGACCCGGAGCTGGAAGCCCTCGCGGAGACGTGTACCCGGTTTTTGTCCGGCCACGGGCGGCGCTCGGCCGACGAACTTCTCGCCACCATCCCTCCGGGCACAACGATCGACTATTACGGCATCGGCGGAGCCGTGACCGAGCTCGAGCACGAGGTGGCGTCGCTGCTCGGCAAGCAGGCGGCCCTCTTCTTCCCCACCGGAACCATGGCGCAGCAGGCAACCCTCCGCGTCCATGCGGATCGGCGCTCGAGCCGCAGCATCGCCTTCCACCCCACCTGCCACATGGAGACCAACGAGGAACGCGGGTACGAGCGGCTGCACGGCCTGTTCGGTGTCCCTGTCGGACCGATCGGGGAGCCGCTCTCGTCGGCGAGCCTGGCGCAACTGCACGAGCCGATCGCCGCGCTCCTCATCGAGTTGCCGCAGCGCGCGCTCGGCGGCACCCTCCCCTCCTGGGGCGAGCTCGTCGCCCAGGTCGCGTGGGCCCGGGACCGAGGCGCGGCGGTCCACATGGACGGAGCGAGGCTCTGGGATGCCGGCCCGTACTACAAGGCCAAGCATCGCAAGTCACTTGTTGATATCGCCGGCCTGTTCGACACGGTGTACGTGTCCTTTTACAAAGGGCTCGGCGGCATCGCGGGATGCTGTGTCGCCGGCGATACCGACGTCATCGAGGAACTCTCGATATGGCGAACGCGCCATGGCGGCCGGGTCTACGGGATGTGGCCGTACGCCGCGTCAGCGCTGGCGGCGCTGCGTCTGCGCCTCCCGAGGATGCCCCGGTACTACCGCCATTGTGTCGCCATCGCCGATGCGGTTCGGGACCTTCCGGGCGTCGAGGTGCTGCCCTACCCGGTGCAGAGCACGTTGATGCACGTGCGTTTCTCCGTGGAGCTCGAAACGCTGCGCGAGCGGGTTGCGGAGATCGCCAGGTCGGAGAAGGTGATGACCTTCGCACGGCCCTGGGCGTCGGTGGGTCCGAGGCTGCAGGAGTTCGAGTTCCAGGTCGGCGATGCCACGTTGGAGCTCAGCGCCGAGGAGATCCGCGACCTGTTCGCGCGCCTGACGGGTGCGTCGCGAGGACGCAAGCCGGCACGCGGCAAGCGGACCTGAGCGTCGTGGCCCCCTGACACGGCGAGGCCTGTGCCGCGCAGCTCGCGCCGCGCAGCACAGGACCTCCTCACGCGTCGGTCAGATCACTGATGCCCCGCAGGGTCGAGCGACTGTCCGGTCTCGAGCAGTGTCTTGAGACCGCTGAGCACCCAGCTCCAGCCGCCGCCTGCACCCTGGTCTTCCATGCCGCCCGACATGAGCAGCGCGAGCGCGGGGGCGTCGCCGAGCTCGTGCGTCAGGGTCACCCGTGTGACCCCGTTCTTGCGCTCCTCGATGTCGTAGGTCAGACGGGTGAATCCCTGAGCCCTCATGGCGTCATCCATCGCCATCCGAAACGTTTGCACGAGCTTGCGAGGCGGATCGACTTCGAGCACCTCGCCGTCGACGCCGATGTCCTGAGCGCCTGCAGCACGCATGCCGTCGCTCGTGTAGCCCGTGAATGCCCCGCCCGGACGGAGGTCGTAGTCGACCTTGCCGCCGTAGCCGTAGCGCTCGGTCCACTCGGGTTTGGTGATCGCGTCCCAGATCGCCTGGGGCGTTGCCTTGATGTACACGCGGTAGACCTGGGTCGTACCGATCGCGGTTGCAGTGGTCATGCCATGTCCTCCAATTGGTTCTTGAGGTCGAGGAGCGCCGAGGCGTGGTGCTCCCGGTACTTGTCGATCCACCGGTGGTGGATCAGTTGAATCGGGATCGGGTTGAGGAAGTGCAGCTTCTCTCTCCCCGACCGGCGTGCGACGACCAGCCCCGCGTCTTCCAGGACCCGCAGGTGTTTCATCACGCCGAATCGCGTCATGTCCAGCTCCGACTCGAGCTCAGTCAGCGTGCGGCCGTCGCGCTGGAAGAGCAGGTCGAGCAGGAACCGACGCGTTGGGTCGGCGAGTGCTTTGAACACGAGGTCGTCGTCAGTCACCAGCGCAGAATAGGTGACCATCCAGTCACATGTCAAGCAGCCGGAATGCCTGTATTCCGATGGGTAGTGGACGACCGAGAACCTGAACTCCGCAAAGTGGGGGGCGCGGTTCAGTCGCCCTGGACCGCGTCCCGGATGTGCTCGGTCCTGGTCACCGTCATGGCTCCGTCCATGAGCAGGCCGACGACGTCGATACGGCAGGGCTGCTTCTGGCGATGCGTCTGAGCGCGGTAGAGCTCGACGAGCATACGGAGCTTGCGCTGCTTGCGCTCGTCGACGGCCTCTTCAGGGGTCCCGAATGCGGTCCCGCGTCGGGCCTTGACCTCGATGAGCACCAGCGTGTCGCCATCCTCGGCAACGATGTCGATCTGGCCCAGCCGGCTGCGCCAGTCGCGCGCAAGGATGCGGAAACCCTGCTCCTTGAGGTACGCGAGTGCGGCGACCTCGCCCGCATGGCCGACCCGATCCTTGAGTGGCCGGGCCGGAGGAAGTTGCTCGGGGGTTCGCGACCCCCGGCTACGCTCCGCCGTCGCTCTCCGAGGCTGCGGCGGCACCCTCGGGCTCGTCTGCCTCGGCAGTCGCCTCGGTCGTATCGTTGCCGGCGAGGTCTGCCTCGTCCGTGGCCTCGAGAAGCTCGTCCGGCTCGACATCGGCCTCGGCGACGAAGTCGGGCTCGGCGCGAACCAGGGTCATCTCGGAGCCGCCGATCGGCTGACGCCGCTCACGGATGCGCGCGTGCCGGCCGACCTTCTCGCGCAGGTAGAAGAGCTTTGCCCTGCGCACCTGGCCGTGGCGCAGCACCTCGATCTTGTCGATGCGCGGAGCGTGCACGAGGAACGTGCGCTCGACGCCGACACCGTGGGCGATGCGACGGACGGTGAAGCTGGTCGCGAGACCGACCTTGCCCTTGAGCGCGATGACGACGCCCTCGAAAACCTGGACGCGCTCACGGGTGCCTTCAACGACCTTGACGTGCACGCGCACGGTGTCGCCTGAACGCAGGATGGGGACTTGCTGTTTTTCCTGCTCGCGCTTGAGCAGATCGATGACATTCACGTTGTTCCTCCGGGCCTTGGGGCAGACCGTATCAGATCAGGGCGACGCAGCCCGGTTCGTTGTGTACTTTCATTCCGGCGCCACGCGGCGATGGCCGCATGGTTGCCCTCGCGCAGCACTGCGGGGACCGAGCGTCCCTCGAAATCAGCGGGGCGTGTGTAGAGCGGTGCCTCGAAACCGCCGCCGGCACCTTCGGAGAACGTCTCCTCGCCGAGCGACTCCGGAGAACCGACGACGCCGGGGACGAGGCGAGCGGTTGCCTCGATCACCGCCATCGCAGCGACCTCGCCGCCGCTGAGCACGTAGTCGCCGACCGAGAGCTCGTCGCCGATCTCATCGCGCGCACGCTGGTCGATACCCTGGTAGCGGCCGCAGACGAGCAGGACCGAGCGCTCCTGCGCGAGCTCGTGCGCGACGCTCTGGTCGAATTGCCGTCCCTGCGGGGAGAGCAGGATGCAGCGCACACCGGGCTCGGTCTCGCGCACGGCACGCACCGCGCGAATCACCGGCTCCGGCTTGAACACCATGCCCGCACCGCCGCCGAACGGCACGTCGTCCACGGTGTGGTGGACGTCCGTGGCCCAGCGACGCAGGTCGTGCACGCGGAACTCGATGTCGCCCCGCGCCGCCGCCTTCNNCCCTCGGTGTACGTGCGCAGGTCTTGCACCGACAGCTCGACATCGCCGGCGACGAGCGCGCGCCCGACCACGCCGATGCCGAGCGGGCCCGGAAACACCTCGGGAAAAATGGTGAGCACGTGGAAGCGCATCACACCGTTTCCTCCGCCCACGGTGTGACCGTGACGGTGCCGCCGGGGACATCGATGGACGTCACGTAGTCGCGCGCCATCGGCAAACGGTGCACGCCGGTTGCGTCACGGATGACCAGCACATCATTGCCGACTCCCGCCTCGACGTCATCCACGACGCCGACATCGGTGCCGCCGGTATCGAGGACACGGAGCCCGACGAGTTGCCACACGAACCACTCGCCGTCGGAGAGCGGTCGCGCCGCATCGACATCGACGCAGAGGTACACGCCGCGCAACAGCGCGGCGTCGGATGCGGAGGTGACCTCGTCGAATCCGAGGAGCACCGCGCTGCCTGGACCCGGTCGCGATGTGCGCACCGTCAATATCCTCGCGCCGTCCTCGGTCTCCAGCCTGGTGCCGGGACTGAACCGGCTCGGGTCGCCACCAATCGGCTCAGCCCGCACCTCGCCGCGCACGCCGTGCGCGCGAAGTACCTGCGCGGCGCGCAGCTTGGCTGGTGCGAGTGGATGGCCGCCGGTCACCGCAGGTCTTTCAACTCCACCTGCACGCGCTGATGGTGACGCAGGCCGGCAGCACGAACCACCGCACGGACTGCTTCGATATTGCGTCCCGTCTTGCCGATGAGCTTCCCCATGTCCTCTTCGGCAACCTGCAAGGTCACGATGGTGCTCCGTCCCCGAGGACGCGCTTCGACGGTGACCGCCGACGGATTCGAGACAATTCGCTCGGCGATGAATTTCGTCAGGTCGGCGTAGTCGGTCATTCCGCTGCGGGCTCGGCATCGCCTGCGGCGGCGGGGCCTGTCGTCGCGGGGACCGATTCCGCAGACGGCTCATCTATCGCCGGCTCATCCGGGACAGGCGCAACTGCGTCGGTTTCGGCCGTTGGAGCTTCCGCGGGTTCATCGGCGACCGCCGCGGCTTCCGCCGGCTCCGCCACCGCGTCCAGCGGCTCCGCGACGGCAACTGCCGCAGCGGCCTCCACAGGTTTCGCAGCTGGAGTGGCGGCCGCTGCTTTCGCGGGCTCCGCTCCTTCGACTCGGGGGGTGATCTTGAATGGACGCGCGGCGAGAATGCCTTCCTTCACTAGGAGTTGGCGCGCGCTGTCGCTGGGGCGCGCTCCTCGGCGCAACCACAGCTGCACGCGATCCGCGTCGATGCTCACCACCGCCGGGTTGGGCAGCGGATCGTAGAAGCCGATCGACTCGATGAACCTGCCGTCGCGTGGGCTGCGCGAATCCGCAACCACCAGCCGGTACACCGGGCGTTTGGTGGTGCCCATTCGCTTCAACCTGATCTTGACCAATGTTGTGCTCCTTTCAGAAACCTGCTTGTCCGAGTTGGGTTGGATCGATGTTCTTGAGCTGTCTGAGCATTCGAGCCTTGCCGCGAACACCCTTGGTGCTCTTGCCGCCGCCGAGGCTCTTGAACATGCTCTGCATCTGTTCGAAACCCTTGAGCAGGCGGTTGACATCGGCGATCGTGGTGCCGCTGCCGACGGCGATGCGTTTGCGTCGCGAGCCCTTGATGATCTCGGGGTGGCGGCGCTCCTGGACCGTCATCGAGAGCACGATCGCTTCCATCCGTCCGAGGTCGTTCTCCGACGGCATCGCGGCACCTGCCTGCTGCACAAGTTTGCGGCCACCGGGCAGCATGCCGAGCACACCTTCGAGCGAGCCCATCCCGCGCAACTGACGGAGCTGCGCGAGNNCGAGCGTGAGCACGTCGCCCATGCCGAGAATTCGAGACGCCATCCGGTCGGGCGCGAACGGCTCGAGGTCGGAGACCTTCTCGCCGATGCCCGTGTACATGATCGGCTTGCCGATCGTCTGGCGCATGGACAGCGCCGCACCGCCACGTGCATCACCGTCGAGCTTGGTGAGGATCA
>PKWB01000086.1 GCA_003131685.1 Candidatus Dormiibacterota bacterium
TCCCACCACCAGCGCCCGGCCCTCTCGTTCTCGCCGGCCTGGGTCGCACGAGTGCACGGGGCGCAGCCGATCGACGTGTGGCCCTGGTCGTAGAGCGGGTGATGATCGATGCCGCGAGCGGCGAGGTAATCCCAGACCTGGGCGCGTGACCAGCCGGCCAGCGGCACCACTTTGGTGATGCCTTCGTGGCCGGGATCGCCTGCGACGACAGGGGTTTCGGCACGGGTCGGGGTCTGCTCGCGGCGCAGNNCGGAGCGCTCGGGCGAGGGGATTGACCTTCCGAACCGCGCAGCATTCGTTGCGGAGCGCAACCGACCGGCGGAACTGCATCGTCCCGTGCTCACCCGTCATCGCGTCCAGCTCCACCGAATCCGGGGAGAGGATGCGAAGGCGGATCGGGTATCGCTGTCTGACCTCCTCGATGAAGTCGTGGGTCTCCTCGTGGAGGCGGCCGGTGTCGAGGGTCAGAACCTCGGGCTCGGGCACGATCCCGCAGGCCATGTCGATGAGGACCATCGATTCGGCCTGAAAGCTGGCCACNNCGAGCACCTCCTCGGCGCTCCCATGGCGAAGATGGCCCTGCGCCTGCGCGAGATCACGGTTTGCAACCACGGCCCACATCATCGTGCAATCGTCCCGGTTGCGAACGCATTTCACCTTCACACCCATGCGCCGTGCCGCGAAAACTCGATCTCAGGGAACCGTCGGGGCAGGGTATGACCGAGGGGTGGACCACAGGTGAATGGCCGCGTGGGCTCGCCAGGGACGCCAGCGCTCCGCGACCAGACCGACATCGCCGGTTGTGGTGAGGCTCCCGCCGAGCGACTCGACAGCGCGACGCAGGCCGAGATCAGTCGACGGGAAGGCATCGGCCTCCCCCATGCGCAGGGTCAGGTAGTTGGCGGTCCACGCACCGACTCCAGGCACCGCTTCCAGCGACGCCAGCTGCTCATCGAGCGACCGGCTCCGATCGAGCCTGATCTCCGCTGCAGCCACCGCTCGGGCGAAGTGGTGGATCGCGTCGATGCGAGCACCGGTGAGCCCGGTGCCGGTGAGGTCCGCGTCAGCCAGCACCTCGGCAGGCGGGAACGTGTGTGTGAGGCCGAGCTGTCCCAGACCCGCGACCCGCATCCCATGGCGTGCGACCACCCGGCCGATGATGGTGCCGGCTCCGGGCACCGTGACCTGCTGACCGACGATCGCCCGGACCCCCACTTCGAAGGGGTCCCACGCACCCGGCACTCGCAGCCCGGGAAGCGACGCGATCCGCGCGCTGAGCAGGGGGTCACGCCCGAGCAGGTCATTCGCACGCTCGATCTCGAAGTCGAGGTTGAAGATGCGGCGAACCTGGTGCGCGACGTGGATCAGCCCGCTCCAGTGCGGCAGGTGCGCGGTGAGACGGAGGTGATCGGGGCCGCCCATGGCCACCTCGAGCGCCCCCGGGTCGCCATCGACCGTGATCGTCCGCCGGTACACACCTCCGGCGACGTGCTCGACACCGGCGATCGCCCGGGCTGAGAGGTACGCGAGCATCGCCTCCCAATCGAGCGGGGCGGTAAAGGCCAGACGCAGCGCCAGGCCGCCGTCCGCCACCAGGCGGTCGGCGAGGCGCCGGCGGCCACGGAGCTCGCGCGGGGTTGCGCGGAAGATCCCGTGGAGCGTTCGGTTGAACTGACGGAGGCTGCCGAAACCGGCCGCGAACGCGATCTCGGTGATGGAGAGGTCGGTATCGTCGAGGAGGCGCCGGGCGAAATGAGCCCGGCTCGACCGCGCCAGCTGGAGCGGCGTCACCCCGACGTGCTCCTGGAACAGGCGGCGCAGGTGACGCGCCGAAAGCCCGAGGTGCGCGGCGACCGCCGCCTCGCTGTCGCTGGGCAGGTCGCCATCCACCACCAGCCCGATCGCGCGGCAGACGACCTCCGATGCGACGCCGGTGATCGGCTCCGCGCCGCGGTAGGGCCGGCAGCGGAGGCATGCTCGATAGCCGGCGACCTCGGCGGCGGCGGCGATATCGAAATGGCGCACGTTGGCCGGACTCGGGCGTGCCGAGCATCCCGGCCGGCAGTAGATGCCGGTGGTGACCACCGCCGAGTAACCGCTCACAGCCCTACTTGTATCGCGATGCACCGGGCGGATACCGGCCATATACGGACATGTCGGTGGATCTGTCCGGAAATGGCCGGTTGCTGTCCGCTCCACGGGTTCACGCTTGGCACGTGTCTCAAGCCACATGTCTCAAGCAATGAACTCGGAGTCATACGGCTACGCAGCAACCCCGCTTGGACGCGTGCTCGTGTTCACCGCAGGTGACGAGCTCATCGGGCTCCACTTCGATGCGCACGCTCGGACGCCCGAGCTCGGCGGTCGAACCAGCGGCTCGGGCGCGACGCTAAACGCGGTCGCGGAGCAGCTCGACGAGTACTTTCGCGAAGTCCGCACCGGGTTCGACCTCCCCCTGCGACTGGAGGGAACACCCTTCCAGCTCGCGGTCTGGTCCGCGCTCCGCGAGATCCCGTTTGGGCAGACGTCGACGTATGCGGAGGTTGCCGCACGCATCGGCCGGCCGCGCGCAGTCCGCGCCGTTGGCGCCGCCAACGGTCGGAACCCGATCTCGATCGTCGTCCCCTGCCACCGGCTGATCGGCGCCAACGGGGATCTCACGGGATACGGGTGGGGACTCGAGCGCAAGCGAAGCCTCCTCGAGCTCGAGGGCGCCGACCTGGAACGCCGGCCGGTGAGGCCGGGATGAGCTGATCCCGGTCAGGCGTGGGTCAGCGGGATCGAGACCGTGTCACGCAGCGCGGGCCGTCCGTGACCCAGTCCGTTGGCGGCGCCGTTCACCGGCCGACCCGACGCGACCGCCTGACCTCCATTGGCATGACCGTTCTCGTGGCAGTTGCCGAAGAACGCCTTGAGCACCTCGAGCTGACGGTGCACCGCCTCCTCGTTCCAGCCATGACCCTGGTCGCTGTCGGTGAACACCTGCAGGTCCGGTAGCGTCGCGATCACTTCCTTGAGCCGTTCAACGTCGACCAGACGATCGTGTCGCGCGACGATGATCAGGGTCCGCTCCGCCCGAGCGGCGACGACGTCGACATCGTCGCGCCGCAGGCAGTCGTTGAGCCACTCACGGGCGGCGCGCGGATCCGCGCGACGCTGATTCTCGTAGTTGATGTCCGCGGTGCGATTGTCGACGTCACCCTCGACGATCACGAAGCGCTTGTAGAGATCGCTCACCCAGCGCTGACGGCTCAACCAGACGACGCCGTCCCACATGGGCCGGCGGCTCAGGAGGCGCACCTGGTCTCGGTAGCGCCGGCGCATGAGATCCGACGACAGGAGCGGCGTGTGCAGCACCAACCGCTCGGCTCGGGTTCCTGCCCGCTTCGCCAGCGCGCAGGCGACAGTCGCTCCGAGGCACAGACCGCCGACGTCGAACTTGTCGATCTCGAGCTCGGTGAGCAGGTCGAACAGGACATCGGCCATCGCTCCGGATGAGTGCCGTCCGCGGAGCGGCGGTGATGCACCGTTTCCTGGAAGGTCGGGAATGATCAGGGTTCGATAGGCTCCCAGCTCGCTGAACCTGCCTCCAAACTCCTCCGCAGAGCTGAGGAAGCCGTGACAGAGCACCAGCGGTTTGCCGCGTCCGCAGACGAGGTACCGAAGGGGCTGGCCGCGGACCGTCGCGAACCGCTCCTCCATGCTCGGTGGGTCAACGGTGCAGTTCGACGAGACCCCGGCGGCCAAGGTACGCGTCATGACCGGTCGCCTTGCATCAATGGCGTCATTAAAGCCACAGATTGGGTCGTTCTGGCGGTCCGCTGGCGTACAGAGAACCCCGGATGGCTGTCGCCGTCATGATTCGAGCCCCTGGCCGGCGACCGTGTCCAAAGCCATCGCTCGCCCTTCGCGGAGGCCCGTCGACCCTGCCTGACGTCGTGCTCGCAACCTGCTCCGTGCTCCCTGGTCTCGATCCCGACGAGCGCTCGCTCATCCCCGCGCTCGAGGCGTGCGGCCTCGTCGCCGAGCCTCGGGTGTGGGACGACCCGTCGGTTCGATGGGACGACGTGCCCCTGGTGGTCGTGCGCTCGACCTGGGACTACGCGGAACGGCGCGACGCGTTCCTGGCGTGGTGCGCTGCGGTTCCCCGGGTGCTCAACTCCGTACCGGTGATCGCCTGGAACACGGACAAGACGTACCTGCGAACCCTCGCCGCCGCCGGGATCCCGATCGTGCCGACGACGTGGATCGGGACGGAATCACAAGCCGGCCGACTCGTTCTTCCCGAGGGTGACCTGGTTGTGAAACCGTCGGTCTCGTCCGGGGCGCAGAACACGTCGCGATACCGCGGAGTGGACCATGCGGCTGCACGAAGGCATGTCGAGCGCCTGCTGACCGAGGGACGCGAAGTGATGGTGCAGCCGTATGTCAGCGCCGTCGACATCGACGGCGAGACCGGTCTCATCTACGTGGACGGCGCCTTCTCGCACGCGATCCGCAAAGGCCCGCTGCTCCGCTTACCAGGTATCGCCACCGATCAACTCTGGGCAATCGAGGACGTCACACCCCGGGCGCCGGACGAGGATGAGCGGAGCATTGCCGAGGCAACCCTGGACGCGCTTCCCTGGTCCCGAGCGGAGTTGCTGTATGCCCGGGTCGACGTCGTTCGGGGTGGCGACGGTGTGCCGCTGTTGCTGGAGCTCGAGCTTGCCGAGCCGTCGCTGTTCTTAGGACTCGGTTCCGGAGCCGCTGCGCGTCTTGCCGAGGCGATCGCCCGCCGCATCGGGCAGGGTTGACAGAGTCGGGCTGATCTTCTCCCGGGTGGCGCGCTCCACCCGGTTGGTGATGATCAGCCGGGTCACGAGCGCGCTGAAGGTCTCATCGGGACCGCNNGCGACTTGGACAGACGCCCGCTCATCTATGAGGCCCTTCCCGACGTGGCTGTGTCCGAACGCCCGACCAGGCGGCGCTCGGTGGCGTTATCTCTATCTCCACGGCGCGATGCTTCCCGAGGGATGCGAATGCGCTCGATGCCGTTGGCGTCCTCTCGCTCCTGCGCCGCGGGGGAGACACGGCTGCGCGACGGTGCACGGCGCGGACGGAGCGGACGCAACGTGTCGCGCGCCCTCCAGGCAGCCGCTGCGTCGAGGAGATCCGCTGCGACCGTGGGCCGCCCGAGTCCGAAACCCTGTCCGAGCGGGATGTCCAGCGATCGGATCTGATCGCTGACCAGCTCGTTTTCGACGCCCTCGGCGA
>PKWB01000058.1 GCA_003131685.1 Candidatus Dormiibacterota bacterium
AATGATGCTCCTATGCCTTGTCAAGCGCTGATGCGCGTCGACGCGGGGGCCGTCGCCAGGAGTGCGTGGAATACTTCGCGGGCGACGTAGCGTTTGAGACAACGCACGATGTCGCGCTTGGCCATTCCCTCCGCGGTGCGACGGGCGACGTACGTCCTGGTGCGCTGATCACACGTGAGGCGCACCATGACGATGCGCCAGAGTGCGTTGTTGGCGATGCGATCGCCACCACGGTTGAGGCGATGACGGTTGGTCTTCCCGGACGAGGCGGGCACCGGTGACACGCCGCACAAGCTGGCGAAGGCGGCGTCGGAACGGAGACGCTCGGGATTGTCGCCGGCGGCCACCAGGAGAGCCCCAGCGACATCTGGACCAACACCGATGAGGCCGCACAGCGCGGGTGCGACTTCCATGGTCAGGCGGCCGAGCTCACGGTCCAGCACGACGAGCTCCGCGGTGAGCCCTTGATGGCGGATCGCCAGCGAGCGCAGCGCCAGCTTGCTTGCCGCGCTCGGTGTCGTGACGGTTCCCGGCCGCGCAGCTGCGGTGACGGCGACCAGCTTGTCGAGGGGAAGATCGCGAAGTTGATGGCGGAGTGAATCCGGAGCGGTGACCACCAACGCATGGATCTGATTCCCTACCTGGGTTCGCATCTTGATCGCGGAGCGACGTGCGACCCGGAGGTGCGGATCATGCCGACTCGGTCGTGGTCACGCTTGGCGATGCAGAGCGGACCACCAGCCAGCACCGATCGCGCTGCTGCTTCGGCGTCGATCGGATCTGACTTGCCATGTCCGCGGCGGGCGCGACGATCCGGACGATTGATCTCGATGACCTCGCAGCCAGCGTCGATGAGAAAACGAGCCAAGCCGGCGCCGTACGCGCCGGTTCCTTCGACACCAAATGTTGTCGTCGGACTGAACGCGTGCGCCCACTTGAGCAATTGCGCGTACCCGCGCGTGCTCGTCCCGACCTCGAGACGGCCCAACATGCGCCCGAGTGGGTCGAGCGCTGCGGCGACATGAAGATCAGCGTGGGTGTCGACTCCCACCACAACACGCTCGGTTCTCTGTGCGATCCTGACGTCTGTCATCCTCGTCCTCGTGATCCGGGGAATGAGGTTGGTGCGTCAGCGGCAGGTGGACGGACAGTACTGGGACGGGCCTCTTGCACAGGCTCCTGACTTGTTCAAGATGGCAGGGCACTCGACGCCGAAACACGTAGGGTGTGGGCGGGCGTCCGGCTGGCTCTCACGCTCCTTGTCCACCTCGGTGTGACTCCCTCATAGCGTGCCGGCCGGGCGTTCTTCCGGCTGCGGGGTGGCTCGATAGAGGCGTGACGCTTCCTGAAACTCAGGGTGCCCTTCGCAGTGACCCATACGGCGCAACCACCAAAGGAGGGCATGCACACCGTGGTCGTCATCGGGATCGATCCGCACAAAGGCTCACACACAGCAGCCGCGCTAGGGAGTGGTGGTGAGGTCTTGGCTCAGCTGCGCGTCCCAGCAAACAGGGCAATGCTGAACCGTCTTTTGAAGTGGGCCGCCACGTGGCCCGAACGCACCTGGGCCGTCGAGGGCGCATCCGGCCTGGGACTCCTGCTTGCCCAACAACTGGTCAACGCCGGCGAAGCTGTCGTCGACGTTCCCGCCACCCTCGCCGCTCGAGCTCGACTCCTGCACACCGGCCACGGCCGCAAGACCGATGCGCTGGATGCGGTCTCCGTTGCCACCGTGGCCATGCACAGCCCAAGCCTTCGCCGAGTGGCACGCGAGGACCACGGAGCGATCCTGCGGCTGCTCGCCGACCGACGAGATGAGCTGACCCAGGAACGCCGACGAGCGGTCAACCGGCTACATCGGCTGCTCCGAGACCTGTGCCCGGGTGGCGCGCCCACCGACCTCGCAGCCGGGGATGCTGCCGCGTTGCTCACCGCGATTCGCCCGGTGACCGCCGTCGAGCACGAACGCAAGAGCATGGCGCGAGAGCTCGTCGCTGATGTGCGACGGCTGGACCGCGACCTCACGATCAACCGGAAGCGGTGCGCAGAGGCCGTCGCTGCAAGCGGCAGCACGCTGCCACAGATCCTCGGGATCAGCGACGTGCTCACGGCGAAGATCCTTGGTCACACCGGGGACATCACGCGCTTCGCAACCGCGGGCCACTACGCCAGCTACACAGGAACTGCCCCGATCGAAGCCTCCAGCGGCGACATCCGCCGCCACCGGTTGTGTCGTTCCGGGAATCGCTCGTTGAACAACGCGCTCCACCTCGCTGCGCGGGTGCAAGCGATGCACCCGGGTCTGGGCCAGGAGCATTACCAGCGCAAGCTCGCTGAGCACAAGACGTCTCGGGAGGCCCTGCGCAGCCTGAAGCGGCAGCTCGCTAAGGTCGTATACCGCGCGCTCCGAGCGGATCACGACCGGCTCGTGGTGCAGCGCTTGACATAGAGGCGCTATCAGGTCACGTTCGCCCCGCTGATGGCCCCAACAAGGGCCCCCGGTCACGGACGACGAATCATTGGGAAGGCAATGCGCCTGTCGCTAGAAGAGTCAGTCCGTGCCCGAGAGGTCCTCGGCGACATCATCCCAGTCGCTAGAGCCCGTGGGTCGAGCGCCCGGCTCCGATGCCATGGGCTGGCATTGCCCAGGCGGTGCGGACATTTCGAACACCGTCGCGTATATTCCCTTCCGTGAGGAACGCTCAGACCGCAATGCAGTGGGTGGCGGGGATCACCGCTGGCATCGTGGCTGGCCTCTGGATGGCTTCGATGACGAATTACTGCAGTTTGTGCATGTTCGCGCCACCCCGCTTCGCGGCGTGGGAGAGTTGCTTGGTCGGGTGTGCGGTGTCGGTCGTGTTGTTTGGCGCAATCATCGCGCTCGACCGTGAATTCGTACCGGGTATCGTTCGCGGCGTCCGCCCGGTGTCGCGTTTCCTTTTTGAGGACCTCGCGGGGCGGCAGACCAACTAAGCTCAGCCTATCAGCAGGCGGTGAAACAGGCACGGCTGGCGCATGGGACGGTCCTCTCGCTCGGCACCTATCCGGTAGCCTCTAGAGGAAACGCTCCCTAACGGCGCTCGAGCACCATGGCGATGCCCTGGCCGCCGCCGATGCA
>PKWB01000127.1 GCA_003131685.1 Candidatus Dormiibacterota bacterium
AGCGTCTTGGCCAGCTCGGTCTTTCCCACGCCCGCCGGACCCTCGACCAGCACCGGCTTCTCGAGGCGGTCTGCCAGGAAGACCACCGACGCGATCGATTCGTCGGCGAGGTAGCCGGCGGTACGCAACCGTTCCATGACATCCGCGGGGTCTCGGAAGCGCTCACCCACGCATCAGCCCCCCGGCCATGGTCTCCAACGGCTGTGGAGCGCGCCCGAAGAACGCATCGTCGAGCATTCGACGAACGGCAGCTTCGTCCGGAGCGATCGGGTCGTTGCGGCAGGCCTCCACGACGCGGCGCGCCGCTTCGTCGAGTGCGTCCTCGGGCAGACCGAGGGCCGCGAGGGATACCGGCAGCAGGAGCCGCGTTACCAGTTCGAACACCGCGGCGGGTGGATCGGCATCGTCGAGCAGGCTTCGCACCTCGGTCATCGCGTCGGGACTGTGTGCGGCCACGAGCGCTGTCGAATGAGGGAGAACGACAGCATGCGTCTCGGCATGGGGCAGGTTCCATCCGCCGCCGAGCACATGGCAGGTGCGGTGATGGATCGCCGTTCCGGCCTGGGCGAGCGCCGCCCCGGCGAGACAGGCTCCGACGAGGTTGCCGGCGTGCGCGTCGAGATCGTCTGGATTCTCGGTCACGCGCGGCAGGCCGTTGGTCAGGCGGCGGCCACCATCGCGGGCGAGCACGCCGGTGATCGGGTTTGCACCCGCCGACCAGAGTGCCTCGAGGCAGTGAGCGAGGGCATTCATCCCCGATGCTGCCGCTAGGCGGGGCGGCATCCCGAGGCACAACTCGGGGTCGTACACCACTGTCCGGGGCAGAACGCGCGCATCCGACCAGGTCTGCTTGCGGCCACCGCTGGTCCGGCCCCAGATCGGGGTCATCTCCGATCCCGAGTAGGTGGTGGGTACGGCGACCAGCGGTATATCGCACGCCTGGACGATCGCCTTGCCGAGCCCGATCACCGAACCACCGCCCAGCGTCACCACGGAGTCCGCATTGAGCTCCCGAGCCACACGGACGGCGTCATCGGCGATCTCTGACGGACCATGCTGCGTCGCGGTCCGCACCACACCGACGCAACCGTCACCGAGCGCCACACGCACCTGATCGAGCGCGTCCTGGGTTGACGCGCCGCCCGCCACCAGCAGCGCATGGTGCGTCTCGAGCCGGGCGATCTCATCGGGGACGCGCTCCAAGGCCCCGGCAGCGAACACCACTCGAGCGGGGAAGGCCGACCAGGTGAATGCGAGCGTCACTGCGCTGGATCCGGGCGCGGATACCAGTTCGGGAGGTGAGCGTCGACGTTCACCCACACCGATTTCGGCTGGGTGTACTCGTGCATCGCCTCGAATCCCATCTCGCGACCGTACCCCGATCCGCCCACGCCGCCAAACGGCGAGGCGGGTGACACCCGTTTGTACGCATTGACCCAGACCATTCCGGTGCGCAGGAGGTGGGCCATGCGGTGTGCGCGAGAGAGATCGTTCGTCCAGAGCCCGCTGCCGAGGCCGTACTCGGTGGAGTTGGCGATGCGCACCGCCTCGGCCTCGTCGCGGAACGTTGACACCACGACGAACGGTCCGAAGACCTCCTCCTGGCTGACGGTCGCATCCGGACGGGCGCGCACGACCGTGGGTTGCATGTAGTAGCCGGCGGCGAGCTCGGGAGCGCTCGGGGCGTCGCCGCCGCAGAGGATCTCGCCGCCCTCAGCGCGCGCCACGTCGACATACCCGAGCACGCGGTCGCGGTGCTGCGCCGACGTCAATGGCCCCATCTCGGTCGAGGGATCGAGCGGATCTCCGATGCGGATGCTCATCGCCAGCCGGACGAAGTCGTCGAGAAAGCGGTCGGCGATGCGCTCGTGCAGCAGCAGCCGGGATCCCGCGATGCATGCCTGCCCCTGGTTGTGGAAGATCGCAAAGGCCGACCCGTTGACCGCCTGCTGCAGATTGGCGTCCTCGAACACGATGTTCGCGCCCTTCCCTCCCAGCTCGAGGTGCAGGCGCTTGAGACTCTGCGCACTTGCCTCGACGAGCCGTCGACCGACAGCCGTCGATCCGGTGAAGGACAGCATGCGAATCCGGGGGTGGGTCGCGATCGCCCAACCGGCCGAATTGCCATATCCGGGCACGATGTTCACGACGCCGTCCGGAATTCCCGCTTCCTGCAACAGCTCGGCGAGCCGGAGCGTGCTGAGTGGGGTCAGCTCGCTCGGCTTCATCACCACCGCGTTGCCGGCGGCGAGCGCCGGCCCCAGCTTCCAGCTCGTGAACATCAGCGGGAAGTTCCACGGAACGATCTGCCCCACCACGCCGATGGGTTCGCGAACCAGGTAGTTGAGAAATCCTGCGTCAACCGGGATCACCGACCCCTCGTGCTTGTCGGCCATCCCCCCGAAATACCGGTACCACGCAGCGGTGCGCGGGACATCGAGCCGTGACGTGTCGCGAATCGGGTGGCCGGTATCGACCGTCTCCAGCCTCGCCAGTTCGGCGGCATTGGCCTCGACCAGGTCGGCCACCCGCAACAGGATCCGGCCCCGCTCGGCAGCGGGCATCCCCGCCCACGCCGGCAGGGCACGCTCGGCTGCCTCCACGGCTCGGTCGACGTCCATCCCACGAGCCTCGGCGACGCGCGTGATCGTCGACCCATCGTGGGGATCCAGGACGTCGATCTCCGTGCCTTCGGCCGCATCGCACCACATCCCGTCGATGAACAGGCGCGTGCGCAGTCCGGCAGGATCGAGACGCGCTCGTGCAGGCAGTTGCACGTCGAGCCCCACGAAGGTCTCGGTCAGAAGTCCACAGGATGACTGGGCAGCTTGCCCGTCGCGTACAGCTCCGGGAGCGCCCCATCGGCGTTCTCCCAGACCAGGAGCATCGCGCGCTTCGGCGCGTATCCCTGATGCCGAATGTTCGCCGGCATCGACGCCACGTCTCCCGGCTTCATCACCACGCGGGTTCGCGCGGCGCCGGTATCTCGATCCTCGACCGCCCAGATGATCTCGTCACTCAGTTGAACGAACCACTCGACGCGGTCGTTGCCGTGGATGATCGGGAGGATGTACTCCTCGGTGGTCGGGCAGTACAGGCTGTCCTTGCACACGCTCACCACCGACGGATTCCAGGTGACGTCGGAGCGCGACAGATACGCGAACAGGTTGTAGGCCTTCACCTCGGACTCGAATCCGGGCTCGGGTTCGACCGACGGGCTGTCCTGGGGGACGTCAGCGAACATCCGGTTGATGGGATGGGTCGCGTCGGTGCGGAGCTGCTCGTCGTCGTCGCACGAGACCATGCGCCTGGAGGCGACCCGGCGGCGGGTCACGGCCGCGAGGTTACTGCCGTTCTTGTCACCAAACGCACTGCCCGTCTCTTCCGGCGAGGCGAACGGATCGAAGGAGGCATTGGTCCAATCGGCGAGCATGCCCTCGAACGTCGCCTTGATGTTCTCGCTCTGGAAATTCTCGACGTGGTCCATCTCGGCCTTCCGGTACGCATCGTTGTAGCGCCCGGCGAAGAGATCGACGGTGCCGTAATGGTTCACCGTGCCGACCACACCGTCGAAATTCACAATGCCGTAGAAGAAGTTCCAGGCGACGTCGCGCTGCATCGCGCGGAGGAAGGCATCCGCCGACATCACGTGACTGCCGGTCGGCCACTTGACGTAGACGAAGTACTCGTCGCGCCGGAAATGGAATTCTCCAAGCGTGAACTCGGCATACCCGTGCGCGTTGGGCTCGCTGGCGATGACATCGGTGTCCATGAGCAGCGTCATCGGTTATCGACTCCCATCACTTCGTCTGCAACCTCAATGAGTCTGGCAGATCTCTCCCCATCGATACAGCGTGTCCGCGCCCTCGATCGTCTGCAACAGTAAGACCGCCGGCTTCTCGGCGCGGAATCGATATGCCGCGTGTGCCGGGAGCAGGGTCATGTGGCCACGGCGGGCAACCACCCGACCCATCCGCGGGCCTGCCGGTTCGTGGCCGAGTTGGATCGAACCCTGCGTGCCCTCGGGCGGCTCCTCATCGGGAGAAAGCCGGTGCAGGATCACCTCCACCTCGCCGTCCATGACGAGCGCGAATTCGTCATGTGCCGTGCGGCGCCAGTCGGAATCTCCCTCGGCGCGGATTGCCTCGAGCACGTACTGACGATTCTTTCCGACCGCGACCTTCTCATAGGGACGCGAATGCGCAGCGACATCGAAGATGTTCGAGAACGTGTAGCGCTTGGGGTCATCGTCGATGATCTCGACGCCGCCCTTCTCGTACTGGTCCAATGAGCCGAAGCGGGTCACGTAAGTCGGCACGATCTCTTGCTTGCCCTCGCGCTCACGGTCCGCTGCTGGTCGATGTGCGCCATGCGAACACAGCGGCGCTCCTCGAACACTCGAAGACTACGCTCGTCATTGAGGGCAAGTCAATCCGCAGCGGCTTCATGGGCGCCCGCCCCAGCCCGCCGGCGCGTCAGGCCCCGGCGAACGCGGTGACCCCGCCTCGATGCCGCTCAAAGCCGTGGCGCGAAGTGTCGACATCTGCGCGATGACATCGGGGATGTCCTGCGTTGCCGGCAGCCGGAGCCGCAGTTCACGCATCCCCGCCGCGTACAGTGCCGCAACGGTTTGCTGGCAGTCCTCCAGGGTTCCGACGAGCCCGGGAGCCACCTCGGCCTCCGCACGCAACCCTGCGTCGGCAGCCAGCCGGGCATGAGCCTCGGCCACCGTCCGGCCCGAAGACGCAGGGAGGCACACGGCACTCCTTCCCTCTGAGCTCCGGAGAAGGTCGATGAGCACTTCCACCGACGCCGGCCCGAAAACCGCGACACCACCGGCGGCGTGTATCGCCGCAGCGCCGGCTGCATCTGAGACATCGACAGAGATCTCGTGCGCCTCGGGAACACCGCTTTGCAGGCCGGCGATCGCTTCGGCAGCAGCGGCGCCGCGCAGCCAGACATCGGCCTCGAGGTCGAGCACACGCGAAGCTTCCTCGACCACCAACCCGATGCGCATGCCGCTGGGCGCAGCCTGCTGGGGCCACGCGGCTCCGAGCGGGACCCAGAGCGCCTGCCATCCGGCTCGAGCCGCGAGCAGCGAAACCGGCGGGAGCACGCCCCCGTGGCGCGGGAGCAGCAAACNNTCGGCGGGAGCGCCCCCGCGTCATGCGGGAGCAGCAGACCCAGCCGCAGCGCGCGAGCCGTCGCCGAGTCCCTCACCCGGCCATCTTGCACCAGGCCATCTCGCGCCAGGCCATCTCGCGCCAAGCCATCTAGCCCAATACGAGCTTCCACAAGGCGATCTTGACACCGCGCTTTCCGCCCGAGCGCACAATCGCGACATGCCTGCATCCGACGTTGTCGGCGGCGTCGTCGCCGGTCTGACATCGGCGCTCCGCAGAGCCGGCGTGCCCGTCTCCACCGGTGAGGCCGTCGATGCGGCGCGCGCGTTGGATGTTGTGGACGCCGGGCAGCGCAGCCAGGTTCGCGCTGCGCTCCGCGCGACGCTGATCAAACGCCAGGAGGATATCGATACGTTCGAGCGGACGTTCGATGCCCTCATCGCCGCCTTCGGTGAGGGCCCCGCACCGGAGGGCAAACGCCTGCCCCAGGACGGCAGGGCGGCGACCGGGGCGGCGACCGGTGCGGCGGTCGACCCCTCGGCCTCGCTGCTCGAGGACCTCATCGCGGCGCTGCGCGATGACGATGCAGACGAACTTCGCAGGCTCGCGGCGCTTTCGGTGGACCAGTTCGGGGGCATCGGATCGACGTCACAGGACTCCGAGCGCGCGCTCCTCTACCGCGTGCTTCGCGGGCTCGACCTCGCCCTGATACTGCAGCGGGCACTCCGCGAGAGCGGCGCCGCTCGAGACGAATCCCCGGTCATCGACGCGCTCGTTCCGGCGGAAATCGCGGCTCGAGTAGAGGAGTTTCGCCGCCTGCTCGCAAAGGAGGTGCGCCGCCGCCGCGACCGGCGGTCCGTACAGGACGGGGCGGGAATCCAGCGTTCCGCCGCAGACCCCGAGGATACGCCGATCCTGGGCGCAAGCCCATCCGACCTCGTCGCTCTGCAGCGCGCCCTCCGCCCGCTCGCACGCAGGCTCGCCGTGCGCGGGATGCGCCGGAATCGGGTCACTCGCCGGGGCCGGCTGGATGTCCGGCGCACAATCCGCAGGTCGCTCTCCACCGGCGGCATCCCGCTCGAGCCACGATGGCGGCGTCCCCGGACCACCCGCCCGGAGCTGGTCGTCCTCTGCGATGTGAGCGGTTCGGTGGCCGAGTTCGCCCGATTCACGCTCGCCTTTATGAGTGCGATGAGCGCGGAGTTCTCGGCGTTGCGCTGCTTTGCATTCGTCGACGGCGTCGACGAGGTGACCGGCATCGTCGCGGATGCGCGCGGATCGCTGATGCCGGCTCACGTGCTTGCCCGTGCCGACGTCGTCTGGGATGACGGGCACAGCGACTACGGGCGCGTGTGGGATGTGTTCGCCGCGCGTTTCTCGGATTCGCTGACGCCTCGGTCCAGCCTCGTGATCACCGGCGATGCACGGAGCAACTACCGGGCCCCAAACCTCGCGGCGCTCACGGGAATCGCTCGCAGCGTTCGGGAGATCCACTGGCTCAACCCCGAGCGCCGTCAATACTGGGACACCGGCGACTCGGTGATGTCCCAGTACGCGCGGGCCTGCCACACCGTGCACGAGGTGCGCACGCTTCGCCAGCTCGAGGCGGCCGCGGTGGACATCGCGACCGGCGCTCGGCAATCGCCCGTACACTCCCCACGTGCCTGAACCCGACGGCGAGCTCGTGGCCCTCCGCGGCCGCCTTGGTGACCTGGATCAACGGATCGTCGAGCTGATCGCCGAGCGATTCCGCGTGGTCGCCGACGTTGCCAGGGAAAAGGCGGCGTCGGATTCGGCCATCCGCGATTCAGATCGCGAGCGTCAGGTTCTTGCCGCGGTGGAGCACATCGCTCGAACCGAGGGCGCGCCGGTCAACCTCGTGCGACGCATCTATCGCGACCTCCTCGCCGAATCGGTGAGCCGGCAGGTCTCCAGCCTCTCCGGCCTCCAGCGCGAGGTGGCGATGCGCGTCGCGGTGCGGGGTGGCCACTCGTTCGGCTTTCTCGCGGCGCAGAAGTATCTGTCGTCGCGTGAGGTCGACGGCGAGCTGATCGTGACGCCGACCTACCAGGCGGCGGTCGACGCGCTGAAGGCGGGAGACGTCGACCTCGCGGTCCTGCCGATCGAGAACACCGCCGCGGGGAGCGTCGACGAGACCTACGATCTGCTGCGCGAGAACGAGGTGTCGATCGTCGGTGAGGAGACGTCGAGCGTCGAATACTGCCTCTGCGGTGTCAGCGACATCCCACTGGGCGCGATCACCCAGGTCCTCGCCGCGGTCGATGGTTTCGAGCAGTGCTCCCGCTTTCTCGAGACACTTCCCACCGCATCGCAAATCCTGCATTTCGATACCGGCGCGGCGATGCGGCTCGTCAACGCGGACGGGGATTCCACGCATGTCGCCATCGGTGCATCCGAGGCTGCGGCCGCTCACGGCCTGGTGGTGCTGCGCCGCGGCATCGCCAACCATGCTGAGAACTACACGCGATTCGTCGTGCTCGCCCGGCACCCGATGCCCGTCGAGCTCAGCGCGCCATGCAAGACGAGTCTGATCCTGATCGGCCGCCACGAACAGGGGGCGTTGATGCGATCCCTCGGGGTTCTCGCCGCGAGCGGTCACTCGATGACGAAGCTCGAATCGCGGCCACGTCCCGGACGGCCGTTCGAGTACCTGTTCTTCATCGACTTCGAGGGGAACGTCGCGGACCCGAGGACCGCTGACGCGCTCGACGACCTGCGTTCCACGGCGCTCCACCTCAAGGTGCTGGGCAGCTACCCGGCGACGACGACGCGTGGCGATGCGCAACCCGGCGATGCCACCCCGCTGGTGCCACCGCCCGAGTCGGTCGGCGCGCTCGAAACCGTTGTGCAGCCTCGCCCGGCGTCCAAGGCGTCGAAGAACTACCGGCTCGCGGGACGTGGCGCCCGCCCGGACGACACGGTGATCCCGGTCGGCAACCTGTTGATCGGCGGTGGTGGATTCCTGGTCATGGCGGGCCCGTGCTCGGTCGAGTCGGCCGACCAGATCACGGCCACGGCCCGAGCGGTCCGCGAAGCCGGCGCACAGATTCTCCGCGGCGGCGTGTTCAAGCCGCGAACGTCGCCATACGCGTTTCAGGGACTTGGCTGGGACGGTCTCGAATTGCTTGCCGCGGCGGGCAGGGCGACCGGCATGCCGATCATCAGCGAGGTGATGGCCGTCGACCAGGTCAGGCGCATGGCCGAGATGGTCGACATCCTGCAGGTCGGCACCCGCAACATGCAGAACTTCGACCTGCTGCGCGAGCTCGGCAAGGTCGATCGTCCGATCCTGCTCAAACGCGGTCTCTCCAGCACGATCGATGAGTGGCTCGGGGCGGCCGAATACATCCTCGCGATCGGCAACCAGCAGGTGATCCTGTGCGAGCGAGGGATCCGCACCTTCGAGACGAGCACGCGCAACACGCTCGACCTCTGCGCGATCCCCGTGTTGCGCGAGCTGACCCACCTTCCCGTGATCGTGGATCCCAGTCATGGCACCGGCCACCGCGCCTATGTCCCGCCGATGTCGAAGGCGGCACGTGCTGCCGGGGCGCACGGGCTGCTCATCGAGGTGCACCCCGATCCGGACAATGCACTGTCCGACGCGGAGCAGAGCCTGTCCTTCCCCGAATTCCTGTCGCTGATGCGGAGCCTGCAGACCGTCGGCGTCGCGCCCTGATATATCTCCTGGCGGGT
>PKWB01000157.1 GCA_003131685.1 Candidatus Dormiibacterota bacterium
GCGAGGAAGATGCCGTCGCCGCCGAAGATCTTGTTCTTGATGCCCTTGACGGTCGTGATGGTGAACTGCACCGTGTCCTGGAACAGGCCCACATGCGCCGGATGCACGCGCAGGCTCTCGCCCGGCTTCAGGTCGTAGGTGATGATCTCGCCGCTCAGCTCGCACCACGCGCGACCCTGACCGCTGATCTTCTCGAGACGGAATCCGTCGCCACCGAATAGCCCGGCTCCGAGGGACTGCTGGAATCCGANNTTGCGGCGCCACCTCGAGCGGGAAGATCTGGCCGGGGAGACGCGCCGCGAAGGCGACCATCCCCGGTGCACCCTGCGCCGAGTACTCGGTCATGAAGATCGAGCTGCCGCCCAGAGCGCGCTTGAACACGCCGCCGACGCCGCCACCGCCGCCCATCTGCGTGGACGTCTGCATGACGATCGATTGCGTCATCCACGAGAGCTCTCCCGACTCGGAGAAGAGTGCCTCGCCCGGGTCGAGCGTGATCTCGAGCACGGGCATTGTGGTGCCGATGATCCGGTCCTGCATCTGGTGGTCCTCCGAACGGTGAGCGTCACGCGGAGTCTATCGGGGCGCAGGGCCGTTGGTAACCCGATGCGAGAACGCAGCGTTGCTCTGCCATCTGACCATTGATGGCCAGCAGAACTCAGGTAAGGATGACATGACCTCAGCGTCAGGAGCCCGCCGCGTCTGCACCGTGGCTGTTCCTCTCCTGCTCCTCGTCGTGGCTGTCGTCGGGTGCGGCACGACCACCACGACCTCGATCGCTCCAACGGCCTCCGCCACTGCAACGGCGACTCCGACTGCCTCACAGTCTCCCGCTGCCTCGCCGTCTCCCACCGCCTCTCCAGCGTCGCCCACTGCTTCTCCGGCGGCGCCGACGCCAAGCGACATCGCTGGATGGGTGAGCTACACGAGCGTCGCCAACCATCTGACGTTCGAGCACCCGGCGGACATGAAGCCCCTGGAGTGTGGATGGGCTTACATCGACCCTGCAAACCCCGTTTCGTGCCCGCAGGGCGACGGCCTCTGCTGTGTCTTCTTCCGATCCTCTGACGACGGTGTGACTGAGGGCTTCTCGGACATATCGACGAACCCAAGCCTCTACGCCGGGGGCATCACTCGGACCTCCGTCACGGTTGACGGCGTGACCGGCACACGCCTGTCCGGCACCCAGACCGAGGGTCAAGGAGGGGGCCCCCAGGTCGAATACGACTTCACGACGGACGGCCGCGCGTACAACCTCTTCGCTTATGTCGGCGGCCGTCCGGATTCGCTGATCGCATCGGCGCCGAGCGCCGGTGTCTTTGACCAGATCGTTCAGACCGTGGTGTTCATTAGCTGACGTCGGTGCCACCGGAGATGCGAACGCCGTCAGCCGGCACCACCTCAAAGTCCGAGTGCAGTCTTGGCGATGATCTCCTTCATCACCTCGTCGGTCCCGCCGCCGATGCGGATAAGCCGTGAGTCCCGGAAGTATCGAGAGATGCCGCTCTCGGCCATGTAGCCCATGCCGCCGTGCAGTTGCAGACAGGTATCGGCGACCAGCGTCGTCACCCTCCCAACCAGGAGCTTGGCCATGGAGATCTCGGTGACCGGGTACTCGTCGCGATTCCACCGGTCCGCGACGCTGTACACGAAGTTCTTGGCGACGGTGATCTCCGTGAAGAGGTCGACGAGCTTGTGCCGGTTGACCTGGAACTTCCCGATCGGACGTCCGAAGGCCTCGCGCTCCTTGCACCACTTCAAGGTTTCCTCAAACGCGACCTCGGCGCCTGCGATTGAGCCCGCGGACCCGATGAGACGCTCGCCCTGCAGCTCCCACATCAGGTTGTAGAAACCCTCGCCCACCTCGCCGAGGACGGCGTCGTCGCCGACCTCCACATCGGTGAAGGAAAGCTCGGCGGTGTCGCTCGAGTGCATGCCCAGCTTCTTGAGCTTGCGCGACACGGTGAAACCGGGAACGTGCTTGTCGACGAGAAAGAGCGTGATCCCGTGCGCCCCGGCGTCCTGCGAACCGGTGCGTGCGACCAGCAGGATGAAGTCGCAGCGCACGCCGTTGGTGATGTACAGCTTGCTGCCGTTGATGCGCCAGTGGCCGTCGACGCGCTCGGCACGAGTCCGGATGCTCGCAACATCGCTGCCGGCGTCGGGCTCGGTGATGCCGAGCGCGNNGGCGATCTTCTCACCCTTGATCGCGGGCACCAGGTACCGCTGCTTCTGTTCTTCGGTGCCCCATTTGAGGATGGGTGGTGTCGCCATCTCGGTGTGGACGCTGATGGCCATGCCGACGCCACCCGAACCGCAGCGAGCCATCTCCTCGGCGAGGACGATGGCGCTGAAGTAATCGCCGCCCTGCCCGCCGTATCGCTCCGGGTATCGCAGGCCGAGCAGCCCGAGCTCGCCCATCCGTCTGAACACGCTGTCCGGGAAGCCCTCCGCCTCCTCCCACTCGTCCGCATGGGGGCGCAATTCCCTGGCGACGAAGTCGCGGACGCTCTCTCGAAGCGCCTCGTGCTCAGCCGAGAAATGCACGAGCGATGCCTCCTTGGGCCGAGCGGATTGACCTGGATGTCAATTCTGTCACGCGCCGATTGCGCCCGAAACTGTCCTTAGGATGGAGACGATGCCCCAGCCCCGATCCCCCCTGCCCTGGCTTGCCGCCGTCGGGATGGTGCTGCTCGCCGCCTGCTCGAGTGTCTCCCCGCCCACCCCGACGCCGGCCCCAACCGCTACCGCGACGCCCGCTCCATCCCCAACAGCATTGCCACCGGACACACTCTCGGTCGGGGTGCTCGGCATCGGCATCGGAACCTTCGACCTCGCCACGATCCCAGTTGCCCGCATCAAGAACGAGGCGAAGTACCACGGGGCTGCGTCGGTGACCGTTCATTTCGTAACCCATCGCGCCGGCCACACCCTCGGGTCGCTCGAGTCGGTGGCCGCTGTGAACCTCGCGCCGGGCGAGACACTGGCCGTAACGGGCGATTGCACCGATGCCTGCAACGGCGCCACGGGCGTCGACGCGACGGTGACGGTCGGCTCGTGGCCGACCGATATCGGCCCGATCCTCCGTACGGCATCCGCCGCCTACTCCTGCCAGCCATGTCATTCCTCGCATGGCTACGGCAACGTCAAGGGCACGCTGACACCGTCGGCAACGCTGGCCGCGGGGGTGGCCGTGGTCAGCTACGCGGTCTGCGTGAACGCCACGGGGGTCATCCTCGGCGGCGGCTACGAGGAGTCCGTTTGGCAGGGCGGATCCAGCCTGTCAGCAGATGTCCCGGTGGTGCTCAACGCCGCTCCGAGCTCCTGCGCCATCGGTGCTTCCACCGGCTGGTGAGACGCGTTCGCTCCTTTTGAGCGAGTTGCCGGCACAAGTACCCGTTGTGATACGGTCGCCCGCGGCTCAGATCGCCACGTTGTCGTCGAGACGAGAAGTCTCCAGAGGGGCAGCAGGGGGTCGAGCCGCTGACAAGCCCGGCCAGGGGCGAGATGGCCGGAGCCCGACCAAACAGGAGTGATCCGCCTTGCATTTACCCAAGCGGGCACGTGGACTGGTTCTCGGCTGCCTCATGATGGTGGCCGGACCTGCGACCGCAGTGCTCATCACCTCGCCCGCCCAGGGGGCGGTTGCCGCGTCTGCCTCGCTGGTCCGTTCGTCCGTCGGTGAGGTCAATCTCCTCACCAACGTGACCGCACGTCCGTTGATGCTTCGGGTTCGACAGGCCACCGTGTTCAGGGCAGCCGCGGCCGCGCCCAAGCCGGCGCCGGTGGTTCGCCACCGCGTTGCGTTGCACGCCACCCGGAGTTTCGTGGTTCCGAGCGGTCTGTCGGTCAGCCAGGCGCAGGTGGTTGCGGACATCACCGCCGCCGCCGAGCACTGGGGTGTGAGCGTCACGTGGATGCTCCAGACCGCCAACTGCGAATCGCACTACCACTGGAACTCGGTGAACCGGAGCGGGCCGTACATCGGGGTCTTTCAGTTCCTGATGTCGACATTCATCGCCAACGGCGGGACCGCGGCGACGATCTGGAATCCCGCGGTGCAGGCGAACATCGCCGCCAAGATGTTCGCCCACGGCCAGTCCGGCGAGTGGTCGTGCGCCTGAATCGCTCCTAGGGGCGTCAAACTCAGCGGGTGATCACCGACACGGCTTCCGTCGACCCTGGAGCCACGGAGCACCTCCGCGAGACCCAGACGTCCCGGCGGGTCATCCACCAGGGGCGGCTGCTGACCTTCTACGAGGACGACGTAACCCTGGTGGACGGCACGCGCGCTCAGCGCGAGGTCGTGGCTCACCCCGGCGCGGTCGCGATCGTGGCGATCGATGACGACGACAAGGTGGTGCTGGTCCGGCAGTGGCGCCACGCGCTGGACCGGGCGCTCTGGGAGTTGCCCGCAGGCACGCGCGACATGGACGAGGCCCCGGCGCGAACCGCCGAGCGCGAGCTCGCCGAGGAGACGGGGCTGCGCGCGAAGCAGATCGTCCCGCTGGCCACCGCGCCGCTCACGCCCGGGTATTCCACAGAGATGATGCACTTCTTCCGCGCCTTTGACCTCAGCGAGGGGCCGACCGATCGTGATGCTGACGAGCGAATGGACGTCGAGCGCTTCGACCGCGAAGGCGTGGAGGCGCTGGTCCGGCGGGGCGAGGTCGATGTCAAGACGATGGCGGGCCTCGGGCTTGCCGGCTGGAGAACCAACGTCGATGGCGGCTGACCGACCCCTTCGCGACCCCCTTGAAGCCGACCGCCTGATAGCGCGAGCAATCGAATCGGTCCTCGACGCCGTCCCGGAACTGCCGGGCGGGGACACGCTCGCCGCCGAGGCAAGCCCCAAGTCGCAGCCATGGGCTGAGACCGCCGCGCCGCCGGCAAGCGACAAACGACCGCTCGAGGCGGTCCTGGCGGAGTACGAGGCCCGGGTCGCCTCGGCGCCCGGTGCTCGCGCCGGACATCCCAACGAACCGCATCCCGGCGAGGCCTATCTCGAGAAGCTGTCGCCGGCGCCGAAAAGCACCGGCAAGCGCTCCAAGCGACGCTGGCAGGGCGGGCGCAAGCGTCGTGGCGGCCGAGGCGGACGCGGGGGTGGCGGCACCGGAGGTGGTGCGCCCGCGTGAGCGAGGCCGGGGAAGGAACGGCACGCGGGCTCGACGGCATCCTCTTTGACTACGGGGAGACGCTGGTCGAATTCTCCCGTCCGCGCGACGCGCTCGCTGAGGCGGAGGAGCGGATTGTCGACGCGCTCGTCGGCTCGGGGCGACACGAGCCGCCGATCTCAACGGTCCGCGCGATCATGCAGCGGGTCGAGCACGAGGTGATCGAGCACCAGCGGAGCGGCGCACTCGACGAGATCGACGTCGTGGCGGTCTCCCTGCGCGCCTACAACGACGCCGGCCTCCATCTCGACCCTGCCCTGCTGGACGAGGTCCTCCGCATCGAACAGGAGGCCTGGTGGCACGGCGCCCACCTCGACCCGGACGCGATTCCTCTGCTCGATTCCATGCGAGACCGAGGCACCCGGGTGGGGCTCTGCTCGAACGCCCCGTACCGGGTCGAGTCGCTCCACGGCCAGCTCGGGTTCCTGGGCCTCGAGAGCCATCTCGATGCCGTCACGTTCTCAGCCGAGGTCGGGTGGCGGAAGCCCTCCCCACGCATCTTCGAGGCGGCCATGAGAGCACTCGGGACCGGGCCCGCGAGCACCGTCATGGTGGGCGATAGCGAGGTTGCCGACATCGCCGGCGCGCACGCGGCCGGCATGCGCGGCGTGCTCATCCGGAGGAGTGGGAATGAGGGGTCCGGCGACGCCGATGCGGTGATTGCTGCGCTTCGCGAGTTGCCGGGTGCGCTACGGAACATGGGCCTATACTCTGAATGAGCGTGGAGTTCAAGGAGTACATCAAAGAACGGTGCGCGGAGAGGGGGATTTCCCTGCACCGGCTTGCCCTTTTGTGCGATCTGAATCAGATTTACTTCTATCAGAGCGTCAACAAGAACAAGGACAATCCACCGCCGTGGGTGTTGCGTCGCGCCGCNNGCATCGGTCGAGCAGTTGCGCCGGCCGGAGTTGCGCGGGCTTCCGGTCATCGTCGGTGGAGCGCCGTCGGGCGATGGCGGCGCGCAGCTGAACCGGGGAGTGGTCAGCGCCGCCTCGTACGAGGCGCGAGCGTTCGGGGTCCACTCGGCGATGCCACTGCGCACGGCGCTCCGGCTCTGCCCGCAGGCTGTCCTGGTGCCGGTGGACTTCCGAGCCTATCGCGACGCGTCAAAAACCGTCTTCGACATCGCTCGCGACTACACGCCGATCATCGAGCCGCTCTCGCTCGACGAGGCGTTCCTCGAGGTCACGGGCTCGATCCGGCGCTTCGGCACGGCAGAGCACATCGCCGGGGAGATTCTGGAACGGATCCTGACCGCCAGCGGGCTCCACGCCTCCTTTGGCGTCGCCACCTGCAAGACGGTGGCCAAGATCGCCTCCGACCTGCGCAAACCGCGTGGATTCGTGGTCGTCGAGCCCGGAGACGAGGCCGCGTTCCTTGCTCCACTGCCGCTGCGGCGCCTGCCGGGGCTCGGGCCGGCTGCCGAGCGCGCGTTGGGCGGACTGGGCATCTCGACGCTCGGGCAGCTCGCCGCCCTGCCACTCGACACCGTGCAGCGTCGGGTGGGTCGCGCATCGGGGACTTCGCTGTGGGAGCGCGCCCGGGGGATCGATGCCGCGGCAGTCAGCGTTCCCGGCGCGCCCCGGAGCGTCTCGCGCGAGGAGACCTTCGCCCGCGACGTCGCGCAGCGCGATGCGCTGCATGCGCGCATCGCCGAGCTCGCCGGCGATGTCGGAGCGCGCCTGCGCACCGGCGGATGGACCGCACGCACGGTCACCCTGAAGCTCCGCTATTCCGACTTCACGACGATTTCGCGCCAGGAGACGCTGGCATCGTCCACGGCCATGGACACCACGGTTCGCGACGCCGCGCTGGCGCTGCTCACCGGGTCTGACGGCGCGCGGATCGATTGCGTGATCCTCGATCTGGTGATGCCGAACCTCGACGGTCTCGGCGTGCTCGCCAGATTGCGCCAGTCGGCAATCAACGTGCCGGTGATCGTGCAGACCGCGCATGGCGGCATCGACAATGTCGTCTCCGCGATGCGGGCCGGCGCGGTCGATTTCGTGGTCAAGCCGGTCGGCGCCGAGCGGCTGCATGTGAGTCTCCGCAACGCGCTCAATGCCAGCGCACTCGAAGGCGAACTGGCGCGGATGAAGAAGAGCCAATCGGGCACGCTCGGCTTCACCGATCTCATCACCAAGAGCGCGAACATGCACGCCGTCATCCGCGTCGCGGAGAAGGCGGCGGCGTCGACCATTCCGGTCTTGATCTCCGGCGAATCCGGCGTCGGCAAGGAATTGATCGCGCGC
>PKWB01000152.1:0-19577 GCA_003131685.1 Candidatus Dormiibacterota bacterium
GCGTTCTGCCACTGCACCTTGTCGGAGTTGACCTGACCCTGGGCCTGGTCATTGGCCTGGGTGCTCTTGACCCTAGCCGCCTGCCACGCCTGATAGGCCTGGGTCATCGCCGCCTCGTCCTGTGGACACGGGGGTGTGGTGTCACTGGCCGTGCAGCCCGCCGCGGTGACCGCCGACAGCGCCGTCGTATAGGCGCTGTCGGACTGCGCGACCATCTGCGCATTGACGGCCTTGGTGTCCGCGAGGCTCGTCACCGCGTTCTGATAAGAGACGTATGAGCTGCTGACCTGCGCCTCGGCCTGCACGAGGTTGGAGGCGGACGTGCCTGCCTCGGCCTGCGTCAGGTTCGCCTGCGCCGATGCGAGGGTCGCCTCCGCCTGGGTCAGGCCGGCGTCAACGGTGGTGGGATCCTGGGTCGCCAGCACCTGGCCGGCGACCACCGTCTGTCCTGACTGCACGTTCACAGCGGTCACCTTTCCCGCGCCGGCGAAATCGAGATCGGTCTCGCCGTTGGCAGCGAGGTTCCCCGACAACGACACTGTCTGCGTCACCGTCCCGAGCGTTGCCACGCCGGTCCGGTACGAGACGGTCGCAGCGGCGCCGCGTGTGAAAAAGAAAGCTCCCACTCCGGCCGCTACCAACACCACGACGATGCCGATGATGGAGGGCTTGCTCAGCAAACGCCGTCTCACAATGCATAACTCCCAAAAGACGTCCAACCGCGACCAACCGCGGTGATCGTCACCCCTGCACCCTTTCGAGAGCGTGACGCNNACGTCCGACCGCTACCGACCGCGGTGATCGTCGCCCACACACCCTTTCGAGAGCGTGACGCGTCGCGGACACATCGCGACCTGTCGCTGGCGGCGACGGGACGTGGGCGGAGCAGGGATCGAACCCGCGACCTCCTCGGTGTAAGCGAGGCGCTCTAACCAGCTGAGCTATCCGCCCGAGGCGACTGTATCTCCAGGAGCGGTCAATTGCTCGACGCTCCCATCGCCGTGCCCGATCAGCACGAGATCCGTCATCCCGACGAAGAGCCCGTCGCCGGCAACTCCGGGGACCGAGCGGATCATCTCCGCCAGCGCCGATGGATCGTGCAGAGCCCGGTCTTCGCTGTCGGCCACGAGGTTGCCGTTGTCGGTGATGAACGGGCGTCCGTCGGGGCCGGTGCGAAATGCGAATGCCATCGACGTTCGCTCGGCGAGTGTGCGGAGCGTTCTGGCGCTCCCGAACGGGATCACCTCGACCGGAACCCGGCCACATAGGCTGGGCATGTATTTGCCGGCGTCGACGATAACCACATACCGCGCTGCAGAGGCAGCGACGATCTTCTCGCGCAGCATCGCCCCACCCCGGCCCTTGATGAGGCGCAGCGCCGGGTCGACGCTGTCGGCGCCGTCGACGGCGATGTCGAGACCGTCGGCCCCAAGCTCCTCCACGAGGATGCCGCCCTCAGTCGCCAGCGACGCGCTCGCCAGCGAGGTTGCGACCGCGCGGATTGTCAGGCCCTGGCGGACCCGCTCGGCGAGGCCGAGGATGAACCAGCGTGCCGTCGACCCGGTTCCGAGACCGACGCGCATCCCGTCCTCGACCAAAGGCACCGCGGCTTCCCCGGCCGCGCGTCGGGCGGCATCGACGTCCACCCGATCAGCGTAGCGGTCAGGACGCGAGGCGTCTGCTCAATTCGCTGGCCGTTGTCGACGCCATGTCGCGATGCACTCCGTCGGGCTGGCGCATGAAGCGTTCCTGCACAACGAATACCGCCTCGATGAGCTCCGCCGCGGAGGTCCGAGGCCGGAACGAGACTCCGCGACGCCGGAGCGAGACGAGCACCCGCGTGGGAATCGGCCCACCACGAAGATTCACCTCTTCCAGCTGAGTGAGCAGCCCGTCGAGCTCGCAGAGCGTTTCGCGCCGCTGAACACGCTGACGCTCTTCTTCTGCTGACCACACCATTTGATTGAGGACGCGGTTTCGGACGAAGGTGGCCATGACGCTCCCCCGGGGCGTCCACCGGGTTCGGGGGTTTGATGTGACGTAGGGTGAGTCGGACCGAACAGATGGACGTCCTGTGGTCGCGATCCTACCGATTTGTTTGCCATTTGCATAGTGGAACGTTTGTTCGCCGACCGACGCAAGTGGCGAGGGCGGCGGATGCTCAGGCGGCTGTCGCCTCGCGTGCGGCCGGGCGCACGAGCGCATCCAGCGGCCCCGCGGTTTCGAGCCGGGAGCCGAATGCCGACGCGAGGCACGCGGCGAGCACCGGCGCCACCTCCGCCGGAGTGTGCCCGCGGGCTCCAAGGGTCTCGAGCGAAGCCACACCGGCACCTTCGATGCCGCACGGTGTGACCCGGTCGAACCACCTGAGGTCGGTCGCCACATTCAGGGCGACACCGTGGGTGGTGACCCCGGCTGCGAGCTTCACGCCGATTGCGCCGAGCTTGCGTTGCCCGGACCACACGCCGGTGAACGGTGGACGCCGGGCGACGTCGACGCCGTACTCCGCGGCGGTGGCGATCAGGCCCGCCTCCAGGGCGCGCAGGTAGCGGTCGACGTCGCCGTGGGCCGGGTGGCCGGGGATCGGGAAGATGCCGGCCAGACGGACGATCGGATAGGCGACCAGCTGTCCTGGCCCGTGGAAGGTCACCGACCCGCCGCGATCGACCTCGAGGAATTCGGCCCCGGCGGCACGGAGCGCATCGGGCCCGGCGCCGAGATGACGCGCCTCGCCCTGGCGGCCCATGGTGTAGACGGGCGGGTGCTCGAGCAGGAGCACGGCGTCGTCGTCCAGACCCCCTGTGCGGCGCGCGAGCGCGATCTCGCGCTGGAGGGCCCAGGCGTCGAGATAGCTGACGGTACCGAGCCAGGCCCAGCGGAGTACCGGCACGCTCATGGTTCGCTCACCCGGCGTGGGCAGCGACCGCCTGCTCGTGCGCGTGGTAGCTGGAGCGCACCAGCGGGCCCGATTCGACGTGCTTGAAGCCGAGCGCCTTGCCGTATGCCTTCAGCTCGGCGAACTCGTCGGGGTGCCAGTAGCGGATCAGGGGGTGATGCTTGAGCGACGGGCGCAGGTACTGGCCGACGGTGATGATCTCGATGTCGTGGGCGCGCATCTGGTCGAGGAGCTCCTTGACCTCATCCATCTCCTCGCCGAGCCCGACCATGAGACCTGACTTGGTACGGCTCTTCGGCTCGATGCGCTTGGCCGCGCGGAGGAGCTCGAGGCTGCGATCGAGCTCTGACTTCGGCCGGACCCGTCGATAGAGACGGCCGACGGTCTCGACGTTGTGGTTGAAGATCTCGGGAACCTCGTCCATGACCGTGCGCAGGGCGTCATGGTCGCCCTGGAAATCAGGTGTCAGCACCTCGATGGTGGTCCCGGGCGACAGCGCCCGGATCGACCGGATCGTCGCCGCGAAGACGCCGGCGCCGCCGTCGGCGAGGTCGTCACGATCGACCGAGGTGACCACGGCATGACGCAGCCCCATCGACCTGACCGCCTCTCCCACCCGGCGTGGCTCATCCCAGTCGATGTCACCACCGCGCTTGCCGCTCTTCACCGCGCAGAAGGCGCAGGCGCGGGTGCAGACGTCGCCGAGGATCATGAAGGTCGCGGTCCCATGGCCCCAGCATTCGGCGATGTTCGGGCACCGGGCCTCCTCGCAGACGGTATTGAGGTTCTGGCCGCGCATGATCCCCTTGATCTGCGAGTACCCGTCTCCGGCTGGGAGCTTGACGGTGAGCCACTCGGGCCGCCGATCGACACCCTCGGGGAGGAGCCGCTGATGCAGCGGACGGGGATCCGCCACGGGAACGGGACGCAAGCGGATCTGGTCCATGGCGCTCTCTCACTCTACACACTCGCTGCGCCACAATCGCCACGATGAGTTCTCAGCCCCCGATCAATGAGCCTGTCCGTCTGTACGCTCCGGGAACACCCGAGCGAGCCCGCCTCCGCGCCGCCATCCACGACATGCAGGCTGCAGCGCCACACCGGGTCCCGCTCCATATCGGGGGGCGCACCTTCGACGGCCATGGCGAGCGGATCTCGGTCACCGCTCCGCACCGCCACTCCCTGACGATCGTGGAGGCGACGACCGCGACCACCGACGACGTCCGGGCGGCCGTCGACGCGGCGCTCGCCGCCCATCACGACTGGTCGACGGCGCCGTGGGAGACGCGCGCGTCCGTCTTCCTCCGCGCCGCCGACCTCCTGAGCGGCCCCTTCCGCGACCGTCTCAACGCCGCGACGATCCTGGGCCAGAGCAAGAGTGTCCATCAGGCCGAGATCGATGCCGCCTGCGAGCTGATCGATTTCTGGCGCTGGAACGTGCACTACGGCCGTGACCTTCAGGACAACCAGCCGGTGTCGTCCCCGGGCATCTGGAACCGCATGGATCACCGGCCGCTCGAGGGCTTCGTGCTTGCGATCAGCCCATTCAACTTCACCTCAATCGGGGGGAACCTGGCGGTCGCGCCCGCAATCGTGGGGAACACAGTGGTCTGGAAGCCGGCGACCACGGCGCTGCTCGCCGCCCAGGTGATCATGGAGATCCTCGAGGCAGCAGGTCTGCCGCCGGGGGTCATCAACATGATCGCGGCCCCGGGCGCCGCCGTCTCCGAGGTCGCCGTCAAGCATCCCTCGCTTGCGGGCATCCACTTCACCGGATCGACCGACACCTTCCAGCATCTGTGGAGCACGGTCGCGGCCAACCTCGGCACCTACAAAACCTACCCGCGACTGGTCGGCGAGACCGGTGGCAAGAACTTCGTGCTCGCACACGCGTCGGCGTCCGCCGACGCGCTGCTCGTAGGGCTGCTCCGCGGATCCTTCGAGTACCAGGGGCAGAAGTGCTCTGCCTCGTCGCGAGCCTACATCCCCCGGTCGGTCTGGGACCGGCTGCGTGATCCGCTTGCCGCCGCCACCGAGGCGATCCCGGTCGGTGATCCCGCCGAGTTCAGCACCTTCATGGGCGCGGTGATCGATGAGGCGAGCTTCCGCAAGCACGAGGCGGTCCTCACCGCGGCGCGAACGGATCCCGAGCTCACCCTGGTCGCCGGCGGCGAGTGCGACGCCGAGGTCGGCTGGTTCATCCATCCCACGATCCTCGCGACCTCGAATCCGCGTCACGACCTCATGCAGCGCGAGCTCTTCGGTCCGATCCTCACGGTGTTCCCGTACGCCGATGCCGACTGGCCGTCAGTCCTCGATCTGGTCGACACCACGTCGCCCTACGCGCTCACCGGCGCCGTGTTCGCGAACGACCGGGCCGCCATCGATGAGGCGTCTGCGCACCTTCGCTACGCCGCCGGCAACTTCTACGTCAACGACAAACCGACCGGCGCGGTCGTCGGTCAGCAGCCGTTTGGCGGCGCCAGGATGAGCGGGACCAACGACAAGGCCGGGTCGTCGCTGAACATGATGCGGTGGGTGTCCCCCCGGGTTATCAAGGAGACGTTCGTGCCGCCGACCGACTGGCGCTACCCGCACCAGGATCCCGACTGAGCCCGCGCCGCCGCATCTCCTGAAGGCCCTTCGCTCTACCGTCACCGTCCCCGTGGCTTGAGGTGACATATGCCGATATCGGCATATAATGGCGCCATGGCTCGAGCAGCAAGCACGACGGACGCCTTCAATGCGGTGGCGGAACCCCGGCGGCGGCAGATCCTCGATCTGCTGTCCGCAGGAGAGCGCCCCGTCAACGACCTCGTCGCCGTGCTCGGCCTGCCCCAACCGATCGTCTCCAAACACCTGCGAGTGCTCCGAGAGGTGGGCCTTGTCGACGTGCGCGACCTGGGTCGGCAACGGGTGTATTGCCTCAACGGGCGGCACCTGAAGCCGATCCATGACTGGGTGAAGGCGTACGAGGCGTCGTGGTCGCGTCGATTCGAGCGTCTGGACGGTGTGCTGGAAGAATTGACGGACCAAGAGTTCACGGGACAGCAAGAGTTCAGGAAAAAGGAGGACCGGCATGGCAGCGACGGCGACTAGTGGGACTGCGGTGGTGACGTTTCCGTCGGATACGGAGATCCTCACCACGCGGGAGTTCAACGCACCCAAGCACCTGGTCTACAGGGCCTGGACCACCCCCGACCTCATCAAGCGCTGGTGGGCCGGCGACCATGGCATCGCCACGAGCGCGGAGGTCGACCTGCGGGTGGGCGGCAGGTGGCGCTACGCCATGAATGCGAACGCCGGATTCGAGGTGGCCTTCCACGGCGAATTCAGTGAGATCGTCCCTGACGAGCGCATCGTCTCGACGGACGTCTTCGAGGGAATGCCGGGTTCCGGTGCGGCCGTGACGACGGTCTCATTCACCGAGGAGAACGGCCGGACGACGGTCGCCATCCTGACGCAGTACCCGAGCAACGAGATCCGTGACATGGTCATCGCGTCGGGAATGGAAAGCGGACTGCAGGAAGCGCTCGACGATCTCGAGGAGGTCGCGATCTCCCTGAGCTGATCCGGAACGCCGATCCACCCGGCAGCTGTACGCCCGGCCGGCGGAGCGCGCCGAAGCGGCCGCTACGCCCGCCAGCGCGTGCAGGACCGGGTGGGCCGTCGCCTGCAGGAGCAGCTTCCCGGGTGGCGAGGCGTCCGGCGCGCGACGGCCGGGTCCTCGGAGGCGACTCGGATCAGGGCGTGAAACCGGCTCTCGTCGATGATGCCCTTGCGGAGAGCGCGCTGCGCCCAGGCCGGGGGTGTCCGGAGCCCCCACGCATCGAAAGCGCCTTGCTCGATCATCGTTCCTCCTGATGATAGCCAGGACGGGCTAAACGAGGGTCGCCGAGGGGTCCAGACCTTCAAGAAGCTTCTGGACGGCGGTCACAAAACGCGTCGCCTGAAGGCCGTCGTTGATGCGATGGTCGAATGACAGGCCCAGGTTCATGATCGGCCGGATCGCGATCGCGTCGCCGACGACCACCGGCCGTTTCACCACCAGGTCCATGGTCATGATCGCCGCCTGCGGCTGATTGATGATCGCCTGGGTCATCACCGCACCGAGCGCGCCGGTGTTGTTGAGCGTGAAGGTGCCCCCCTGGATCTCGTCGAGCTTGAGGTGGTTGCTGCGCGCCCGCGCCCCCAGGTCGGCCATGGTGGTCGCGAGCCCGGTGATGCTCAGACGATCAGCATCGCGCACCACGGGCACGATGAGGTTGTCCTCGAGCGCCACCGCAATCCCGAGATTGATCGCCCGCTTGACCACAACCCCGGCATCGCTCCACGAAGCGTTGAGCGTGGGATGCCGCTGCAGCGCCTCGACAACCGCCCGCGCCACAAAGGGCAGGAAGGTCAGCTTGACTCCGTGCCGAGCCTCGAACGCCGCCTTCTCGCGATCGCGGATCCGCGACACCGCCGACATGTCGACCTCAACCATCACGTACGCATGCGGCGACGTCTGCTTGCTCCGAACCATGTGCTCCGCAATGGCCTTCCGAACCTGCGTCAGCGGAACAACAGTCTCGCCTTCGGCCCCTGTGAAGGAGGCCGAAGCGGCGGAACCGGCAGGTGGCCCAGACGCAACCGACAACGCCGGCTGGGGTGCCTGAGTAGGCGACATAGCCAGGGGAGTCGCCGGAACAGGCACCTCGGCCGGCGTGCGCGCGGCACCAGGCGAGCCACCTGCGGCATCGCGCCGCTGCACGTACTCAAGAACGTCTTTCTTCGAGATCCGTCCCCCGATCCCGCTTCCGGTGATCTCGGACAGATCGACGCCATGCTCGCGGACCAGCATGCGTACGGCCGGGGTCACGTGATAGCCGCCCGCCTGGCCGTTGCCGCCGGTCTGGTCGGAGAAGCGCCCCTCGTCAGCAAATTGCCACCGCCCCGCGGGAACCGAGCGCGCGGTGNNGGTTGCCTCATGCGTGGCTGGAGCCTCGGTCGGAGCATCGGCCGCGGTCTCCGTGAATGCCTCCTGGATCGGGGCGACCGCACTCTCGGCTCCCGCCTCCGGCTCCACAGGTGCCGCCGGCGCGGCAGCGGACGTCGCCTCGGCGCTCTCCACGGGCGCCGCCACCGCGGCAGGTTCCTGCACCGCGGCCTGCGGAGCGGCGTCGGTGGCCCCACCGGCTGTCTCGATGGAACAGATCGGCTGACCCACCGGGACGACCGTGCCCTCCGGCGCGATCAACTCGGCCATCACGCCGTCGGCCGGCGCGGGAATCTCGGCATTCACCTTGTCGGTGATCACCTCGGCGATCGANNTGTCGGTCTCGATCTCGGCGAGCACATCACCCGGCTTGATTTTGTCGCCTTCCTTCTTCAGCCAGCGCGTGACGGTTCCCTCGGTGACGCTCTCGCCGAGCTGCGGCATCGTGACGGTCAGGGCCATTTCGCGAGATTCCTTGTATTCGTGTTCAGTACGCGGCCAGCTCGCGGAGCTTAGCCTCGACTTTGTCCGGCGTCACCAGGTAGAACTGTTCGAGCGGTGGTGAGAACGGCATCGCCGGAATCTCCGGGCCGCCGAGACGCATCACCGGCGCATCGAGACTGTCGAAGCAGTCTTCCGCGATGATCGCCGCAACCTCCGACGCGACGCTCACCGCGAGGTTGGCCTCCTGCACGATGAGGACCTTGCCGCACTTGCTGGCGCTTGCGACGATGGCTGTGCGATCGATCGGCCGGAGCGAGCGAAGGTCAACGACCTCGCAGGAAAACCCATCTGCAGCAAGGCGATCGCCCGCCTCGAGCGACGCGTGCACCATCATGCCGTAGCTGAAAATGGCGATATCCTGGCCCTCGCGCACCACGCGCGCGCGATCGAGCGGCACGGTGTACTCGCCGTCGGGAACCTCGCCCTTGATCGCCCGATAGCAGCGCTTGTGTTCGAAGTACAGCACCGGGTCCGGGTCGCGCAGCGCGGCGACGATCATGCCCTTGGCGTCGTAGGGATTCGAGGGCACGACCACGCGAAGTCCGGGGATGTGCGCGAAGATCGCCTCGATCGACTGCGAGTGGTAGAGCGCCCCGTGCACTCCCCCGCCGAACGGGGATCGCAGCACCATCGGCACGTTCCAGTCGCCGTTGCTCCGGTAGCGGATCTTCGCGGCCTCGCTGATGATCTGGTCGACAGCCGGCATGATGAAGTCCTGGAACTGGATCTCCGCGATCGGGCGCAGGCCGTTCATGGCCGCGCCGATGGCGACGCCGACGATCAATGACTCGGCGAGCGGGCTGTCGAGCACGCGCCACTCGCCGAACTCCTTCTGCAAGCCCTCGGTGACCCCGAAGACGCCGCCCTTGGCGCCGACATCCTCGCCGAGGATCATCACGCGCTCATCGCGCCGCATCTCCTCGCGGATGCCATCGCGGATGGCTTCGATGTACGACTTCTGAGGCACGTCAGTCGCCGGTCTCGGAGTACACGTGAAGCATCGCCGTGTCGGCCGACGGGAAGGGCGATACCTCCGCCTCCTCGGTGGCGCGATCGAGCTCGAGCACCAGCTCGCTGCGCATCTCCTCGGCGTCACCCTGGTGCAGGACGCCGAGCTCCTCGAGCGTCGCCTTGAACCGGTGCAGGGAGTCGCGCTCCTTGTCCGCCTCGAGGTCCGCGGCGGTGCGGTAGCGACGTTGATCGTCGTCGGAGCTGTGGGAGGTCAGACGCAGCACCTTCGCCTCGACGAGCGTCGGGCCGTCGCCGCGGCGCGCGCGCTTGACCGCCTCGCGCGCGGTTCGATAGCAGGCGATGGCGTCGCAACCGTCGACGATCACGCCGGGGATGCCGTATCCCTTGGCTCGGTCCGCGACATCCTCCGTCGGCATCTGCTTCTGCCACGGCACGCTGATCGCGAAACCGTTGTTCTCGACCAGGAAGATCACCGCGAGCTTGTGGATCGCCGCGAAGTTCATGGCCTCGTGGAAATCGCCCTCGCTGGTGCCTCCCTCGCCGATCGACGTCAGTGTCACCGCATCCTCGCCACGCATGCGCGACGCGAGGGCGATCCCCGTCGCGTGCAGCAACTGCGTGCCGACCGGCGACCCGGTGGTGATGATGTTGAGGCGCCTGCATCCATAGTGCGCCGGCATCTGGCGGCCGCCGCTGTTGGGATCGGCGGCTCGCTGCAGGACCGAGAGGATGTGATCCTTCGGAGTCATGCCGAGCACCAGGGTCAGCGCGAGATCGCGGTAATACGGGGCCACCCAGTCGTACTTGGGCTTGAGGTTCATGCCAAAGGCGACCTGAACCGCCTCGTGCCCCTCGGCGGAGATCCAGAAGGGTGCGCGCCCCTGGCGATTCAGGACCCAGAGCCGCTCGTCGAGCAGACGCGATCGGAGCATGTGCCGGTACATGAGCCGGAGCGTCTCTGCGTCGAGACCGGCACGCGCCTTGGTCTCGGTTCGTGTCATGGCCACCTGTCGATCATCCCTCCGGACGAAGCTGACGCCGACGGCGGTGCTTCGACGCTCCACAGCCGCTCAAATGTGGATCGCCTCGCCACTCACGGCAAGGGCAGCTTCTGAGAGCACTTCGCTGAGTGTAGGGTGCGGAGCGACCGCGTGTCCCATCTCGAATGCGGTGGTTTCGAGCAGACCACCGAGGGCCGGCCCCCAGATGAGCTCGGTCACCTCGTGACCGATGATGTGCACGCCCAGCACGGTCCCGTCCGCCTTGTCGGCGACGACCTTGCAGAATCCGCCGCTCTCACCCCAGATGAGCGCGCGCCCGTTCCCACGGAAGGGCATCACCCCGGTGGCGACCTCGTACCCGGCGGCCTGCGCCTCAGCTTCGCTGAGACCCATGGATCCGATCTGCGGGGTGCAGTAGGTGGTCCGGGTCACGATCCGGGGATCGAGCGGGTGCGGATCGCGGCCGGCGATGGCCTCGACGGCGAGGACCCCCTCGTGCAGCGCCTTGTGAGCCAGCTGGAAGCCGCCCACGACATCGCCGACGGCGCTGACGCCGGGCTCCCCTGTCCGGAGCATCGAATCGACGGTGATGACCCCACGATCGACGACCACCCCGGTTCCCTCGATGCCGATGTTCTCGACGTTGGCTGCGCGACCCACCGCGACCAGCAGGAGCTCTGCCTGGAGGCGCTGCTCCTTGCCGTCCTCGCCGGCGACGGTCACGGCGACGCCGCCCTCGTTGCGCTCGATCGAGCCGAGGTCGAGACGGTGCCCGGTGAGGCAGGTGATGCCCCGAGCCTCGAACTGCTTCCGGAGCTCGCCGCCCACTGCGGCGTCCTCGAGCGGCACGAGGCTCGGCAGCATCTCGACGATGGTCACCTCGGCGCCGCAGCTGCGGTAGAGCGACGCAAACTCGACGCCGACCGCTCCGGCGCCGAGCACGATCGCGGACGCCGGCACCCGGTCGATCCGGAGGGCCTCATCACTGGTGAAGATCACCGTCCCGTCCGCGGGGTTGCCGGGCAGCTGCTTGGGTCGAGAGCCGGTGGCGATGATCACCGAGCCGGCCTCGATCTCGACCGCGTCCCCCGCCGGCGGGGTGACCACCAGACGCCCGGCACCGTCGAGGCGGCCCCGGCCGCTGACGACACTCACTTTGTTCTTGCGCAGCAGGAACTGCACGCCCTTGTGCAGCTGGCTGACCACCCAGTCGCGGCGGCGGCCCGCGACCGAGTAGTCGAAGTGCACGTCGCCGGTGGTGACCCCGAAGGTGTCCGCATGCCGCAGCTCATCGAGCAGCGCGGCGCTCTGGAGCAGTGCCTTGGCGGGGATGCAGCCGCGGTGGAGGCACGTGCCGCCGACCTTGTCCTCCTCCACCAGGACCACGCTCAGGCCCAGCTGGGCTGCGCGGATCGCTGCCGGGTAGCCGCCCATCCCGCCCCCGAGAATGGCGATGTCAAATCGTTGGGCCACGGGACTTGAGTATATCGGCGGGGTCCTTCGAGCCATGCGCGGCAGCGCCTCAGATCAGGGAGACGGACGGCGCGATGGCCGTCGGGGTCACGCGGAGAGGAACCGGCGAACGCCGAGGAAGCTCCCGAAGGCACCGACCGCGACACCGCCGACCAGGAGCACGATGAGCAGGGTGATCGTGTAGCGCGCGTCGAAGGGGACGCTGAGAAGGTTGCCCTGCGCCGCCTGCACGAAGAGACGGTAGGCGCCGAACACCACCGCCCCGGAGAAGATCGCGGCGAGTAACCCGCCGAGCATTCCCTCGAGGATGAACGGCCAGCGAACGAACCAGTCGGTCGCGCCGACCAGTTTCATGATCTCGATCTCGGTTCGGCGTGAGTACACCGCGGTTCGGATCGTGTTCATGATGATGACGATGCTGATGGTCAGGAGAATGATCGCGATGATCGCCCCGACCCACTCGATCACCGTGATGACCGTGTTGAGCTTGCCGATGACGTCGGAGTTGTAGTCGGTCGGTGTGGTGCTGTCGACGATCGGCATCGCCTTTGCCTCGGCGTTGAACTGGCTCAGGTAGGTGAGCTTGCGGACATCGAGGTTCAGCGACGCGGGCAGGGGGTTGCTGCCGAGGACGGCGAGCGCGCTTGAGATCGACGGGTTCTGCGACGCCTGCTGCTTGGCCTGGTCCTTGGTCTCGAAGGTGACCGAGATCACCCGCGGGTCGTCCTTGAGGCGGCTCTCGAAGTTCGTGATGGCCGCCAGCGACGCGTTGTCGGACAGGTAGATCTTCAGGTGGCTGGCGTTCTGCTCCTGCCCCTGAAGCACGGTGTCCACGGAATGCGTGAAGAGGAGCGATCCACCGACCAGGAAGATGATCAGGCCCATCGTGAAGACGCCCGCGAGCGAGACGCCGAGGTTGCGCCTGAAGTTCTGCCCTGCGCTGTGGAGTGCGAACCACAGCGAGGCGAGGACCTGTCTCACAGGGTGGCGGTTCCTTCGCGCAGGTAGCTTCCCTCGGCCTCGTCTCTGACCACCCGGCCGTTGTCGATGGCGATGACGCGGCGCCGCACGAGGTCGACGACCTCGCGGTTGTGCGTCGCCATGAGCACGGTCGTCCCGCGGTGATTGATCTGGAGGAGCAGCTGCACGATGCCCCACGAGGTGTCGGGGTCGAGGTTGCCGGTGGGTTCGTCAGCGAGGAAGATCCGGGGCCGGTGCACCAGCGCGCGGGCTATGGCCACGCGCTGCTGCTCACCACCACTCAACTCGTCCGGGAACTTGTCGAGCTTGTCCTCGAGACCGACGATCCAGAGGACCTCCTCCACCTTCTCGCGCAGGTGGCGCTGGCCGGGGCGGGTCACCTGGAGGGCGAAGGCGACGTTCTGGGCCACGGTGCGGCGCGTGAGCAGCTTGTAGTCCTGGAACACGATGCCGAACTTGCGCCGCAGCTTGGGGAGCTTGCGGTGCGACATCCGGCTCACCTCCTGCCCGTCGATGAAGATCCGGCCCGTCGAGGGCGCCTCGTCCCGGATCAGCAGGCGCACCAGGGTTGACTTGCCGGCGCCGCTCGGGCCGACCAGGAAGCAGAAGTCGCCCTGATGGATCGCCAGATCAACGTCGCGCAGGGCCTCCGTTCCATTCGGGTAGACCTTGCTCACGCCGTGAAACGAGATGACCGGGCGCAGCGCGTGCTGAGGGGGTGCCGCAGATCGCTCTGCGACCGCCACGCTCACCAGGCTGCCCCCTGGGGCGATGTGTTCATAAGATGGTTTCTGGGATCGCTGCTGAGTCGGCGGCCAGTATAAACCGGGGTTCCGCCGGACTCCCGAGATATTTCACAGATTGGTCACTTCCGTACCGGGATTGGTGGCCGGGATCCGTTCTATCAGGATGCCTTCGATTCTGCGCCCTCGCGCGCCGCCCAGTGCAGGTATCCCTCGATGAAGGGGTCGATGTCGCCGTCGAGCACCCCCTGGGCGTTGCCGACCTCAACCGCGGTCCGGTGGTCCTTGACCATCGTGTACGGATGGAGCACGTAGGAGCGGATCTGACTCCCCCACTCGGCCGCTATCAACTCGCCCTTGAGGTCGGCGACCTTCTGCGCGTGTGCGGCCTGCTGCAGCGCCAGCAAGCGCGAGCGCAGGACGCGCCAGGCGACGTCCCGGTTCTGCTGCTGTGAGCGCTCGTTCTGGCAGGTGACCACGACGCCGGTGGGGATGTGGGTCAACCGCACCGCCGAGGAGGTCTTGTTGACATGCTGGCCGNNGCCGCCGGCGCCGCTCGATCGGAAGACGTCGGTGCGCACATCGTCCGGGTCGATCTCCACGGTGACGGTGTCCTCGATCTCGGGGGTCACCTCGACGAGCACGAACGACGTGTGCCTCCGGTGCGCGGCATCGAACGGGCTGATCCGCACCAGGCGATGGACGCCGTGCTCGCCCTTGAGCAGGCCGTAGGCGCGCGGTCCGGACACACGGATGGTCGCGGACTTGATGCCCGCCTCNNTCGGTGCCGCCGGCACCCGCGTGGATGCCGATCAGGGCGACATGGTCGGTGTACGGGTCGCTGAAGAGGAGGTCGATCTGGCGGCGGCCGATCTCCTTCTCGAGGGCCCTGAGCTCCGTCTCGATATCGTGGGTCATCGCCGCGTCCGGCTCGGCTTCGACCATGGACGCGAGCTCGCGCGTATCGCTGGCGCGCTGGGTCAGCGATTCCCAGGTGCTGAGGTCGTCACGAATGCGCGAGGCTTCCTGGTTGAGCGCGGCCGCATGCCGTGGGTCGTCCCACAGGTCCGACGCGGCGATCTCCTGGTCGAGTTCCTTCAGACGGACGCGTTTGCCGTCGAGGTCAAAGATGCCCCTGGAGCTCAGCAATACGGGCGGCGACGTCGGTGGCGCGTTCTGCAAGCTCGGTCATCTCCGGAGTATTCCACAATGAAGTCATGCAAACCGTTGCCGCCGTATCGGCCGACGCGATCGGCGACCTCTTTACCGATATGCCCCGGGCCTTCGATTTCGACGACGTCTCGCTGGTGCCGCGTGTCCGCTCGACGCTCGCGCACCGGACCGAGGCGTTGCCGGTGGTGGACTTTGGACCGCTGCGGCTGACGGTTCCCCTGATCGGATCGCCGATGCCGGATGTCTGCGGCGTCGACATGTGCCGTGCGCTGGGCCAGGACGGCGCGCTCGGCATCCTCCCTCGGTTCCAGTCCATCGACGAGCAGGCGGCAGAGCTTGGTGAGGTCGCGGCCACGGGCGGCCCCCTTGCCGCCGCGCTCGGCGTGACCGGCGACTACCGCGAACGCTTCGCGCGCATCGTCGAGACCGGCTGCAGCATCGTGTGCCTGGACACGGCCAACGGCGCGCACGAGCAGGTCGCGCATGCGGTGCGCTGGGTCCGCGACCAGGGCACCGCTGTGTTCCTGATCGCCGGGAACGTCGCATCAGCCGAGACGTTCCGGTGGCTCGAGGACCAAGGCGTGGACGCGATCCGCGTGGGGATTGCCGGCGGCTCGGTGTGCGAGACGCGCACCGAAACCGGTGTGCATGCGCCGACGCCCTACAGCGTCTACGAATGTGCGCAGGTGCGCCGGCGCGCGCTCATCATCGGCGATGGCGGGGTGCGCAACCCGGCCGACATGTGCAAGCTCCTTGCGCTCGGCGCGGACGCGGTGATGGTCGGCTCGGCGCTCGCCGGGACGTACGAGGCGCCCGGGCGGGTGATCGTGGTCGACGGAAAGAAGTTCAAGATCATGCGCGGCGCAGCCTCATTCTCCGTGCAGCAGGAATTCGCCGGTGAGGATCCCGAGTACATCGAGGGCGCCGAGTCGATCGTTGCGTACAAGGGCCGGGTCGCCGATGTGATCCAGCGTTACGTGGCCGGGCTGCGCAGCTCCATGTCGTACATGGACGCGCGCTCACTCGGCGAGTACCGCACCAACGCGTCGTTCATCCGGATGCGCTGACCGGGGCGTGTTCGCTTAGAACGGAACCGGGGTGGCGAGGAGACCGTCGCCCTCGGCCCGACCCGCGACGGTCCAGCAGAACTCGAGCGCATCCAGTTCCACGAGTTCGCCGCCGTCTCCCGCGTGCCAGCTGCCTCCGGCCGCGCCGCTGAGATTCAGCGTGAACGGCTTACCGTGGCGATGCACCCACTCCGCGACGACACCGGCGACGATGCGACCGTCGTGCTGCTGTGTGATGGTCATCTCACGACCGGTCGCACGCGAGATATCGAGGCGGTGCACCCAGGTGTCGCGCGTGAAGATCGTGTCGACGAGGAAGCCGTACGGCCACCGCTCGGTCGCGAACGGCGGGTCCTGCCTCAAACGCACGACCTTGCGCATGACGGCCGGGGTGCGACGACGCGATCGCACCGCCCTGGGCGCGACCGCGGCCAGCCGATCGACGAGCTGCTCGGGTGTCATGTCCACTCTATCGCGTACCTGGGACGCATTGAGGGCGTCGATCATCGCGCCACCGCTGCGCTTTCGCGCGGCTCCGAAATCGTGGGCGAACTGGCGGAACGACGCCTGCGCATCAGCCATGCCGACGACATGCGCAACCATCGAGCGCACGTTCCACAGGTTGCAGACCGTGTCCGTTGCCCATTCATCAGCACGCAGCGTGCGCAGCAGGTCGATCATCCGGGTGAACTCCGTGCCGGCAAGGCCCATCGCCTCCGTGTGACCGAGCGCCGGAATTGTCGCGACATCTGCGGGAGGAGCCACCCCTGTGGCGATGGTTGTTGCCGTCATGAGTCCTTCCTTCGTTTTGGTGGAGCGGTTACGTGATCGATGTACATATCGACCACCTCGTCGATGAGTCGCAGCCAGCGGTCTCCGGCCGGGTCGTTGGCGATCTGCTGGGCCGAGAGCCCGCTCACCAGCGCGGTCCATATGTCGAATGCGGTGGGACCGCCGAGGCCGGCGGCCGCAAAGCGGTCGCGCATCTGCTCATAGACCTGCATGGCCACCGCATACGCGTCGGCTGAGGGCTCGAAGTTCGGGATGGTCCGCAGGAAGAGCAGCTGGTAGCGCTGGACGTCCTCCATGCTGAAATCGACGAACAGGCGCGCGCCGACGCGAAGCGCTTCTCGAGGATCCGCAGGCCACTCCTGCTCGGTGATGCGAGCGAGCAGCTGCTTGTTGCCCTGGACGAACATCGCGTCGTAGATCGCGAGCTTCGAGTCGAAGTACCAGTAGAGCGACGGCGGCCGCATGCCGATCTTGGCCGCGAGGTCTCGGAGGGACAGACCGGCCAGCCCGTCGGTGCGCGCGATCTCCCACGCCGCGTCGAGGATCTCGACGATCACGGCATCGCGCCGTTCGGCGCGTCTATCGCGAGTAGGTGTCTCTAACACTGTTCGAATTATCGCACAGCGTTAGAGGATCGTGCCGTCTCCCGCGATGTGTCAGGCCAATTGTCCGTCCGGTTCGGCACCACCTCTTTCGATTCCGTAACGTCGCCGGGCCGATTCAAACGTGATCGGTCGATAGGCTGAACCCAACACAGCCCTGCGGTTGGCTCACGGCGACCGCGAGGATCACACCAGACAGGCTCACAAGGAAGGCTTGTGATGCCGGAGGGCTCAGCCTTGCGCCGACTCGCTGCGGGGATCCCTGCCAAGGGACGCCGCTGGCCCCGGGGCGTGATGGCCCTCGGGCTGGTCACCGGCGCTCTCACACTTCTGTACCTCGGGTCGACGATTCTTCGCAAACCCGGAACGTCGGATTACTTCTTTGATGTCTGGGTCGCCAATGTCGGCTATGTGGGCTGCGCGACCCTGTGCACCTGGCGGGCAATCGCGCGACGGCGCGGGCGTTGGGGCTGGGGAGCTCTGGCAGTCGGCCTCTGGTTCTTCACCGCCGGATCGGTCCTGTGGACCGCCTGGGTGCAGTACTTCATCCCTCTTCCGTATCCCTCGATCTCCGACGCCTCCTTCCTGACGTTCTTCGTCTTCGCGTTCCCCGGCATCGGCCTCCTGGTGCGCGAAACCGTCCCACATACCTCGAAGACCATCTGGGTCGACGGGCTCATCGCCGCTCTCGGGGTCGCCGCGCTCGAGTCCACGCTGGTGATCGCTCCGATCATCAAGGCGAGCGCTGGGGTTAGCAAGGTAAGCCTCGCCACGAACATCGCGTATCCGATTGGCGACATGGTCCTCGTTACCATGGTCGTCGCGGTCTTTGCCGTTCGAGGCTGGCGCCCGGGACGCCTCTGGTGGACTCTCGGCGCCGGACTCGTCCTGTTTGCGGCCGCCGACAGCGTGTATGTGCTCCAAGTGACCACGAACACGTACGTCACGGGTACGCCGCTGGACAGCCTGTATCTCATCGGGACGTTTTTGATGGCCTTTGCCGCCTGGCAGGGCATGGGGGTGTCGGCTGCCAAGAGCATTTCGACCATTCGGCCCACCAACGTGGTTCCGGTCCTCTTCCTGCTGAGCTCGCTGGGAATCGTGGTGTATGCGGCCGGGCGATCAATCTCGCTCGGCGTGGTCCTTGCCATCGCCACGCTCCTGATCGCCATCGCCCGATCCGCCTATGCGTTTCGGCAGCTGCGCGCGCTCGCGGACAGCCGGCGAGAGGCCCGAACCGACGAGCTGACCGGCCTGCCGAACCGACGGCTTTTCTTCGAGAGCCTTGCCGCTTGCCTCGAATCCGAGGCCGAAGCCACGACTGCCGTGCTGATGATCGATCTCGACCGATTCAAGGAGATCAACGACAGCCTTGGCCACCACGTCGGCGACGATGTCCTGCGCCAGCTGGGCCCACGTCTCACCGATGCCGTGGGAACCAGCGGAACGCTCGCACGCCTCGGCGGCGACGAGTTTGGACTGGTGCTCTCCGCACCGGTCGATGCTGCTGCGGCCGTCGAGGTGGCGAAACGCGTTCGCGAAGTCTTGCGACAGCCGTTTCAGCTGGAGGGCATGAGCCTGCGCGTCGATGCCAGCATCGGCATTGCACTGGCACCCGAGCACGGCACCGCACCCGAGACCCTGCTCCAGAAAGCTGACGTGGCCATGTTCGCGGCCAAACGCTCCCACGACCCATGGCAGGTGTACTCGTCGGACTACGACCAGAACGCCCGCGAGCGGCTCCAGCTCATGGAGGATCTGCGTGATGCGCTACGCCTCGGGGAGATCGCTCTCTTCTACCAGCCGATCCTCGACCTCGCATCCGGATTGGTCACCGGGGCGGAGGCGTTGGCGCGCTGGCGCCATCCGTCGCGCGGCGTCCTGCCGCCGGTCGCGTTCCTCGGCCTGATCGCGGATGCCGGCCTCATGGGCCCGTTCACCATTGACGTGCTCGATCAGGCCTTAGTCCAGCAGTCGCGGTGGTCGATGGCGGGATACGACCTGCGCGTCTCGGTCAACATCTCGGCCGCCAGCCTCCGTGATGACGAGTTGCCCGACAAGATCGCTGCGCTGATTGCCAGGCGCGAGGTGCATCCAGGCCACGTCACCCTCGAGATCACCGAGGACTCGTTCATCGCCGACCCCGAGCAGGCACTCCGGGTTCTCGAGCGGCTGCGCGCTCTCGGCGTCGAGCTGTCCATCGATGACTTCGGCACCGGGTTCAGCTCGCTGACCTACATACGCCGGCTACCGGTCAGTGAGCTGAAGCTCGACCGCACCTTTCTCACCGGCGCGCCGGAGGACAAGCGCGCGGTGTCGATCATTCGCTCGACAGTCGACCTCGCACATTCACTGGGCCTTCGCATCGTCGCGGAGGGAATTGAAAACCTCGATG
>PKWB01000152.1:19630-21352 GCA_003131685.1 Candidatus Dormiibacterota bacterium
TGGCCGGCTGACCGGCGGCCCCCACGGCCGAGCGGGCTTCCTCTCAGCCCGCCACGCGCGCTGGTTGCCGCCGGTCAGCGCCCGTGGCAGTACTTGTACTTCTTCCCGGACCCGCAGGGGCATGATTGATTTCGTCCGACCTTGCCCTGCGGCGCCCCGCTCGCACCATTGGTGGCGCCGCTGACAATGCCGTTGCCATCGGCGCGTCGCGTCCCCTCCGAGGACGACTCGACGATGTTGCGCACGATCGGCTTGCTCACCACCGGCGCGGACACTCGTGACGCAGTGGCACGCGCGAGGGCGCCGCTTGCGAGCGCTGCGGCCGGCCGCGCGGGAGGCACCTGCGCCCCGTCGGTTGCGCCACCCGGCCGATCCGCTCGCGGCGATGGCGGCGCAGTCGCTTCAGCGGCTCCTGCAGTGGGCGCCGGGATGGCCGCCGCCTCACCAGCACCTGCGTCGTCGGCCAACGCAGTCTCACTGGGATCCACACGCCGGATCTGGACGTTGAGCAGGGCTCGCACGATCTCGCGCTGGATGTCCTCGGTGAGGTCCTGGAACGCGGTGAACGCGGCAGCCTTGTACTCGACCAGTGGGTCCATCTGGCCGTAGGCCTGGAAGCCCATGCCCTCGCGGAGGTGATCCATCTGGGTCAGATACGCGAGCCACCGGGCGTCGATCACCTGGAGCATCACGCTCTGCTCGACCTCACGGAGCAACTCCGCGCCGTACTCCTGCTCCTTCTCCTCGTAGAGGCCGATCAACTCGCCGCTGAGCGTCTCGGTGACCTCCTCGACCGAATTCCCGAGGCTGTCCATGCTGACCTCGGAAAATGGCGGCAGGCCCGTGGCGAACATGCGCATCTGCGTCCAGAGACCCTCGAAATCCCAGGCCTCCCGATGCCGTCCCTCGCAGAACGTCGGCACCTCAGTAGCTACCACGTGCTCGACCATAGAGGTGAAGTTCGAGCGCGTGTCGGTCCCCTCGAGAATCTTGCGACGCTCGCCGTAGATGATCTCGCGCTGCTTGTTCATGACNNTCGTCGTACTCGACGACGTGACGGCGGCTGTCGAAGTTCTGTCCCTCGACGCGTGCCTGCGCTCCTTCGATCTGCCGCGACACGAGCTTCGACTCGAGCGGCGTGTCCTCGTCGACGCCGAGCTTGCCCATGAAGCCCTGCATGCGCTCGCCGCCGAAGACGCGCATCAGGTCGTCCTCGAAGGACAGGAAGAAGCGTGACTCCCCGGGATCGCCCTGACGGCCCGCGCGGCCGCGCAGCTGGTTGTCGATGCGCCGCGATTCGTGTCGCTCGGTCCCGATGATGTACAGACCGCCGACATCGGCGACCCCCTCACCGAGCACAATGTCGGTACCACGTCCGGCCATGTTGGTCGCGATCGTCACGCTCCCGCGCTGGCCGGCGTTGGCGATGACGTCCGCTTCCTTTTCGTGCAACTTGGCGTTGAGCACCGAGTGCTGGACGCCCATCTTGTCGAGCTGGCGGCTCAACCGCTCGCTCTTCTCGATGCTCGTCGTCCCCACGAGGATCGGTTGTCCCTTCTTGTACCGCTCCGCGATCTCATCGACCACAGCGCGATATTTGCCCTCCTCACCCTTGTAGATGAGGTCGGGCTCGTCGAGACGCACCATCGGCCGGTGTGTCGGGATCGGCACGACCTCGAGGGTGTAGATCTTGTGGAACTCCTCGGCCTCGGTGAGCGCGGT